>NC_015258.1 GCF_000192745.1 Polymorphum gilvum SL003B-26A1
CTGCACATGTTGCAGAAGGAAAATAGGTGGACGACTTTTACGCCGCCCGCGGCAGGACTATCCCGCCGCTACCGTGGCCGAATTTTGCACCGCCGCTCTCAAGTTGCACCGGCAGCGCGACAAGGTCACCGAAGTCGATGCAATGCGCGTTGCGCTTGAGCTGCTCATAGGTCGCGTAGACACGAGCCACCTCGACGGCACGCTCTGCCGCTTCGCGGGCCTCGGTGTCAGTCGCCTTCGTTAGCATGGCGCCAGCGAGCGCGGCGTAACTGTTGGCGTCGACCACCTCATCCTTGGCTCTGGATATAGCAACCAGCATGTCGGAGATGATTTGGGTGGGATCATACAGGTTACGATAGTGAGCCAGCCTCAGACGCGGAAACTCCTCCTCTAGGAGCTCAACTGCCTCAGTACGATCCATCATCCGTGGATCTTTTTGTAAGCCGAGCTCCGCATAGAACCGGCGGATGATATCGAGGCCAAAGGCGTGAAACGTGCCGATCCACATTGCGGCCGCTGCGTCGGGCCTTTTGCGCGCGATCCTTTCGGCCATTTCACCCGCTGCCTTGTTCGAGAACGTCAGAAGCAGGATGCGCCTTGGATCAACACCGTCTGCGAGGAGGCCTTCAACGCGTGCGACTAACGTCTGGGTTTTGCCAGTGCCTGGACCTGCTTCTAGCAGGTAGGCCCCTCCGCGATGCCCCGCCGCCGTTGCTTGCAAGGGATTCAAGGGCCGTTCCTCATGCGCTGCCGTCGGCTTGGTCGGGAAGGGCGGCAACAAGAGGGCATCAAGCAGCTGTTGCGCCACGACCTCGAACGGCGCGCCGAGCTTCTCGGCAATCTCAGAAGCAGAAAGCCCTCCAGCTACGTGGAGTTCTCGGGCGACGCTACGAGGAAGCAGCAACTCTCTCGCGAACAGATCCATCTGGACTTCGCGCCGTTGCTTGCGCCCATAGTCGACAACCCGATCAATACCGACCGGTGATGGTTCGGCGGCGCGGGCGGGGTCGATCGTCGGCGCAGACTCATCGTCCGGATCGTCGCCAAGCTCGACATGCCCGATCTCGTGCGCAACAAGGAAGGCTTTCTCGAATAGAGAGCCGACATTCTCATGAAGGATCAGATCGTCGGCGGCTATAAAGGTAGCGCGACCGCCGTTGAGCATAGCTGCACCCGCCGCAGTCGGCTCAACGTCAATCCCCCGCCGCGTGGCCTCGGCGACGACGAATTCATACGGTGCCCAAGGATTGGCGCCGGATTCGACAAGGTGAGCGTGAAGCTCGGCGGCGACTTGCCTGGCAAGCTCCACGCTGTCCATATCAGTCCATCTCCCCCAAAAGCCGGGTTCGCTTCTCAACGGGAATGCCGGCGTCGATCAACACCTTTTCGAAAGTGACCTGCTCACCCGTGGTCGGCTTTCCGTCAGCCTTGTAGCTACGAGCCGCAGCTAGTGGGGTGGCTCCCCAAGACAACTCCAGCTGGGCGACGGAGCAGCGCATTGCGATCGCCAGATTTTCAAGAAAGCGGCGAGGGATACTGAGAAACGACACGCGCCGTTCACGCAGTGCCGTGACAACCTGGCGCGGGATGTCCAGTTGGTGAGCGACGGTGCGCCAGTCAGCGGCTGTGAGAGCCGCAAAAGGATCTGGAATTGCCTCGGGCAGAGCCCTCGCATGTTGCGACCAGGCGGCATCAATCAGCGCCTGATCCGCAGCGGAAGGGGGCGCGGCCTCTTCCGAGGTCTCGCGGCTGAGTTCGCGCGAGAGATCGACGAGTTCTGCGGCGTATTCTGGGTAAAGACGCAGGTAGCGTTCGAGGGTCGAGCGATCGGGCTCGCTTTCGACTGCGAATGCGTCGAGCACGGCTTCGCGGGATGGGCGTTCGCCGGCGGGACTCATTGCTTTTCACCGTCGGCCAGAGCCACCCGCAACGCTGCGAACGCTTTGTCGCGATAAGTTCGGATCGTTTTTTCGGAACGACCTAGGGCCTTGGCGATGGTCATGACGTCTGGCTCCTTAGAATCTATTGGGAAGCCCTGTTTCAGCATATGTATGATCCTGATTTGTTCTGGCGGTAAAGCTTCAATCGCCGCATCCAAACGCGACCGGTAAGACGGATCGTCAAAATCCGATGCGGCGAAAGGATCATGGGCTCCGGCCGCTGCCTCGACCTCTGCTGACAGTTCACCACTCTCCTCGTCATATTCGAGAGGCTTGGATCTGTTCTCGTCGCGCCAAGCCTGTTCCTGAGCATCGCGTCGCAAGCTCGCCACAGCGCCATCGAATCGCACCTCGAAATAATCGAGTTTGTCGACGTATGATGCTCGGTCTGCGGATAGAATTTCTACAAACCGGCTGAAGACTTTGTCACGCACCACGCTGCGCGTCAGCGATTCAGTCTTGCCGTCGGAGTTCTCCGGTTTGGGCACGCTGCGGAGCACCCGCTCCATGAGTATACGATAAAGGCGCTCGAACCATGTTTCGTTATTGTCGTGACGACTAGCGCGGATGAAATACACGAGGCACTCGCTGGGTACGTATCCCGGCTCGGAGCGCTTCGTAATTGCAGCTCTGCCGATTAACTCGTCGCGTGGCAGCGCGGCCAACTCGGCGATGAGTGTTTCCACCTTCCTGTCGCGCTCATAAAGCTCGCCAGTAAGTCGTCGCTTGCGCAGCGGAGCTACAACCGTGTTGCCGTTACGATGAGCTTCCGGCTCCGGTTTCGCCCCCACTACTCCGTCCAACCTCTTCATAGCCCCGTCCGCTTAGTCTGCGCCCTTGTTCAAACTCGCCTCAAGCGAAGCGATGCTGTCGATCACGGCTTCGAACGCTGGCGGGTCGCCGAAGATCATGCCCTGCATAGCCCGGTAATCAATGCGGAGCTGTTCGATCATCGCGTCGTGCGGCGCAAGTGCGAAGGAGCCAGGAACAGCGCTGGCGAGATCGAAGTCGGGCCGATTGAAGAACATGCGGGCGTGCGCGACGCAATCTTCACCGAGCGCTCTATCTTTGATGGCCGCTGCTCCTACCGGTGTCGCGACGAGCCGATGCAGATCGTAGTAGTGTCGCGAAACCCGTTGGCCACCGCCCTTTAGTTCACCGCGCTTGTCGAACCACCGCCGCAGCCCGTGGACAATGACGACCTTGTCCCAAAAGGTTCGTTCAGGATCGACAGTCCGCACGGCTGGCACCGTCAGGTCAAGCGCCGGAAGATCGTCATCGACATAGGGTTTAATCGGCACTTCGCTATTGGGATCAAGCGCAGACTTTGCACCTGACTCAATCTTGATGGCCGCCCTCACATACTCCGACCGCGGTGTCGCCGCCGGATACCAGATCAACAAGGTCTGGCCATCGGGATCGGTGTCGTCGGCTTCGATCCTCGCGTTTGAGGGATCAGCGCCGGCGGCCTTGAGGCGGTCCGCAAGAATTTTCGTCAATTCGTCGCGCAGGGGTCCGTTAATGTAGGCTTTGCAGGCATCCTTGATCGCCTCGAGACGTGCTTTGCGTTTCTTTCCACTGAGCTCCTCAAGTTCCTCGATGGTCGCCGGCTCGCCAATGTCATCTCTAAATACCGTGACATCTATGTCTTCGGAGAACCGGCTGATTAGACCGAATCCCTTGGATAATGAGGTTCCGCCTTTGAAGAGGAGGCGAGGACCACTGTCGTTTAATCCGTTGAATAAGACATCTAGGGTCCAACAGACCCAAAAGTCTTTTTCTATGTTCTGGGCGGCCGTGCCGAGCCGCTGCGCCGTCGTATCGAAGGCGCTCAACATCGCAGCTTCTCCAGCTGCAAGGACCTCGTCATAAGCTGGATTCATTTCTTCATTGCCTGGAGTGACTGCGTTTGTTGCTTGCTATGCGGGTCGAGACCGACTTACGTTTCAGGCGAGGATCGCCATGGCGATGTCCATCATCGTCGTCGCGGTGATGATCGTCGGCGTCGTGATCATCTGCAGTGCGATCGCTACTGACATGCTGATCATGATCGCCCCTCTCACCTTCGATGAGCGGCTTGAGAAATGTCCACATCCATGTCGGAAGCGCGGTAATGCCTGCTGCCAAATCGGCTTTAATGGCCGCGCCGACCGCAGGATCCTCGAAAAGCTTGGCAAGTTTGCCGCTCACGCGGTCACTTTCACCTTCGCGGAGCAAAATATCGCGAAGCCAGTAAAGCGCTTGAACGACCCGCATTGCCGGTCGTCCGGCCCAGAACAATTTGCTGGCGGCTGTTGGACGAAAGGTGATCGTCACATTGCCGAGCTTGATCGGTCGCCGACGTGCATCGGTATGGACGATAATTTTTGCAGGAACAGCGTCTGTCAAACCGAGGTCATTTGCTGCAGTCATTCCGTCTACAAGCATACGGGTTTGATCGCGGCGCCCAACGGCATCGATAACAGAGCGCGGATCGGGAGGATTGGGCTTTTGAGTTAGTTTGTTAAAACCAGGCTGGTCATAAAGTCCTCGATCGATCCGCCTGAGGATTTCTGTTTTTGTTAGGCGTTGCAACGCCTTGTCGACCGCATCTCGCGAGGCGAGGTCAACGAAATCGCTAGGCGTCCAAACCTTGCGCGGTGAATCCCCACGTATGCGTTCGAGCATTGCTGATTTCAGATCGGGTGAGTCGGCTGCCATGTCCGAAAGATGTATACTTTTTTCGGACAAAAGGCGAGTCCGAAATACACATACAAATTTCGGACAAACGCTCCGTATGTTCATCGACGAATGCTGAAAACGCGAATGGTTGGCATCGGCCGTGCCGACGCGAAATGCGTTCGGTATCGTGCGATCTGGCCGGTAGAGCAGTTGTTTCCGGCCGACACGATCAATTGGAAGAGCGATTGCAGACCTCGCGCAGCCGCGCAGGCGACGTGGCTCGTTCATTCGGCGCTTCGTCGCTGCGTGTGGTCACAGCCGGGATACTGGTTACACCCGAGAAAGCGGCCGTTGTTGCGACCTTTCCGTTCTACCAGTTGGCCCACGCCGCACGCCGGACATTGATTTAGCGTATCACCATCAATGGTCTCGAAACGCAAGTTTTCGCCGGCGATTTCTGAGAGCTCCCGAATATATCTGGATGGCTCACGGCTGTTCGTAAGCAGGAACACGCCGCGGCTTGCGCGGGTCAATGCGACATAGAAAAGGCGGCGCTCCTCGGCAAACTCAAATGTCTCCGGTCGCGGCATGACTAGATTGAACAGCTCGTCGTCCTCTATCCGGCTTGGCACCCCATAGTCGCCTTCACTGACATCGAGCAGAATCGTATAGTCGGCCTCAAGTCCCTTGGCTCGATGGAACGACAGTCCCGACACCTCGATATGCTCGAATTTTGGTGTCGCCCCCCTGAACGGGTCCAGCTGGTTGTAGCGCCACAGCACCATGACCTTGAGTTTCTGGTGTCCATCACTCCGCCACTGTACGGAAATCCCGCCAAGGAAGGTGTCGAGGCGCTTCAGCAATCGGAGGCATGAATCGGCGAAATCTGGCTTGCCCCCTTCACCGTCGGTCGGAATGACCCGGATCGACCGCGCAATCGCGGGCCGTGTCGATCGCACCGACTTTTTAAGTTGGGCGGCATTGCGCTGCACGAAACTGGCGGCCGTCTCGGCGATGAGCTGGTTGCAACGATAGGTCTGCTCCAGTCGACCTTGCCAGCTTGCCCCGAAATTCGCCTCGAACTGCGTGAAGATCGTTATGTCCGATCCGGCGAAGCGATAGATGGACTGCCAGTCATCGCCAACCGCAAAGATCTTGGTGAATGCCTTCTGATGCTTCAGCGCCTTAATCAGGTTCGCACGCGGCTCGGAAATATCTTGAAATTCATCGACCAGGATAAGGGAGTAGGGGCTCTGATACTGTCCGGCTTCCACGAGCCGCGTGGCATTGGCGATCATCGAGTCGAAGTCTATGCGATTGGCTTTTTCAAGCTTCCGGGAATAGGTCTCGGTGATCTTCCAGACGACCTGAGCAAACTCTTTGGCGCGGGTGCGGTCGTGGAGCGCCTTGGCCCGCTCAAGCAGCATGTCCAGGGTGAGGTGACTGGCGCGGATGTGTTTGATGCAGACCGCAATCAGCTTGTGATAGTGTTTGATGACAACAGGCTCGAGGGCTTTGACGATCGCCGTATAGCTCTTTCTTTCGAACGAGATGCCCCGTTTCGTGAGCTGCGCCTCGAGTTCCTCAATCAGCGATCCATTGCACGCTTGTGCAGACGTCGTCTGGAAAACGTCCATCCCCGCCTTGCGGTAGCCGGCCAGCTTGTGTTCGGCATGGGTGGCGTAGTCTGTGAAGGGTGATGAGCCATCGGCATTGATAGCCAGATGCTCGTGTATCGTCTTGCTGGTGGGGTAATAGAAGTCCGGATGGACGTACCGGATCTGCCCGTTTTTCTCTTCGATCGGGATCTGGCGTTCGTAGTCGAATTCGACGGAATGCAGCCACAGCCAATTCGTGATTGTCTGCTCCTGGAGCGACTTCACATGTATCCCGGCCATCGTGCCGATGGTCGCATTGCCTTTCCGCCGGCGCACCGACAGATAGCGCTCGTAGTCAGCCTCAGAACCAAACACCTCGACCGGGATATCCGCCTTGGGATGAAGGACGAGGAGGTTGACCCAGAGATCGGCGAATTCCGCATCTGATCGCAGCAGATCGTCAATGATCTGTTCGATGATTTTCGCTTCGCCGGCAGGGTGTTCGACCCAGTCGGCGAGCTGTGGGGGACGGCCTTCGACCTCCTCGATAATTCCGCGACCCAGCGCATGAAACGTAGTCACTTTACATTCCGAATTTCCTGGATCGACCGCGAGCTGTCTGGATATCCGCTCCTTTAGCTCGTCAGCGGCGCTCTTGTTGAAGGCAAGGACGAGAATCTCTTCAGGGCGATAGAGCTGCTTGTCGAGGACATAGGCGACCTTGCCGACCATGGTTGCGGACTTGCCCGACCCCGCTGAGGCGACAAGAAGATTGTTGTCCTCCAGTCGAATGCATGCCTCGCGTTGCTGATCGGACAAGGACCGGCCGTCTAAATTGTCAAAGAACGACCGGTATCTCGACAGCTCAGCTGAGACAAACGCGTCATTATATCTGTGGCGCACGTCCGGATCGGTAACGAACGCGAGCGATCGGGGCAGCACCGCTTTCAGGGTGGCTGGCATCAGTTCCGGGTCGAACAGAGGGTGCGAAAGCGCGGCCGCGGCTTCACCGGTTACACCCGCAATCGCACGGGCGAGGTCGGCATGGGCCAGATATTGCCGGTTACCCTCGGTGATAGTCTGTAGTTTCGTATCCACCTCGCTCAAGCGGTCGGTGTCAGAGCTGATCAGGTCGAAGAGGTGGCTGTTGATGAAGCTGTAAAGGTTTGCCGCAAGCCGGGTTGCTGCCTCTTCTCCGAGGCACGATAGGGTATGAATCCCTTTACGCGAGCGGACTTCAACCGAGTGCCACAGCAATGCCTTGGTGACAGAAATTGCTATGACATCCAGGCAAGGAAGATCGAGGGCGCCGTTCACATTGAGCTGCAAGGCTGCTGGTAACGACACGTTCAGCCTGACCTTCCATTTTCCCTGGGGAAGGAGCCGAGCAAAAAAACCAGGTCGGTATGTTCGAACGCGATCAGTCATCAGGGTTTAAGCGCTACCTGCCGGGACATGAACCCATCGAAGAGCACGTCAAAGAGAACATGGTTTGGGGTAGCAGATAGCTCATGGATATTCGCCATTTTTCAACGGGATGTTGCTAGGTCAAACCGATTATCACCAATGAGTAAAAGATCGATCCGATGACGCGAAACTTCCATTGCCGTGCCTGCCAGCACAACCTCTTCGACTGCACCTGCGAGTGTTCCAGTACCTTCGTTGCCGGGGCGGAACAACTGTCTCAATTTCTGGCGTTCTGTCTGCGAGGCGCCAAGCACGAGGTTATCATTTCTTCACCGTGGATCACCGGCGGAGCCTTGGCGACGATGTGGACGGAGTTGATGGGCGCGGCAAGAAGGGCAGAGATACATTTCTACACCGACTATGAGTTCAATCTGATGCAGGTCGACAAGAATTGCAAAGTTGAGGACTTGTTCGAGACATACAAGCGGTCTTTTGCCGAGGGCATTCGAATGCTCCGGGATTTGGGCGTTACCGTTCACCGATTGCGCGGAGCCCACAATAAGTCGCTCATTGTCGACGAAAGGATCTTCGTTGACGGTTCCTTCAATTGGCTGTCAGCCTGGCGCGATCCCAAATCGGAATTGACGCGCCACGATTCCGCTGTCGCCATATGCGGCCGGCGCGCTACTCGCCACCGCATGCAGTATCTTGAGCAGCAGTTTAATGTGCCGCTTGAGATGGAGCCAATTTTACTGGATCGCGATGACGAGGATGCGCTCACATACGATTTTCTCAATCTGACCTCGGAAGGCAATCGCTTTTTCACCGGCCGAGACGAGCCGACCTATACGACCGACGTTGCGCTTCCGGTCGGACAGCCCCTTTTCTTTTCCATCCTGGAGGAGTTCTCCGGGGTCATGTTGAAACGGGGTATAGATCGGCAAGTGCTCGACCGGAATGACAACAGCATCCGATTGGTACGCGACCGCGATGCCGCGATCGACCATGCTTGCGTATCATGG
Source organism: Polymorphum gilvum SL003B-26A1 (assembly GCF_000192745.1). Classification (NCBI taxonomy): domain Bacteria; kingdom Pseudomonadati; phylum Pseudomonadota; class Alphaproteobacteria; order Rhodobacterales; family Paracoccaceae; genus Polymorphum; species Polymorphum gilvum. The sequence continues at coordinate 8,629 of NC_015258.1, forward strand.
GGAGATGAAGTGCTTGTGGAGGACGCCAACAGCTTCGCCATCTTTGAGGTTGACCGTGCGCAACTGAAAAATTTACACCTCTTTGGTAGCTTTGGTCGCACTCACCGCCGCTCGGACTATCGGACGCCGCTCCAAACCCGCGACATCATTCCGCCGCAGGCCCTAAGGCGCGACCGGACCACCTACGTCCAACAAGGTTAAAGATCGTGCTTAGTCTCCGCTTCGGCCAATCGTTTGCTGCAAGAGAGCAAACGTCCGGTCGAGGCCGTCAAGGCGATTGCTGATCAGGAAGGCGCCGGTCACCGCTAAGCATCTGCATGGCGCGGGATGGAAAGAACGCCGGGTCGTGGCTGTCGCTGCGGAACCGGTGAAAGATCTGTGCCGGAAAAACCGCCTGGCCCTCCGAAGCAAACCAACCCCGCTCTTGATTCGATGGCGTCCTGGACCAGGTCCGGATCTCCGTCGATCAACCCGTTGAGGGTCGGCTAGCAAGCTGCCGCCGCTCGGCTTCGCCTTCGCGGTGATCGCGACCGTCCCCGGTCCTTCGAGGAGCCATCGAGCGGGATCGGCCCGCTCCGGACGGAGGTTTCTCACATGGCACAGGATCTTGCACTCGCTCAGCGCCACGCATTCGCACTTGCCCGCACTCTGATGGTCCCGGTCACGCTCTTCAGGTCCGGCAACGAGTTCGGCGTTCTCCCGAGCGACGAACTCGATGACGGCGAGGTCGAGACCATCGCCGAATTCGATCCCTTCGAATACGGGCCGGCTCATTGAGCCGGCTTTCCCCCTCCTTTTCAGGTGCCGCTTGCGAGCGGCAGGCGGCAAGGGAAGCTTCGCCGCGGCTGGCACGGCCAGCTCGGCAAGGTGCAGATCTGCACCTTGCCGGCCGCGCCCTTGCCCCCTTTGCTCTTCGCGAGCCGCCGGAAAGGGGTCCCGCAAACTGCGGGGAGAACAGAAACGGACAAGAAGGGCGGACGTGTGAGCGCCGACAGAAAGCATGGAGAAAAAAGAACTGGAAGACCTGCGGGACCGTGTGCTCTGCCGGGTCGTGTTGGAGCAATCCGGCTTTGCGGTCGACGTGAAGGAGAGCACCCGCAAGGCGGTCAAATATCGGCGCGGTGCGGAAATCGTCATCGTCATCCATGACGGGCGGGGTTGGTTCGATCCCCTGTCCGACGCGAAAGGCGACGTCTTCAGTCTCGCCGCGCATCTCGAAGGAGTGTCCTTCGTCGAAGCGCTCGACCAGGTCGCCGCATTGGTCGATTTTGTCGCCAAAGAGCCGGTGTGGACCAGAAGCGTTCGAGATCGCGTTCCGGCCGCGACCATCCCCGAGCGGTGGGCAAAACGCCGCAAGCCTTGGCGAGGGTCGATGACGTGGCGCTATCTGCGTGCTGAACGCTGCCTGCCGGAGACCATCATCCGTGCCGCCCTCCAAAGCGATGCGCTGCGGGAAGGTCCCTACGGCAGCATGTGGGCCGCCCATGTTGATGCCGATGGCGGCGTCACCGGCTGGGAGGAGCGCGGCCCTAACTGGCGTGGCTTCTCGACAGGAGGGTCAAAGGTTCTGTTCCGGTTCGGCGCCCTCGACGCCTCACGCCTCTGCGTCACCGAGGCGGCGATCGACGCCATGAGCCTGGCCGCGTTCGAAGGAATGCGAGAGGGAAGCCTCTATCTCAGCACAGGCGGGGGATGGTCGCCGACGACAGAAGCCGCGGTTCGCGTGCTCGCCGCGCGCCCCGGCGCGCAGCTCGTCGCCGCCACGGATGCCAACAGTCAGGGCGAGGCCTTTGCCGGCCGCCTGCGCGACATCGCAGAAGATGCCGGCTGCGACTGGTTCCGCCTGACGCCGCCGGCTGAGGACTGGAACGACGCATTGCAGGAGAGAAAAGGAGAAGAAAAGGAAAGAAGGGTGGGTAGGGGAGGCCTGCCGCATGCCCGCCGGCCGCGTCAAGGGTGAAGCTTCGCCCGGCTGAAGCCGGCCCTTGACCCAACCGGACGGAGAGGCGGCCGCGGGGGAGGGGTCAGGAAGGGCTGAAGAGAAGATGGAGTCATCGCAAAGATGAGCCGCGCTTCAGCCCGACGAGGCTGAAAGGAGCCCGCTCATGAACCTCTCTCCCATCCGCAAGGTATTCCAGGGTGTCACCGACCGGCACCAGATGTTCCGCATGTTCGACCGTCATGCGCAGCGCCCGAACCGCTGGGAGGGCGACGACAGTGCGCTCTATCGCGGCGAATGGTTCGAGATCGGTGAGGCATCCCACGATTACATGTTCGAGATCCTGCCGCCGCTCTGGATGAAGGCTGAGATGTTCGCCATGCGCGAGTTCCTGACCAATTCGATCACCAGCATCTTTTTCACGCTGTCGATCGACGGGCGCATACGACACTTCCACGGTTATTGCGACCTCGCTGACAAGGGTTCGCCCGCACGCATGCGCGAAGCCATCGTCGAGCGTGAATCCCGTCCCGTCCGGGCGATGACGCGCGAGGAGCGTCTCGAACATATCTGGAGCAGCACGGCTGACGACTATCGCGGCTACGCCGGCGAGCGTTGGCCAGAGGCTGATCGCGGCAAGCGCACGGTCATGTTCTTCGCCAGACCAGGCGGCACCACGTGCAAGCTGCTAGAAGACCTGACGGACGTGGAGATCGCGGCGAAGCTGCCGGCACATCTGCGTTACCTGCCCGAGCGACAAGCGGCGTGAGGGAGGGTGGCATGTTCACTTTCTCTCTCACGGACATTTGCGCCGTGCTGGCGCGTGGCCGTGCCGACGCGGCCGCAAACGGCGGCTTTCGGATTCTGTATCAGGGAATATCCCCTGAAGCCGAGGCCAGAGCCGGCCTGTGGCTGGTCGGTGACGAGGGCGTTTACGTGATGTCCAACGGAAAACTCGCCGAGGGACAGCGTCCGCTCGTCATCCATGCCGAGGAGTGCGATCCGAAGACCAATCCGGATTACTGGCATTACAAGCGGCAACATTTCGGGGGCGATGACGGGGTCGAATTCATCGACGCCGTCGAACTCGAAACGCTCGTCGCGGCTCAGCCCGACGCGACGCATCTGCGGTTCGTGATGAACGACACGTCCATATCGATCAGCCTGATCCGCCGCTGACGCGGCGCACCCTTCCAACAACTTCGCGACCGTCCGCCCGCAGGTCAAATCCAGCGGAACGATGACGCTCGCCCTTTTCCAAGGAGAGCATTTTCATGTCCAACGATCCTTTTTCACTTGGTCCTTCTGGCACCCTCGACATGTTCGGGAACACAGCCCTGTCGTCAGGGCTCGGCCTGGGCGTCACGGCCTTCGGTGGCTTTGCACCCGAGACGGCCCCCGAACCTGCCAATGACGACGATCCCGATCCGACGCCGCCCGCGCCCGCACCGGCGCTGCCGATCGCTGCGCCCCTGCGGTTAGCACCACGGCGGCAGGGCGACCGGGCGAACTTCTATCTCGATGACGGCGAGGATCGCGGCCTTGCTGCGTCCTGGAAGGAACGCGCCCGGTTGAATGTGGCGGCCATTTTGATCGCGAACGAGATCGAGCGGCACAACGTTCCAGTCACGCGCGAGCATCAGCAACGGTTGATCCGTTTCACGGGGTTCGGCGCCTCCGAGCTGGCGAACGGCATGTTTCGCCGCCCGGGTGAAGTCGAGTTTCGGGACGGCTGGGACGATCTCGGCTCGTCGCTAGAGAGCGCCGTCTCCGAGAGTGACTATTCGAGCCTGTCCCGTTGCACGCAGTATGCGCATTTCACGCCGGAGTTCATCATCCGGGCGATCTGGTCCGGATTGCAGCGCTTAGGCTGGCGCGGCGGCCGTGTGCTGGAACCGGGCATCGGCACGGGCCTGTTTCCGGCGCTGATGCCGGAGGAATATCGAGACAGTAGCTATGTGACCGGCGTCGAACTCGATCCTGTCACCGCGCGGATCGTAAAGCTCCTGCAGCCGAAAGCTCGGATTATTGAAGGGGATTTCGCGCGCACCGATCTCTCGCCGATCTACGATCTTGCCATTGGCAATCCACCGTTTTCCGATCGCATCGTGCGTTCCGACCGGCAATATCGGTCACTTGGTCTCAGACTGCACGACTACTTCATCGCGAGGTCCATCGATCTTCTGAAGCCCGGCGCCTTCGCGGCCTTCGTCACCAGTTCCGGCACGCTGGACAAGGCGGACAGCACAGCCCGCGAGCATATCGCCAAATCCGCCGACCTGATTGCCGCAATTCGCCTGCCCGAAGGCAGCTTTCGCCGGGACGCCGGCACGGACGTCGTCGTGGACATCCTGTTCTTCCGCAAGCGCAAGGCTGGAGAAGCTGAGGGCGACCAGACCTGGCTCGACGTGGATGAAGTCCGCCCTGCAACAGAAGACGAAGGCGCTATCCGCATTAACAGGTGGTTCGCACGGCATCCTGATTTCGTGCTTGGCGACCACGCGCTGACGTCGGGCCCGTTCGGTGAGACGTATACGTGCCGTGGTCGCGCCGGAGTCGATCTCGAAGTGGCGCTGAATGCCGCCATCTCTCTTCTTCCGGAAGATCGCTACGACGGCGAGCCGTCAGCAATCGACATCGAACTGGAGGACGAGCTCGGGGAGATCGTCGATCTTCGGCCCGCAAGCGAGAAGGTTCGCGAGGGCAGCTTCTTCTTCGACGCCAGGCACGGCCTGATGCAGATGGTCGACGGCTCTCCGGTTCCGATCAAGGTCCGCAAGGGCCGGAGCGGCGATGGCTTGTCCGAGAAGCACATCCGCATCATCAGCAAGCTGATCCCGGTCCGGGACGCGGTGCGCGAGGTGCTGAGGTGCCAAGAACAGGATCGCCCCTGGAAGGACAGCCAGGTGCGCCTGCGCATCGCCTGGTCGTCGTTCGTCCGCGACTTTGGACCGATCAACCACACCACGGTTTCGATCGCGGAGGACGAGGAAACCGGCGAGGTCCGGGAAAGCCACCGCCGACCGAACCTGAAGCCCTTCCTCGACGATCCCGATTGCTGGCTGGTCGCTTCCATCGAAGACTATGACCTCGAGACTGATACCGCCCGTCCCGGTCCGATCTTTTCCGAACGGGTGATCTCGCCACCGGCAGTCCCGGTGATCACATCGGCGGCCGATGCGCTGGCCGTGGTGCTCAACGAGCGCGGCCGTGTCGATATCGACGATATCGCCGAACTCCTGCATCGTGACCCGGAGGCGGTGATCGCCGATCTCGGCGAGGCCATCTTCCGCGATCCGACCGACGGTTCGTGGCAAACGTCCGACGCCTATCTCTCCGGCCCGGTCCGCACCAAGCTTGCCACGGCGGAGGCGGCTGCCGCCCTCGATCCTGGCTTCCAGCGCAATGTCGAGGCACTTCAGGAGGTCCAGCCCGCCGATCTGCGTCCGTCCGACATCACCGCTCGTCTCGGCGCGCCGTGGATCCCGGCGTCCGACGTCGTCGCCTTCGTCAAGGAGATGATGGGGGCGGAGATCCGCATTCATCATATGCCGGAACTGGGATCATGGACGGTCGAGGCCCGTCAACTTGGTTATAGCGCCGCCGGGACATCGGAATGGGGCACGAGCCGCCGCCATGCCGGCGAACTGCTCGCCGATGCGCTGAATTCCCGGGTGCCGCAGATCTTCGACACGATCAAGGACGCCGATGGCGAGCGGCGGGTGCTGAATGTCGTCGATACCGAAGCGGCGCGCGACAAGCTGCAGAAGATCAAGGAAGCGTTCCAGACCTGGGTATGGAGCGATCCGGATCGCACCGACCGGCTTGCCCGGGTCTACAACGACCGCTTCAACAATATCGCGCCGCGCAAATTCGATGGCTCCCATCTGAACCTTCCCGGCGCCTCGGGCGCTTTCGTTCTTTATGAGCATCAGAAACGCGGCATCTGGCGGATCATCTCCTCGGGCTCCACCTATCTCGCCCATGCCGTCGGCGCCGGCAAGACCATGACGATGGCGGCGGCGATCATGGAGCAACGCCGTCTCGGCCTGATCGCCAAAGCGATGCTGGTCGTTCCAGGTCATTGCCTGGCGCAAGCCGCGCGCGAGTTTCTGGCGCTCTATCCGTCGGCTAACATTCTCGTCGCCGACGAGACCAATTTTACGAAGGACAAGCGCCAGCGTCTCCTGTCGCGGGCGGCGACGGCGGCCTGGGATGCGATCATCATTACGCACTCTGCGTTCAAGTTCATCGGCGTGCCCTCGGCCTTCGAACAGCAGATGATCCACGACGAGCTGCAGCTCTACGAGGATCTCCTGACCAGGGTCGATGACGAAGACCGGGTCTCGCGCAAGCGGCTCGAGCGCCTGAAGGAAGGCTTGCAGGAACGGCTGGAATCCCTCGCGACCCGCAAAGACGACCTACTGACCATCTCCGAAATCGGCGTCGACCAGATCGTGGTCGACGAGGCGCAGGAGTTCCGCAAGCTGTCCTTCGCCACCAATATGTCGACGCTCAAGGGCATCGATCCGAACGGTTCGCAGAAAGCCTGGGACCTCTATGTGAAGTCCCGCTACATCGAGACGAAAAATCCGGGCCGCGCTCTGGTGCTGGCGTCCGGCACGCCCATCTCCAATACGCTCGGCGAAATGTTCTCGATCCAGCGGCTGCTTGGCTACGAGGCATTGCGCGAACGGGGCTTGCACGAGTTCGATGCCTGGGCGAGCAATTTCGGCGACGAGAAGACGGAGCTGGAACTGCAACCGTCCGGCAAATACAAGCCGGTGAGCCGCTTCGCGTCCTTCGTCAATGTGCCGGAACTGATCGCCATGTTCCGCACCTTCGCCGATGTGGTGATGCCGGAGGACCTGAAGGCCTATGTGAAGGTGCCAGTGATCGCGACCGGCAAGCGGCAGATCCTGACCGCAGCACCAACGCCCGCCTTCAAGGCCTACCAGCAAATCCTGGAAACCCGCATCAAGGCGATCGAGGAACGCGACCGTCCAGCCGAGCCCGGCGACGACATCCTGCTCTCGGTCATCACCGATGGGCGTCACGCGGCGATCGATCTCCGCCTGGTCATGCCGGCAATGGACGACGAACCGGACAACAAGCTCAATCTGCTCGTTCGCAACGCCCACCGCATCTGGAAGGAGACCTTGGACAACATCTACCTCCGCCCCGACGGCAAGCCTTACGAACTTCCGGGCGCGGCGCAGATGATCTTCTCCGATCTCGGCACGATCAATGTCGAGAAGACAAGGGGGTTTTCTGCCTATCGCTGGATCCGCGACGAGCTCATCCGTATGGGCGTGCCGGCGACCGAAATCGCCTTCATGCAGGATTTCAAGAAGACCGAGGCAAAGCAGCGCCTGTTCGGCGACGTCCGCGCCGGCAAGGTCCGCTTCCTGATCGGGTCATCGGAAACCATGGGCACGGGCGTCAATGCCCAGCTCAGGCTAAAGGCATTGCACCATCTCGATGTCCCATGGCTGCCGTCGCAGATCGAGCAGCGGGAAGGCCGCATCGTGCGTCAGGGCAACCAGCACGACGAGGTCGATATCTACGCCTACGCCACGCAAGGCAGCCTTGATGCCACGATGTGGCAGAACAACGAGCGCAAGGCGAGGTTTATTGCCGCCGCACTCAGTGGCGATACCTCCATCCGCCGGCTGGAAGACGTGAACGAAGGCCAGGCCAATCAGTTCGCCATGGCCAAGGCCATCGCCAGTGGTGATGAGCGCCTGATGCAGAAGGCCGGGCTGGAGGCCGACATTGCCCGCCTTGATCGGCTGCGCGCCGCTCATGACGACGATCTCTTTGCAGTTCGCCGGCAGCTCCGCGACGCCGAGCGCGAGATTGAGACGGCGAATCGCCGCATCGGCGAGATCGGACAGGACATCGAACGCCTGGTCCCGACATCAGGCGATGCCTTCGCAATCACCGTGATGGGCAAGCCGTACACAGAGCGCAAGGATGCCGGCCGGGCGTTGATGAAGGAAATCCTCACCCTCGTCCAGCTCCAGAGCCAAGGTGAAGTCCACATCGCATCGATCGGCGGCTTCGATCTCATCTATGAGGGCGAACGTTTTGGCCGTGGTGACAATTACCACTACCAGACCCTGCTTCAGCGCACCGGCGCGACCCAAGAGATCGATCTCGCCGTCACTGTCACGCCGCTCGGTGCCATCTCCCGCCTCGAGCACGCGCTCGACGGGTTCGAAGAGGAGCGGGAACGTTATCGACTGAGGTTGGCTGAGTACCAGCGGCGGCTTTCCTCCTACCAGTCGCGGCAGGGTGGCACCTTCGCCTTTGCCGACGAATTGGCTGAGAAGCGCCAGAAGTTGCGTGAGGTCGAGGAGGCGCTGGCGAAGTCTGCGCGCGGCGATGCCGAGGCCGAGGAAATTGCCGCTTAGCCCCGTTGCTGACGTGGCTTCTGGCCTTGCCCTGTCTCGCTCTCGAAGGATAAAGATGGGCAACGCAGGAGCGCCTCAACGGGGAGCGGAAATCTGCTGTCAAGTATGCCAGGATCAGTCAATGGCGCGGATAGAATATTCGAAACTCGGCTTCTGCGACGCACTACCCGAGGAAATTCGCGGGACGATTGAGATGATGGCGCCGCAATTCCTTGCCGAAACCTGGCCCGTGCGGTTTGTCGCGCTGCTGTCGATGTTGGAGGAGATCACAGATCAGGTGGAAGAGGCTGGTCGTCCGTTTGTCGTCAACAATTGGGTGATCATCGTCAGCGGCTTGCTGGAACACCTGCCGCGCGATCTGTCGTCGCCTGAATGCCTGGCCCTGATGCGTCACAGCGCCCTCGAGCCACTCCGGCAAAGTGCTATGCGAGAGTCACCGTGCTTGGACCAGCATGATGAACTCTTGCGGAGCAAATATCCGCAGTGGTCGGTAGTCGAGGACCTCCTCCGGGAATATGAAACATGGGCTGCGAAACAATCGCTGATAAAACGCCACTAGCAGTGATACGGATATCAACGACGAATTCGAGAAGGAAGGGGGGCCTGCGTCGGGGATAAATCCCTGACACCATGGGCCAGGCGGAACCTGCAGGCTCCTTCGATTGCCCGTGCTGCCTCGCGTTTCCCTCACCCGTCTGAAAAAGTAAGAGGAGGAAAGAAAGGAGGAAACCCCTTTCGCAGACCGGCCTTCCCGTCGCCGCTGGCGCTCAACCGCCCCCTCCGCACCCCTGCAGGTCGTTCTCGCAAAGCTTCGCCCCGCTCGCCCGGACCGGCAGGGCCGCTCGGGCGCAGTTGCGCCGGTCCGCCCGCCCTGCGCTCCGGGAAATGTCTTCGGAAGAACTGAAGACGGACAAGAGCCGGCGATGTCCCGGTTCCGCGACCCCGGAAGGAGCAAATCCCATGCAGATCCTCAAACTCGATCCCCGCGCGCTGAAGGACAATCCCGACGACGCGCGCCGTTCCAAATCCTCACCCCAGGCCGATGCCCTGCTTCTGGCGACGGTGAAGGCGGTCGGCATCATCCAGCCGCCGGTCGTGTCGCCGCAGACGGATGGCGGGAACGGCTACATCATTCAGGCCGGCCACCGCCGCGTCCGGCAGGCGATCGCCGCCGGCCTCGAGGAAATCGAGGTGATCGTCCGCGAGGCGGCCAACGATAACGGCGCCATGCGCTCGATGGTCGAGAACATCGCCCGTGAACCGCTCAATCCTGTCGACCAATGGCGCGGCATAGAACGGCTCGTTGCGCTGGGCTGGACCGAGGAAGCGATCGCTGTCGCACTCGCTTTGCCGGTCCGGCAGATCCGGAAGCTCAGGCTGCTCGCCAATGTGCTGCCGGCCATGCTCGATCATATGGCGCTTGGTGACCTGCCGAACGAGCAGCAGCTCCGCACCGTCGCCGCCGCCTCGCTCGACGAGCAGAAGGAGGTCTGGAAGGCACACAAGCCGAAGAAGAACGAGCGGGCGGACTGGTACAACATCTCTCGGGCACTCTCGAAGACGCGCATGTATGCGAAGGATGCGAGCTTCGGTGACGAACTCGCCGCGGCCTACGGCATCGAATGGGTGGAGGACCTGTTTTCGCCGGCTGACGAAGACACGCGCTACACCACCAATGTCGAGGCCTTCCTTGGCGCCCAGCAGGAATGGATGACGAACAATCTTCCGAAGAAGGGCACGATCGTCGAGGTCAACAACTGGGGCCAGCCGGAACTGCCGAAGAAGGCCGAACGCGTCTACGGCAAACCCTCGAAGTCCGACCATGTGGCCATGTATCTCGACCGCGACGGCAAGGTGCAGTCGGTGGCTTTCCGCATGCCGGAGGACAGACAAGCGAGGGGCAAGGGCGGCGTCTCCGCGACAGGCGGGCAGGGCGATATCCATGACGGCAGGGTCATCGATACTCCGAAGCCGCGCCCCGACGTCACCCAGAAGGGCCATGACATGATCGGTGATTTCCGCACCGACGCACTTCACGAGGCGCTCGGCCGCGCGCCGATCGAGGACGACATGCTCATGGCCTTGCTCGTTCTCGCCTTTGCCGGCCAGAACGTCCGCGTCGACTCCGGCGCCAACGACACCGTGTTCGGCCCGAAGCGTTTCCGGCGCCATGCCGCGCGTCTGTTTTCCGAGGACGGAAAGCTCGCCTTCGATACGGAGACGGTGCGCGTCGCCGCCCGCTCCATGTTGACTGACGTCCTGTCTTGCCGCCGCGGCATGTCGAACAGCGGCGTCGTCTCCCGCATCGCCGGTGACGCCATTGGCGCCGACGGCTTTCTGCCAAACATGGGCTCCGAAGATTTCCTGTTGTGCCTGTCGCGGCAGGCGCTGGAAGCGGCGGCGAAGGAGGTCAATGTCCTGCCGCGTCCAAAGGTGCGCGAAACCCGTGCGGCTCTGGTCGACCACTTCAAGGAAGGTCATTTCGTCCATGCGTCGGCGCTCTTCGCGCCCGATCCGAACGAGGTCGCCGATCTGATCAGCCAAGCCGATACTCCCGACGACGAGGAAACCCAGGTTGACGCCGCCGAGAATGGCCTCGACGGCGAGTCCGTCGAGGGCGCCGCGGTCGATGCGGAGACGGATGCAGATACAGGCGAAGGCGCTCCGGTCGGTGGGAGCGTCGTCGATGAACGTGAAGCCCCCGATCCGTTCGAGGGTGAAGCCGATCTGCCCGACACCTTCGACCGCGCTCCCGGTACAACCGATTCCGACGATGCGCAGGAGGCCTATCGCGTCGCGGCGGAATAGCCGCCCCCGCACTTTCCTTTCGAATGATGTTCCGCCGCCGGTGATTTCCACCGGCGGCGGTTTCGTTTTCGCAACCCTCGAAACTTAGGGAGAACTTGCATGTCCGCACATATCTCATTTATGGCACCCGTCGGCTCGATCATCGCCTGGTCGGACGGCGCGCCGCGGCCATCCGAACGCCATCGCAGGAAGCTGTCTGCATGGCAGAGCAATAACAGCAACGGCCGCCTGATCCGCAAACAGGGAGAACTTGGCTCAGGCAGCATCATCCTGCCCGCGAGCATCACGCTCCATGAAGCCGACCAAGGTGCTGCCGGCGTCATCACAATCCGCGTTCATCGGACCTTCTCGCTGGAGACCCGTCTGACGTTCACGATTGTCGAACGCCCTGCCATTGGCAGTTGCCGCGTGTTCGATCGCGCCGGCGACAATGCCGAGCTCGTGCATCTCGCAGCGAACCGCCAAGCCGCAGAGGAATGGCTGTCCCGACACGGCTATCCTCATGCCGCGCTGGAGGTCGTCACGGCGGACGAGGTCGCAGCCGACGTTGTGGAAGGGAGGGCGGCAGCATGAACACCAGCCCTGTCATGACCGAGGCCAATGATGCCTCCGGATATCCGAAGGTTTCTTTTGGGCGATCCGCTGATGGCTTTCCGGTCGCCCGTGTCGCCGATACGGCGTTCGCAATGTTGCCCGGCCGTAATGGGCGGCATTATCTTGGCCTCGGTGGTAAGATCGCCCGGCCGCTCGCCGAGTGGCGGCGAACCGACTTCTACGGCCATTCCGGCGAACTCGCCGACGAGGCGGCGTTTCGTGCATGCGTGATCGAGAACGCCGAACATCAGCGCGAACGACAGGCGCTCGGCCGCTGCGAGATCTTCACCCGTGTCCATACGCCTTGGGGAATGTCGCAGCGCACGACCGTCTATGCGGAGGGCGTCGAGTGCCATTCCACCGCCGGGCACGGCGGCTTCAAGCTCTCGGCTGAGCGCAACCGAAAGGTTCACCCGCTGCTGCGGTCGAAGGACGGCTTCTATGAGGAGGACTCCGCTTGGGCGATCGTGGCGATCACCTTTCCGCATCTGTTCACCGGGTTTGAGCGGCGCTGCGCGGAACGGTCCATCAAGGATTGGTGGCCCGACGCCTGGGAAACGATCTTCGTCACGACCCTGGCGCCCGGTGAATCCCATGTGAAGGACCGTCGCGCTTTCGAGGCGGCCCATGCCGATGACTGGATCGTCATCGCCGCCCTTCGCTCCGATCATCATCCCGGCATGATCGAAGTGATCGCCACGCGCGGAGGGAAGCGAGAGCACAATGCCAAGGAGCGGCGTTTTCTCCTGCCGTCTGCCGAATACGTGCCGGGCCGTTTCGGTTTCGTCATCGATGTCGATTGTCATCGGTCCTATGACGGGCCATCGAGCTTTGTCGCCTGGCAGGGGAGGGAGACGTCATGACCCGGTCCCCGGAACGTCAGGCGTTGCTTTTCCGGATGGAAGAGGCCCGCCGCCAGACTCAACGCCAGCTCGACTTGATCGACCGGCAGATTACCGCCAAGATGACGGCTCTCATCCCGTCGCTCGGGCGGCGCCGAAGCGGATACCGGCGGGGTAAACCGCCCGCGCCGGAAGCCTTCCTCGCCCGCTATCGCTCCAGTCTGGCGGCGATCACCGCGGAACGGCAGCCGGAGATCGATGCTCTTGCCCGCAAGCTCGCGCGCCAGCAGGCCGCCATCGCCGCTTTCCAGGCGCGACCGGAATTTGGTGCTTCCGCTCGGGGTCCGGAACGAGGATGTCGTCATCACCGTCGTGAGAGGAGCGCGCCATGAGGCGCTTTGACGCCGAGCCGCTTCCACCTCTGACCGAGGAAGAGGTGAATGCTCTTCAGGATTATGCCGCCAGACACGGCCGTTCGTGGAAGCGCATCCTGAACAACGCCTGGATGGGCGTAGCGCCCTGTGACGATGGTCCCATCCTGCGGCGTTTGCGAAATACCCATGGACCGTCGTGGCTTGATCGTTACCGCCCGCCGAAACCGCAGGCAGAGCACTGATCAGCGCTTGCGCACGAATTCCGTGCGCAGGACCAGCCCCTTGATCGCGTCGTGGCGGCAGTCGATCTCTTCCGGATTATCGGTGAGCCGGATCGACTTTATGACGGTGCCCTGCTTCAGCGTCTGGCCGGCGCCTTTGACCTTCAGATCCTTGATCAGCACGACGGAGTCGCCGTCGGCGAGAACATTGCCGGAGGCATCCCGGACTTCGGCTGCCTTCGCCTTTTCCGCGGCAAGTTCGGAGGCCGGCCGCCATTCGCCGATTGCTTCGTCATAGACGTAATCGTCGTTGCTCTGGTCGCTCATCTGTCGTGCCCCTTCCGTGGGAGACCTTGCAATGGCCCCGCATCTCAGGAGCGCATCTATCGCGGAAAGCCGCCGAGATCCAACCGCCGCCGCTTTCCCATCGAGAGCGCCTCGCAGACCAGCGGACATCAGGAGGGCGTCAAAGCATTCCGGCCCTGGTGAACGGAGCTCTTCCGGCAGATGGGAACTGGTTTGGCGTGGGCCTTGCCTGGTTTTCCTCTTCGGCTCTGGCATCCGATGTCGATCCCTTGGCCGTTCCGCCCTTCGGTTTCGTTGCGGTCTGAACCGGCTGCCGGTCGTTTCAAGGCCGCTGTCGCGCCGCGGGGCGGCCGGTCATGCCGCTTGTCGCAGAGCAGGAACGCGGGCCTCGCAGGTCTCAGAGACCCGCTTGCCCGCGCACCGGCTCCGCTCGATCTGGCCTGCCCGGACCCTGAAACTCCCGGCTTGCGCCGGCTCCTCTTGACCGCACCGAAGGGCAGATCGGCCAAGGGGGGCCGAACCGCTTCGGGGAAACCGAGAAGGAAACCATCATGGCAAAGCCCGCAACCCAGTCCCGCCAATCCGCCCGAGTCGTCCAGCTCCGCAAGGGCGCCACCATCGAAATGGTCCGCCTCACATGCCCCGATGAAGCGCAGGCGCTCCGGATCGCCGAGAGCTTCGGGACCGCCATTCTCGACAGCGACGGCATCCGCGACATGCACGAGCGCCTGATCGTCGAAACCGCCACAGGACTTTCCGAGGGCTTAAGCGAACGGGCGATGCAGATCCACTTGCAGCGCATCGTCGGTGCCTATGTCGGATCCGCCCACGGCGCCGGCCAGTTCTACTCCCGCGCCGTCAGCGAAGCGCGTGACGCCACCGCCAAGGGAGCAGCCGAAGCGCGCGACGAGGATCTCGACGGGCCCGTCGGCTATGACAGCGCCGCCCAGCGCAAGCGCGAGTTCGCGGCCGACATGGGCGTTCAGGCGCACGCGCTGCGGATGGCCGCCGAAGGTGCCGTCGCCGCCTACGAGCAGATCGTTGGCGAGGCATGGAAGCCTTTCGACCGGCCGGTCGACAATCCGGGCCAGTCCCTCGACCGCAAGGCGGCCGCGGCGCAAATGTCGGCTTTCGATTGAGCTGTCACATCGCAATCCGCATCGAGGCCGTCTCCGCCGGAGGCGGCCTTTTCGCGTATCAGGCCGTCATCGCCGGGCGCTGGTGGAGAGCGGGGAAAGAAAGACGAGACGGAAAACGCCCCATCGCAGCCCGTCCCTTCTGTCGGTCCTGCAGGAGCCGACGGCAGGCGCAACGGCTACGCCGTCCTTCTCTTCGTTCCGGCCGTTCCGGTGCGCATGCCGCCTGACCGCTCCCGCCATCGGCCCAACGCGACGGGGCCGCGATGGGCGCGGCCTTACACGGAGGTCAGAAGAATGAGCAGGAAATCAGAAAGCGCGAGGATCGACATCTATGCGCGGATCACGAAGCGGATCGTCGCTGATCTGGAGAAGGGCGTGCGCCCATGGGTGCAGCCCTGGAGTGCTGGCAACATGTCCGGCCGGATCACCCGGCCGCTGCGCCATAACGGACAGCCATATTCGGGGCTGAATGTTCTCCTGCTCTGGTCCGAGAGTATCGCGCGCGGTTTTACATCGGCCACATGGATGACGCTTCGGCAGGCGAACGAACTTGGCGCCCATGTGCGCAAGGGCGAAAGCGGTGCGACCGTCGTCTATGCCAGCCGCTTCACGAAGACGGAGAAAGACGCGAGCGGTGGCGAAGTCGATCGCGACATCCCGTTTCTCAAGGCGTACTCGGTCTTCAATTGCGATCAGATAGACGGTCTCCCGGACCAATATTATCACCGTCCGGAGCCGGCCGCCGATCCGGTCGCGCGGATCGAACATGCTGATCGCTTTTTTGCCAACACCGGCGCGGTGATCCGGCATGGTGGGTCGCAGGCGTTCTATCAGCCATCCAGCGATAGCATCCAGATGCCGGAGTTCGAGGCGTTCCGGGACGCGGAGAGTTACTACGCCGTCCTCGGACACGAAACGACCCACTGGGTCGGCGCAAGCCACCGGCTGAATCGGGATTTGAGCCGCTATCACAAGGATCGCACGGAGCGCGCACGCGAAGAGCTTTGTGCCGACATAGGGGCATGTTTCCTCTGCGCCGATCTCGGGATCGTCCCGGAACTGGAGCCGCGGCCTGATCACGCCAGCTATGTGGCCTCGTGGTTGAAGCTGCTCGACGGTGACCGCCGGGCAATCTTCCAGGCGGCCGCACATGCGCAACGCGCTGTCGCCTATCTTCATGACCTCCAGCCGAATGCGGAGACCGGGCGGCAGGCCGCCTGATGCTTTCCGCCTCGGAGATCGACGGGGAGGGCGAGACGCCTTCCCGATCCGGCCGTGCGACCTTCGTGTCACCCGTTGGAGAAACCTTGCAGATAGGGCCGAGGCGATCTACATTATTTCCTGAATTTATCTACATGGAGTGACCCATGCCGATCAACGTCAACAATCCTGAAGCGGACGCGCTCACGCGCAAGTTCGCGCATATGGCCGGCGTCAGCATAACCGATGCGATCGTGATTGCCATGAAAGAGGCGATCGAACGCCGCCGTCACGAGGAGACGCCGCTGCAAACCGCTGCCCGGCTCCGCGAACAACATGGCGTCAAACTCGATGCCGCTGCTAGACAGCCGCTTCCGCGCGAAGCCTATGACGAACTGTGGGAAAGCTGATGTTCGTCGATGCCTGCGCCATCATCGCGCTCCTTTCCGACGAACCGGAAGCGGCGCGCGTTTCCAATGCGATCGCGTCTGCGAAGGCCGCCTTCACCTCCCCGGTCGCCGTGCTTGAGGCGGTGCTCGGTCTTGCCCGCCCTGACAAGTTCGGCCTCGCCGTGGCGGAGGTAGAACCGATCGTCATCGAGTTCCTCGATGAGCGCGGGATCGAAATCCGCGATCTTCCGCCTGCGACCGCGATGACCCGGATCGCTCTTTCCGCCGCGCATCGTTATCGCGCGGGCCGCCGGGGCCTCAATCTCGGTGACTGCCTGCATTACGCATGCGCCAAATATTACAACGTGCCCATTCTGGCGACGGCAGATGAGTTCAGACAGACAGACATCGAAACCGTGCCCTGATGCGGCCAGCCACGACGGCTGGTTCCGGGCGAAGGTGCAGGAGGCTCTGGAAGATTGGCGGGCCGATACTCCCGACGAGAGGGCCGAAGCTCATTTCGCCGAGCGACGTCTAACGGCGCGGTGCAGTGTCGGCGATCGTCACGTGTAGGCCCTTCTGATCGGGCGGGCGCAGTCGGCAGGCACGCGGAACGAGCCCCGCCGCGCGACGGCGGATCAGGTGTGGTCGATATAGGCATGCCGCGAGCCTGTTGGTTTCGAAGCGCTCCCATTCCTTCCTCTCGACCGCCCTCCAGGGAGGTGCCGTGAAACCCGGGTTGCCCTTGTCCGAGGATACGCGCGCGATGGAAGAGCCGCCATACGATCGGCGCCGACCAGCGCATTCGTCATGGACATGATGCGGATGGGGCGTCGGTGAGGGATCGACGGACACGGCGAGCCGTGCGGACGGGAGCCATCGTGAGAGAGCGGTGCCATCACCGCGGTCGCCGTCGGGGATCGCCGATGAACTCCGGGCGATGATCGGTGTTCCTTGCTCGATTGAAGTGGGGCGCACCCGCGCAGACCTCGATGGATCTGGTGTGACCGAAGGACGACTTCGTCTCGATCGCCATCCCGCAACGGCCATCCGCAACTTTCTTCCCCTGCGAACAGGTTCGCATTCCTCGCGATACAAGAAAGCTGCTCCCGGCCGCCCTCCACTTCGTTTCGGCCCAGAGGGTGCAGTGTCGATCACCCCCGGTCCTTACACCGCCATCGAGGCCGCGACAGGCGCGGCCCGAACAAACCGGAAAGGAACACGACAATGGCAGTCATCGGCGAATTCATCACCAACGGCAACAACTCGATCATCGGCAACGTCCGCACGCTCACGGTCAGCATGAAGGCCCGCCTGAACCCCATCGAGCGCGTCTCGCGTGACGCCCCGGACTTCCGCATCACCGCCGGCAACGGCGTCGAGGTCGGCGCGGGCTGGAAGGCGGTCTCCAACGACGGCGAGGAATACATCTCCGTCAAGCTGGACGACCCGAGCTTCAACGCCCCGATCACCGCGGCGCTGTGGCCGAGCGAGAAGGAAGGCGAATACGCCCTCATCTGGAACCGCCCGAAGCGGGAGGCCTGATCAACCCCGAGGAGCTCCGCCATCAGGCGGGGCTCTTCTCATACCGCATCAGGAAGCCGGTCGCGGGCATCGAGCCCGCTTCCGGCTTTTCGGGTGCCATACCGAGAGGGTGTGGTCTGCTCAGATCCACCTATCATGCCGGGGATACGGCACAGCGTCGAAGGACGAGCGGTACCCCCAATTTCGCATGGCCGGCTGAAGCCGCCAGCACGAAATCGGCTCCCCCACTCGCCGCCTCTGGCGGTCGCGAAGCGATCCTTGACCCTGTCCCGTCTCCCCGACCGCGGACGTCGTCTTTCACAAACGTCAAGGAGACGACGATGACGATTTCCCTCGAACAGCAAATCGAAGAGCTTCGGGCCGAGATGAAGAATGCCTGCGACGCCAACGACCGCCGCGTGATTGCGGCGGAGCTGGAGCTGGTGCTGGCCGAGCTTGCCGCCATCGAGGCCGAGCAGGACGGCCGCGTGAGCGCGGAGCCTCCTTTCTAGGAGGCCTCCATGTGCTGCCATAACCAGCAGCACGTTCGCCTCAGCCGTTGAGCGCGTCCTTCACCGCCTTGCCCGGCGTGAAGGTCAGCTTCTTCGAAGCGGCGATCTTGATCGTCGCACCGGTCGCGGGATTGCGGCCCTCGCGCTCAGGCGTGTCCTTGACCTTGAACTTGCCGAAGGACGGGATGGAGGTTTCCGCGCCGGCCTTTGCCGCCTCTGCGATCTGGTTGAAAACGCTTTCGACGATGGCCTTGGCCTGCGTCTTGGTCAGGTTCTGCTCGGATGCGATCTTGTCTGCGATCTCATTGGTGGTCGTCATGGATGATCCCCTTTCTTCCGTGCGCCGGATCATCCCCTTCGGCCCGGGCTCTTGTCACGGGCCTTCGGGGCGGCCACTGCGAGAACGAGCGCTATTTCCACAACTTGCTGCCGGTCGATAGCCTTTTTTCCGTTTGCACCGTGCAAGTTCGAGGAAGCGGAACGCCGCCTGCGCCTCCGTCTCAAACAACTCGCTCATTTCTCCGCCGGACTTGCCGATGCGTCCCCAGGACCTGACGACCGCAGTTTCCCCGAACAGGGTCGGCTGGATCGATAGCATGTAGTACCGGGCCATGTTCCTGGCGCGGTCGATGCGTTCGCAATAAAGCTGATAGGGATAGAGGCTCATCGCAGGATGGTCGCCTGTAAATCACACCTCGTCCAACGAGAGTTTTGAATCGGTCGCTCCGGATCGATTCATGACGGTGATGAATGTCGCCGCCCGCCATCTGTCAACGGCGGAGCAAAAGTCGTCCATTGGGCGGCGTAAAAGTAGGCCACCTGACGCCGCACGCGGGGAACGTCGGGAGGGCGTAGCCCGACCAGAGTTTCCCGCGTGCGGCGTTGGCGACTTTTTGAGGGGCTTCAGCCTGCCCTTCGGGCGCGGCTTTGAGCGAGACGATAGCTGTCGCCGTTCATCTCGAGGATGTTGACGTGGTGGGTCAGCCGGTCGAGCAGTGCGCCGGTCAGCCGTTCCGATCCCAGCGTCTCGGTCCATTCGTCGAATGGCAGATTGCTGGTGATCAGGGTGGCACCGCGTTCGTAGCGTTGCGCGATCAGCTCGAACAGCAATTCCGCCCCGGTCTTTGACAATGGCACGAAGCCCAGTTCGTCGATGATCAGGAGCTTGTAGGCTGCCATCTGCTTCTGGAAACGCAGCAGACGTCGCTCGTCGCGCGCCTCCATCATCTCGCTGACCAGGGCAGCGGCGGTCGTGAAGCCGACGGACAAGCCCTTCTGGCAGGCGGCCAGACCGAGACCGAGCGCCACATGGGTCTTGCCCGTGCCGCTGGGGCCAAGCGCGATGACGTTCTCGCGCCGCTCGACCCATTCGCAGCGGGCCAGCTCCAGCACCTGCATCTTGTTGAGCTTCGGGATAGCGGCGAAGTCGAAGCTGTCGAGGCTTTTGACGACCGGGAACCTCGCCGCCTTGATGCGGCGTTCGACCTTGCGGCGATCCCGTTCGATCATCTCCTGCTCAGCAAGCCGAGTGAGGTATCCGACATGGTCCACGCCCTGTGTGGCGCAGAGCCGGGCCAGCTTCTGATACTCGCGCTGGAAGGTCGGCAGCTTGAGGGTCTTGAGCGTGTGGGAGAGCAGGATCGCAGGGGGATTGTCTGACGCTTGGGTGCTCATGCGGCATCTCCCGCATGCGTCGACAGAAGCCGCATATAGGCCTTTGCCGATGTCTTCTCGACGGTGGCTCTTGGCAGGTACGGGTAGATGGACAGGTCCAGTCTCGGCGGCCGCCGCTCCACCTGGCACAGGAGAAGATGCTTGACGGCATCGAAGCCGATGGCCCCGATCTGGAGGGCCTGCTTCACCGCCACATGCAGATCGGCAAGCTCGAAGCTTTCCAGCAGCCGCAGCACCTGCACATACTCGCGCCGGCCATGCTTTGCCATGCGCGCTTCCATCAGGCGGCGCAGCGTGGCGAACGCCTCGGGCAGATCCCAGCCCTGAAGAGGAGCGGCCTGATCCAGCGCGTTGATCTTCTGTTCGATCAGCGGCAGGTAATGCAGCGGGTCGAACACAACGTCTTCCCGTTCCCAGCTTCGAGGATGACGAGCGATGATCTCGCCACGGCAGCCGATCACCACCTCGTCGACATAGCCCCGGATCCATACATCCTGATGGCCGAAGGCGACCGGGACGGAGTAGTCGTTGGTCCTGTAGCGCACCAGCGCCTGGGAAGAGACCCGACCGCTGGCCTGATCGCAGGCCTCAAAAGGCGAAGCTGGCAGCGGCCGCATCGCCGCAAGATCGCGCTGCAGCCGTTCTGCGATCGTCTCGCTCTCGCCGCGCAGCCTGTCGCGCTGGCGCTTGCGGCATTGCTCTTCCAGCCAGGCGTTGAACTCATCCCACGTCGCAAAGCGCGGGATCGGCACCATGAAGTTGCGACGGGCATAGCCGACGAGGCCTTCGACGCTTCCCTTGTCATTACCCTTGCCGGGGCGGCCATAGCGATCCCGGATCAGGTAGTGGGACAGGAAGCCGCTGAACAGCACTGTCCGCTTGCGCGTGCCATCGGCCAGGATCTTCGACACCAGGCAGCGGTCGTTGTCATAGACGATCGATTGTGGCACCGCCCCGAAGAAGGCGAACGCATGGACGTGGCCATCAATCCAGGCCTCTGACACCGCCGCCGGATAGGCCCGCACATAGCAGGCGTCGCTGTGCGGCAGGTCGAGCACAAAGAAGTGCGCCTTCTGCTCCACGCCGCCGATGACAACCACAGCCTCGCCAAAGTCAGCCTGCGCGTGGCCCGGCGGATGCGATAACGGCACGAACACTTCCTGCCGGCGCTGCTCCCGCTCGCGCATGTAGTCCTTGATGATCGTATAGCCGCCGGTGAACCCGCACTCAGCCCGCAACCGGTCGAACACACGCTTGGCCGTGTGGCGCTGCTTGCGCGGTACCTTCAGGTCTTCGTCCAGCCAATGATCAATGGTCGAAACAAAGGCGTCCAGCTTCGGCCGACGCACCGGGGCCTGACGGCGATAGCCCGGAGGCGTCGAATACGACAGCATCTTGGAAACGCTGTCGCGTGAGATATTGAAATGCTTCGCTGCCTGACGTCGGCTCATCCCCTCCGAGACCGCCAGACGCACCTTCAGATATAAGTCCACGGTGTAGATCCCCTGACCCTCCTGCACATGTTGCAGAAGGAAAATAGGTGGACGACTTTTACGCCGCCCGCGGCAGGACTATCCCGCCGCTACCGTGGCCGAATTTTGCACCGCCGCTCTCAGATCGGTCGTCGCGCTGACCGAGTTCCGGCAGAGCGCGCATTGGAGCACGTCGCGGGCTATACGATCGGACTAGACATGACGGTGCGTGGCGCCGAGGAGCGAAGCATGCGCAAATCGATCGACAGCTATTCGGTGTTGGGTCCCTGGCTCGTTACAGCGGATGAGATCCCAGATCCCTCGCAACTTGACTTCGAGTTGAAGATTGACGGGATTACCCGGCAAAAAGCCAATACGCGTGACTTGGTTTTGAGCGTGCCGGAGCTGATAGAGATGGCTAGCCGGTTCTACACGCTTGAAGTGGGTGACGTCATCTTCACCGGGACGCCCGAGGGCGTTGGGCAGGTTGTTCCCGGCAATACGATGCATGCTTGGATCGACAGGATCGGATCGATGGAGGTTCTGGTCGTGTAGATTTCGGGGCAATTGGCACACCCCACAGCGGGCGATCATTCCCGATGGTTAATCTCAGGAACCAAAACCTGTCGGGATTGACGGACGTGCATACGTTGCCGACTTAAGCACAAAGCTCGTCAGATTTGTCACGAGCTGGTGAGCTTCCTCGGCATCGAGTTTTGCCAGAATCAGCGACCTAAGCTTTTCGACTCGAGCGAAGCCTTTCTGAACCAGAGAATCCCCGGCAGGGGTCAGATTGAGCACTTTCTGCCTTCCATCCGATCTGCTCATCTCTATTTGGAGCAGTGTAAGCGCCACGGCGTGACCCTACGCGGCGAGGCTTGACGGCATCCTGAAGCGCCACGGCATAAGGTCTTCGATGCCACTCTGCGGATGGCCGTCGAGGATGGCGCGAAGGGTGGCTTCGAGGTAGTCGACGGGGTTCACGCCGGACATCTTGCAGGTGGCGACCAGCGAGGCGAGCATGGCCCAGTTTTCGGCACCGACCTCGTTGCCTGCGAAGAGCGCGTTTTTCCGCGTCAGGGCAATCGGTCTGATTTGATTTTCGACAGGGTTGGTGTCCAGCTCGAGGGTGCCTTCGTCCAGAAAGCGGATCAGGCCGGGCCAGTGCGCGAGGGTGTAGCGGATGTCCTCGGCCAGCTGGGATTTCTGCGGGATGCGCGAGAGCTGGGCTTCCAGCCAGGGCTTGAGTGCTGTGATGATCGGGCTTGCATGTTCGCGTCGGGCGAGCAGCCGCACTTCCGCATCCTTGCCGCGCACGGTCTTCTCGATCTGATACAGCAGCGCGATCTGGCGCAGCATCTCCTCGGCGATGGGGGAGCGGTCGCTCTCGAAGCGTTTCACGAAGCGGCGGCGGACATGGGTCCAGCAATAGACCAGCTGCCACGGGCCGGTGTCGCGCGCGATCTCCGTCAGAGCGTTGTAGGACTGATAGGCGTCGCATTGCAGGAACCGGCCGCGGTATCCGGCAAGGAACTTCAGCGGATGCTCCTTCCCCCTCCGGGGGCTAGTGGAAGAGCACGATGGGTGGGCCGACACCGCCATGGCCGCGATCATCGGACACGACGGCCCAGAAGAAGCCGCTCTTGGTTGCCTTGCGGCCCGGGTCCAGCACCGGCGCGCGGGTCTCGTCGACAAAAATGCGGTCCGCGCCGCGCAGATGAGCCTTCATGTGATTGATGATCGGCATCAGGTGGAAACAGGCGCGGCCGACCCAGTTGCCGAGCGTGCCGCGGTCCAGATCTATCCCCTGCCGTTTGAAGATCTCCGCCTGGCGGTAAAATGGCAGGTGGTCACCGAACTTGGACACGATGATCGAGGCGATGAACAGTTCCGTGGGCAGCCCGCCGGGCACGACATGCTCGGGTGCGTGCGCCTGTGCCACGGCCTGCGAGCAGCGGCGGCAGGCATATTTGGGCCGCCGCGTGACCAGCACCCGGAACTGCGCGGGGATCACGTCGAGCCGTTCGGACACGTCCTCGCCGATCTTCGCCATCTCGCCGCAGCCGCAGGGGCAGCGCGTGCTTGCAGGCTCGATCACGCGCTCGACCCGGGGCAGATGCGACGGCAGATGCCCACGGTTGCGCTTGGGCTTACGGGGCTCTTCACCGCGCGCCCTTTGCATCGCAGCTTCAGCCTTCTCCTGTGCGGCCTCGAGCACTCCCTGGGCCAGTTCGGCATCTTCCAGAGGGAGGTTGAACTGATCAGGCGACAGCTTCTCCGAGCGCTTGCCGAACTTCTCGCGCTGCGACGTGCGCAGGATGTCCTCCAGCCTACGGTTCGCCTCCTGCGACTCCGCAAGCGCCGCCTCCACCTCAATCAGGCGGGCTTTCAGAAGGGCGTTTTCTCGGGCGAGAACGGCGGCATCCATGGTCCGAAGTGAATCATGAGACACCCGTTCTGGCCAGCAAAAACAGGAGTTTCCAGAGCCCCCAGGCGATCATCCCGCCACCAGCGGGCGCCGCGCGCGCTCCGGCCGGACCAGCCGCCAGTCCAGCCCTTCGAACAAGGCCGCCATCTGGGCGGAGGATATCCGCATCACCCCGTCCTGCGCCTGTGGCCAGACGAACTTGCCGCATTCCAGCCGCTTGTGGACAAGCACCATCCCGGTCTGATCCCATATCAGAAGTTTGATCCGGTCCGCGCGTTTCGACCGGAACACGAAGACCGCGCCACAGAACGGATCGAGCCCGAACATCTCCTGCACCGCCAGCGCCAGGCCATCAATACCCTTGCGGAAGTCCACCGGCCGTGTCGCCACGAAGACCTTCGCCGACCCGCCCTGGCCGAACATCATGATGCCGCGGCCCGCGCCGCGCGGATCGCTCGCGTCAGTTGCCTTTCGTCGGTATCGGCACCCGCCCGGATCACGACATCGCCTACAACAATCTCCAGATCGGATGCGGGACGCGCCGTCGCTGCATCCACCGCGCTGTCGTCGACAACCAGTTCCGCGAACATCGGAAGCGCCGCGATGCTATCGGGCAGAACCAGGTTGCCTTTGCGTATCTGCCTGCGCCAATCGTAGATTTGCCAGCGGGTGGTGCCGTGCTTGCGCGCGACATCGGCCACCTTCACACCCGGCATCATGCTCTCCGCCGCGATCCGCGCCCGATCAGCCTTCGTCCGCCGCCGACGCCCGCTGGGCCCCTCGATCACCTCGAGCCGGGAAACCCCAACACCCCTTGAGCCGTCCAAATGGACGTCCATTTTGCCGTCTCTTTCCAATATCCAAACCCTCCGTCACGCACATGCGCGCAGAATGGCCGGATCAGCTCAGAAATGGCAGGAGGTGGTCGGCGTCGCGCTTACGGAGCAGTCCACGTTTTTGGAGAACGGCAGCGGCTCGTCCACAGCTGGCCTTGTCTACGGCGGCTCTACGTGCCAGTTCGGTCACTGAAAGGTCCGGAAAATTGTGCGCTGTGGCGAGAATGATCCAGGTCACTGGCGTTAAACGCAAGCCTGCCATAGCTTCGTCGAAGCAAAATAGAAAGATTTGGTAACTGCGCCGAATTAGATGCGCGGGATGATCTGTCAGAACACGATGGCGGTCGATCGCATCCAAGGATTGCAAGCTCGTTGATGTCGAATGATCATTCATTGTCCAGATTCCATCAGCGCTTCGGCATACCGATAGCACAACAGTCTCTAAGTTTACGCGCCAATCGTGTCGGAAGCAAGTAACCAAAGCATGCTTGCAAGGTACGCATCCGAGGTGGGCCGCCTTGTAGGAATTGTAGGATTTGGCACTGACTGTCCTTATTGGGGTCGGTTCCGGCTGAGGGCGGAATGGCAGTGCGCCGGGAGACCGGCAAGGAGTAGATGGTGCAAGTCCGTCACGATGAAGGAGTAGCAACCCACATCGGCCCCGAGCCGTGCGCAGACGCTCGTGAGGGCGTCGGCGAAGCGTCGGTAGGGGAGCATGCAGGCCAGCCATTGAGCCGCGAAATCGCCTCATCTCGGATGCCGACGCCGTTGTCATGGCGGAAGGCCACATGGGAAGGTGCGCTATTGCGAGCGCCCGACCAATCCGGCGCGGTCGTAGACCCTGGCATGCATGGAAGCTCTTTGCGCGGGAACCGGGAGATCTCCGGGTCGGCCCCGACCTCTTCTATTGAGGGCGTGGTCCGCAGCGGGAAGGCGAGGAGTCGTAGCCGCCGATGAACGACACGGAGAAGTCTGACTCTGGCGTAGTAGCTGAGAAACCGACGAACAAAGCTGGGCAACCGGTGGCGGAGTCGGTGGAGCCAAGGCCGGAAACCAACAGCGGCGATTCAGCAGAGCGCCGTCGATGTTTCAGCGCGTCTTTCCGACGAGCAGCGCCGGACGATCGAGCATATCACCGGGCCGGAGCAGATCGCGGCGGTTGTCGGTTATGCCGGCGCGGGCAAGAGCACGAAGCTCGCGGCGGCGCGCGGGGCATGGGAGGCACAGGGCTACACGGTTCACGGTGCGGCCTTGTCGGGCAAGGCGACCGAGGGCCTGGAGGAATCTTCCGGTATCCAGAGCCGCACGCTGGCGTCGTATGAATACCGTTGGCAGAACGACCGCGGCACACTCGGCTGCGGCGACGTGTTCGTCATCGACGAGGCGGGCACGATCGGGAGCCGCCAGCTCTCCCGGTTCATCAACGAGGCCGAGGCGCGCGACGCCAAGATCGTCCTTGTTGGCGATCATGAGCAGCTACAGGCGATCGGGGCCGGCGCGCCGTTCCGCGCCGTTGCCGAGCAGGTCGGCCATGCCGAGCTTTCGGAGATACGCCGGCAGCGCGTGGACTGGCAGCGTGAGGCGTCGGTTGACTTCGCCACGCATCGGACGGCCGAGGGCCTGGCCGCCTATCGTGAGCGTGGCGACGTTCGGCTCAGCGAGACGAAGGACGAGGCGCGCGGCGAGATCGTGCGGGATTACCTTGCCGATCGAGACGAGCGGCCAGACGGAACCCGTGTTGGGACGGCGCATCGCCGGGCCGATGTTCGCGCCATCAACGACGAGATCAGATCGGCCCTGCAGGAGCGCGGCGAGCTGGCGTGTGCAGAGGTGCCGGGCGAGGCGGCCGAGCAGCAACGCGAGGGGCTTGGCCGGGCACTGACGTCCCAGACCAATGACGGCAAACGCGAGTTTGCGCCGGGCGACCGCATCGTGTTCCTTGAGAACGATCGCGACCTTGGCGTCAAAAACGGGATGCTTGGGACCGTCGAGAGCGTCGAGGCCGGCAGGATCGTCGCGCAGCTCGATGGCAAGGGCGGCAACAGCATCAGCGTGCCGACGAACGACTATCGGGCGTTCGACCACGGCTATGCGACGACGATTCACAAGAACCAGGGCGCGGCGGTCGACCGTGCCTTTGTGATGGTGTCGGGCACGATGGATCGGCATCTAACCTATGTCGCCATGACGCGGCATCGCGACGGGGCGCAGCTCTACGCCGGCATGGACGAGTTTGCGGACCGGAACGCCGGCCGCCTGACCGCTATGCGCGGGCCTTCGAGGCGACCGACAGGAATCTGCGCCAGGACCTGCCGATGTTGGAAGCGCAGAAACAGGAGTTGCGTCAGGCCGGTCAGCAGCTCGACCAGGCGCGGCCGGGAACATCGGCGCTGATAGTATCCGCCTTGCAGCATGATCCGGAAACGCGGCGGGCGATGACTGAGCTTTCTGGCCGCGAGCGCGCCGGGCAGCTCATCGCCGGGACGGATCGGGAGCGCGCCGCACTGGCGGACCCGAACGTCAGGGCCGACCGGTTTGTGAACCGTTGGCAGGAGCTACAGGGGTAGCGTCAGGAGCTTCGCGGCTGGAGCCGCGACGATGCTCGTCAGAAGGTCGAGGGACAAATGCGCAGCATGGCAAAGAGCCTTGAGCGTGATCCGCAGGTTGAATCAATCCTGCGCAACCGCAGCCAGGACCTCGGAATCGGCCACGTTCGGCAGAGCGAAAGCCTGGCCCGTGACATGGAACGCAGTCTGACACGCGGCCGCAGCCAGAACATGGGGATAGAACGATAGGAGAGGTCATGACGGACGACGACAAGAAAGAAGGATTCGACCCGGAGGTATCGCCTGCGGACGCAGGCGATCCAGCCGCCGCTTTCGAGGCGTTGCGAGAGACGGTCGAAGATCTCGCCGCTGACCTCAGTCGGGAAATGACGACGATCCGCAAGGGCGTGGAAGCGGCGTTTGAAGAGTTCGAGAAATTCCAGAAGCCGACCGATTATGGCCCCGACCTCGGCCGCATCGTCCAGCAGCTCGCCCAGGTCGGTGAGCGTCTGCAGGGCGTCGAACAGTCTCCCATTTTGCGCAATGGTCCGCAGCACTATGCGGCAAGGCTTGAGCGCAGCGGCGAGGGCCTGATTCGCACAGCGGCGCAGCAGCTCGAGCGCCAGGCGTCCGACCTTGAGCGCACCGCCAACAATCTCGCCCGTCATATTTCCGGAGCGCGTGAGCGCCGGCATCAGAATCAATTGCTTTGGGGTGCTGGCGCGGCCGGCCTAGTCGCTGGCGTGCTGCTCACGCTGTTTCTGCCGCGCGTCCTCCCGGGATCAGTCGATATGGCCGTTGCTGCAACCGTCATGAACGCCGATCACTCGCTGGAACGCTGGAATCTCTCTGATGCAGTCAGGAAGCCCTGGAGGCTGGCGCGGCGTGGTCGATGCCAGCAACCTTGTACGCGCCAACCAGGAGGCGCTTACCGTGTGCGCCGAGACGGCCGCCAAGGCGAAGAAGGATCAGCGTTGCACGATCAACGTTGCAGTGCCGGAAAATACCCCCTGATCTTTGAGAACGATTGTCGCAAATAGCTGTATTTCGCGAATCCCTTTTCATTCCTCGTCAGATACAGAGACACGGCGGTAAGTTGCAAAATCCTTATCCTGGCATCCCTTTCCTGATGGACGTCTCTTTCGTGTCCGCCAAGAGGCGGTTAGAAAGGGGCGCAATTTTCAGGGAGGGTCATCATGGCTGCCGAGGCGGGCGAGGACGAAAAAGAGCGTGCACCGCGCAGCCAGACATTGGTGCGAGGGCTTGAGATCATCGACGCCGTGGCCGATCGCGCGCGCTCCATTGCCGAGATCGCGGCTATGACCGGGCTCACCTACAGCACGGTCCATCGCATCGTATCGGTGCTGCTGGAGCGGCGTTACCTCAAGGCGGAGAACCCGCGCGAGTTCGCCCTTGGCCCGCGCCTGATCGAACTCGGTTTTGCCGCCTATTCGCGCACCGATCTCGTCCGTATCGCGCGCCCCTGGCTGGAGGATCTGGCGCGGGCGACGCGTGACACGGTTCATCTCGCACAGCTTGATGGCTGGGAGGTCGCCTATCTCGACAAGTTGCGCGGCACGCGACCGGTCGAGATCAGCTCGCGGATCGGCGGCCGCAAGCCCGTCATCTCGACCGGGGTCGGCAAGGCGCTGGTCCTCGATGAGTCGGAGGCCAGCCTGTCCAGGCTCTACCAGCGGGATCACCATCTTTTGCCCGGCGATATGAGCGAAGCCGACTGGCTGCAGCTCATGGCGGGTTATCGTTCCGGCGGCTACTCCTACGATCTCGGCGAGGACGAGCCGTCGATCCGTTGCGTGGCAGCCCCGATCCGCGACGCGACGGGGCGGATCATTGCCGCCATCTCGGTCTCCTCGACGCTGGAATACATGTCGCCGGACCGCATGCGCGACCTCGTTCCCGAGGTCCAGAGGGTGGCCGCGGGGATCTCCGCCGAACTCGGCGCGCGGCCCCGCTGAGCCGCGCCGCCGCTCTTCACGCCCCGGCGGTTGCCCGGGCGAAGATCAGAGAACCTTGCCCGGATTGAGGATGCCCTTCGGATCGAGGCTCCGCTTCAGCTGTCGCAGCATGGCAAGCTCGTTTTCCGAACGGCTATAGGCAAGCCAGGGCTTCTTGTGCAGCCCGATGCCGTGTTCGGCGGACACCGAACCCCCATAGGCCCTGATGATCTCGTAGACAGCCTTTTCGATGCCATGGCCCGTCGGGTCGATGTCCGTGATCGGCCCGGCGACCAGATGGATATTGCTGTCGCCGGCATGGCCGAAGAAGATCACCTTCAGTGCCGGGAAGGCCGTTTCGAGGGCGGCGCGGATCTCGTCGACGCAGGCCCCGATCCGGGCAAGCGGTACGGACACGTCGAAATTGATCGTCGGCGCCCGGCGTGACAGGATTTCGGCGATGCCGTCGCGCAGCGACCAGAAGGCCTCGACCTCCCGCTGCGACTGGGCGATCGCCGCATCGGCGACAAGCCCGGCCTCGAAGGCGGCCTCGAGCATGGCTTCGAAGCCCGGACGCTCCGCATCGGCATCCGCGCCCTGCATTTCGATAAGGGCGTAGATCGCATGATCCGGTTCCACCGGCGCGCGAACACCGGTCTCGGCCAGGACGGCCCGGTAATAGTCGTTCCACATCAGCTCGAAGGCCGTGACGCGGCCCGACAATGCGCGTTGCGCATGCCGCAGCAAGCCCGCGGCTGCCTCGAAATCGGCGACCGCCACCAGAGCCGCATTGGCGCCGCCGACACCGGGATGCAGCTTGAGCACGGCGCGCGTCACCACGCCGAGCGTGCCTTCCGAGCCGATGAACAGGTGCTTGAGATCGAGGGCGGCATTGTTCTTCGGCATGCGGTTCATTATCGACAGCACCGTGCCGTCGGCCAGTACCACCTCCAGACCCAGAACCAGATCGCGCGTCATCCCATAGCGGATGACGCGGTTGCCGCCGGCATTGGTGGCGATGTTGCCGCCGATCTGGCAGGAGCCCCGGGCCCCGAGATCGAGGGGAAAGGAAAAGCCGGCGTCGAGTGCGGCTTCCTGGATGCGCTGCAGGATGCAGCCGGCGCCGACGACCATCAGGCCCGAAGCTGTGTCGATCTCATCGATGCGGTCAAGGCCGGCCATCGACAAGAGAACGGCTCCTTCCGAGGGAACCGCGCCGCCGGCAAGACCGGTGCGGCCGCCCTGCGGCACGACCGGCGTGTCATAGTCGTGGCAGATCCTCAAGGCCGCCGCCACAGCGTCCGTATCGCGTGGCGTCACCAGCGCGAGCGGTGTTCCGCCGCGTTCGTCGCTCCAGTCGCGCAACGCCGCCTCGGGTATGTCCGAGCCGCGCTTGATGTTGCTGTCTCCCACGGCGCGTTTGAGCGCGGTGAGGAGGCCTGCGGACGATCTTTCCAGGTTCATGGGTTCCTCCCGGTCTGTTTCGAGCGGCATTTGGCCGAAAATTGCACATATTGCAAATTGATTTTACTATTTGACAAAGAAACGGGCCTCTGTTTATCTCGGCCGCGCTGGGGGAGGAGCGGAGGCACCCGCCTTGCGCTCGGGTCCACGACAAAACCCGGCAGGAGCCAGAACGAAGACCGGCAACGGTTTTTGCATCACAGGGAGGACAGACATGTCGCTTACAAAAGCCGCGCACACGCTGCGCGCAGGTTTCGTTGCCGCATTCGCATCGGCCGCGCTTTTCAGCACCACCGCCGCCGCAGAACCGGAAATCACCTTCCGCGCCGCCCATTCCTCGACGCCGTCGTCGACCGGCCACAAGGCCTTCGAATTCCTGGACAAGGAACTGCGCGAAAAGTCGGGTGGCCGCATCGGACTCGAAATCTTCCCGAACTCGCAGCTCGGCGGCGAGCGCGAACTGGTTGAGAACATCCAGTTCGGCAATGTGGACCTGACCTTCGTCTCCTCGGCGCCGGTCGCATCCTTCGCACCGCAGTTCTTCGCTTTCGACGTGCCTTTCCTGTTCAAGGATCGCGGGCAGGCCTACAAGGTGCTCGACGGCGACGTCGGCAAGGAAATCCTCGGCTCGCTGAACGACAAGGGCATGGTTGGTCTCGCCTATTGGGAAAACGGCTTCCGCCAGCTGACCAACAACAAGAAGGAAATCCGCTCTCCGGACGACCTCGCCGGCTTGAAAATGCGCACCATGGAAAATGAGGTGCACATCGCAGCCTGGCGTGCCGAAGGCGCAAACCCGGCGCCGCTCGCCTTCAATGAGCTGTTCACCGCGCTCCAGCAGGGCACCTTCGATGCGCAGGAAGGCCCGATCAATCTCTTCTACGACATGAAGTTCAACGAGGTGCAGAAGTTCATCTCGAAGACCAACCACATCTATTCGCCGTGGCCGCTCCTTGCCAATCCAGACAAGCTCGCGAGCCTCAGCGATGAGGACCGCGCAATCTTTGACGAAGCCGTCAAGGCCGCCACTGATTACCAGCGCGGCCTTGCCAAGGAAGCGGACGACAAGGCCGAAGCGGCCATGACCGACGTGACCTTCACCACGCTCACCCCGGAAGAGCTCAAGGCCTTCTCCGACAAAGTCGTGCCGATCGTCGATCTGGTCAAGCAGAAGGCCGGCGCGGATCTCGTTGACCGCCTGCTGGCTGCCGCCAAGTAAGCATCACTTCCTGGGGCCCGGCGCAAAAGCCGCCAGGCCCTTTGCCTTTTTCATTGAACTGGCGCGAGCGGGTGCACCCGTGTTGCGCGGGAGGAGTTCATGTTCAAGCTTATCGATGAGCATTTCGAGGAGGCGATCGTCGTGGCCCTGATGGCCTTGATGTCGGTCCTCATCGGCGTGCAGATCTTCATGCGCTACGTGATGGGCGCCTCGCTGTCCTGGTCGGAGGAACTGGCGCGCTACTTCTTCATCTGGGCGACCTATGTCGGCATCGCCTATGCAGTGCGCAAGGACGCGCATATCCGCGTAACCATGGGCACGGACCTGCTGTCGGCAAAGGGCCAGACTTATGTCCGCATCCTGACCCATGTCATCTTCGGCGCCTTTGCGCTCTTCGTCATGTACCAGGGCTGGTTCATGGTCGAGAAGACCTTCCGCTTCGGCCAGAAGTCCGCCTCGCTCGGCATTCCGATGGGCATCATTTATCTGGCGCCATTTACCGGCTTTCTGCTCGTCGTTCTGCGTTTGATCCAGGCGATCGTCATCGATTTGCGCGCCGCGGGACAGGGAGCCGCCCGATGATCTCGCTCATCCTCTTCGGCCTTCTCGCTCTGCTGCTTCTGCTGTCGGTTCCGATCGCGATCTCGCTCGGCATCGCCTCGACGATTGCTCTCATCGTCTCGGGCAAGGTGTCCGGCTCCTACGTGCCGCAAGGCCTTGTGACCTCTATCGACAGCTTCCCGCTGATGGCGGTTCCCTTTTTCATCCTCGCCGGTGACCTGATGGGCCAGGGTGGCCTATCGCAGCGGCTGATCAATGTCGGCCGCATGTTCTTCGGCCGCTACACCGGCGGCATGGCGATCATCGCCGTCGTCACCTGCATCTTCTTCGCCGCCATTTCCGGCTCCGGACCAGCGACAGTTGCGGCCGTCGGCGCCATCCTGCTGCCGGCCATGGCCAGGGATGGCTACAAGCCCAGCTTCTCGTCCGGCCTGGTGGCCTGCTCCGGTTCGCTCGGCGTCATCATCCCGCCATCCATCCCGATGGTTATCTATGCGACCTCCGCGAACGTGTCGGTTTCCAAGATGTTCATGGGCGGCGTGGTTCCCGGCCTGCTGATCGGGTTTGCGCTCATCGCCTATGCTTGGCTGCAATCGAAGAAGGACGGGCAGAAGCCGGGCGATTATCGCCCGACAGGTCGCGAAATGCTGGCCGTCCTCAACGATGCCAAGTGGGCCTTGATGGTTCCGGTCATTATTCTCGGTGGCATCTACGGCGGCATTTTCACCCCGACCGAGGCCGCCGCAGTCGGCGTCATCTACGGCCTGGTGGTCGGTACCTTCGTCTATCGCGAATTGAAGCTGAAGGATCTCTACAAGATCTTCGCGGGATCTGCGCTAACGTCCGCGACCATCATGCTGATCGTCGGCACGGCGACCATTTTCGGCCGGGCACTGGCAATCGAGGGTGTGCCGATGATGCTGGCCGATTTCATCACCTCGGCCGTCGATCAGGCCTGGTTGCTGCTCCTCGCCATCAACGTGATCCTGCTCATCGTCGGCACTTTCATAGAAACGATCGCAGCGATCATCATCCTGACCCCGATCCTCCTGCCGCTGGTGACCGCGCTCGGCGTCAGTGCCGAACATTTCGGCATCGTGATGATCGTCAACCTCGCGATCGGCATGATCACCCCGCCCGTCGGCGTCAATCTCTTCGTCGCCTCGCGCGTGTCCGGCCTATCGCTGGAGACGGTCGTCAAGGGTGCGATCACGCCCATGCTCGTCATGATCGCCGTGCTCCTCGTCATCACCTATGTGCCCGCGCTCTCGCTGGCGCTGCCCGCCTTCTTCGGAATGTAAGTCAAAGGAATCCAATATGAGCAGCAAACTCAAGGCGGTCATCATCGGCCCCGGCAATATCGGTACCGATCTCCTGATGAAGATGAAGCGTTCCGCATGGGTGGAGCCGGTCTGGATGGTCGGCATCGACCCGAGCTCGGAGGGGCTGAAGCGGGCGGCTGACATGGGCGTGAAGGCCTGTGCAACCGGCGTGGACGGCATCCTGGAACACGTCATCGCCGATGATATCCGCGTCGCCTTCGATGCCACCTCGGCTTATGCGCATGCGGAAAACTCGCGCAAGCTGAATGAACTCGGGGTCATCATGGTGGACCTAACGCCGGCGGCGATCGGGCCCTTCTGCATTCCGCCGGTCAATCTCGCGGATCACGCCAAGAAGCTCGAGATGAACGTGAACATGGTCACCTGCGGCGGCCAGGCCACCATTCCGATGGTGGCGGCAGTGTCGCGCGTGCAACCGGTCGAATATGGCGAGATCGTCGCGGCGGTATCGTCGCGTTCGGTCGGCCCAGGTACGCGCAAGAACATCGACGAATTCACCCGCACGACGGCGGCGGCCATCGAAAAGGTCGGCGGCGCCAAGCGCGGCAAGGCTATCATCATCGTCAATCCCGCCGAGCCGCCGCTTCTGATGCGCGACACGGTGCATGTCCTGACCGAAGGCGAACCGGACCAAGCCGCGATCACCGAAAGCGTCAAGGCCATGGTGGCCGAGGTGCGGAAATATGTGCCCGGCTACAAACTGGTGAACGGTCCGGTGTTCGACGGCCGCCGCGTGTCCATCTACCTCGAGGTAGAAGGCCTTGGCGACTTCCTTCCGAAATATGCCGGCAATCTTGACATCATGACGGCGGCTGCCCTTCGCACCGCCGAACTTTTTGCCCAGGAGGCGGCCAATGGCGTCGTCACCCTGCCGGCGCGCGGTTGAGGAGAGAGACCATGAACATTGACGGTCGCAAGATCACCCTTCACGAGATGAGCCTGCGCGACGGCATGCATGCCAAGCGCCACCAGATCTCGACCGACCAGATGGTTGCCATCGCCACGGCCGCCGACGAGGCGGGCATGCCGTGGATCGAGGTGACCCATGGCGACGGCCTCGGCGGCGCTTCGGTCAACTACGGATTCGCCGCCCACACGGATGCGGACTATCTGCGCGCCGTCGTGCCGAACCTGAAGCAGGCGAAGGTCTCCGCCCTCCTCCTGCCGGGCATCGGCACCGTGGACATGCTCAAGGAAGCCATCGACTGCGGCATTTCCGGCGTGCGGGTCGCCACCCACTGCACCGAGGCCGATTGCGCCGAACAGCACATCACCTATGCCGCCAAGACCGGTCTCGACACCGTCGGCTTCCTGATGATGTCGCACCGCGCCGGCCCGGAGAAGTTGGTCGAGCAGGCCCTGCTGATGGAAAGCTACGGCGCCAACTGCGTCTATTGCACCGATTCCGCCGGGCATATGCTGCCGGACGACGTGACGGCCCGCATCTCCGCGATCCGCGGCGCACTGAAGCCTGAGACCGAGCTCGGCTTCCACGGTCACCACAATCTCGGCATGGGCATCGCCAATTCGGTCGCCGCGGTTGCCGCCGGTGCAAACCGTATCGACGGGGCGATCGCCGGACTCGGCGCCGGTGCCGGCAATGCCGCGACAGAACTGCTGGTCGCCGTGTTCGAGCGCATGGGGGCTCAGACGGGCGTCGATCTGTTCAAGATCATGGACGTCGCAGAGGATCTTGTCGTTCCGATGATGGACCGGCCGATCCGTGTTGACCGCGGTTCGCTCGTGCTGGGTTACGCCGGTGTTTATTCTTCATTCCTTTTATTCGCCGAGCGCGCCGAGAAGCGCTACGGCGTTCCCGCGCGCGACCTTCTGCTGGAACTGGGTCGCCGCGGCATGGTCGGTGGCCAGGAGGACATGATCGAGGACCTGGCGCTGACGCTGTCGCAGCAGCGAACTGCCTGATAGGTCGACCTTGAAGGGCCAGACGCCAATGCCGTCAATTGCAGGTTTGGAGGAGCCCGCTGAGACAGCTTGAGGAGGCTCCGTGGGAATCTCTGCAATAATACCCGCTAAGGGATTTTCGGTGTGACGGAAAACAGATGATTTCCGTGCAAGGGCTCGATTGACCCACATCGATGCCGCCGGACGCCGATTTTTTACGCGACAAGCCCTGTCGGATTGTGAGAGTGTACGACAAGGCGGAATTTGAGGTTTGTCGTACATGCTGATCGGTTACATGCGGGTGTCAAGCAGTGACGAGCGTCAGTCGGTTGCGTTGCAACGTGATGCCCTGCTTGCCGTCGGTGTGGATCAACGTCACCTGCATCAGGATCGAGCTTCGGGTGCGCGCGACGATCGACCAGGACTGAAGGCTTGCCTTGCTGAATTGTGCGAAGGAGATGTGCTGGTCGTTTGGAAGCTTGACCGTCTGGGCCGGTCGCTCTCCCATCTGATTCGGATCGTCGAAGATCTGAAGACGCATGGTATTGCCTTCCGCTCGTTGACGGAAGCGATCGACACAACGAATTCCCACGGGTCGTTTTTGTTCAACCTG
Source organism: Polymorphum gilvum SL003B-26A1 (assembly GCF_000192745.1). Lineage (NCBI taxonomy): Bacteria > Pseudomonadati > Pseudomonadota > Alphaproteobacteria > Rhodobacterales > Paracoccaceae > Polymorphum > Polymorphum gilvum. The sequence continues at coordinate 44,906 of NC_015258.1, forward strand.
TTTGGGACGCTTGCCGAATACGAAAGAACGCTGATCACGGAACGGGTCAACGCCGGCCTGGCAGCGGCTCGCCGACGTGGACGCAAGGGCGGCAGACCTCCGACGATCGACACGGAAAAAATCGAGCAGATTCTGGCGGCGCTGGAAGCCGGCTCCAGCAAGGCGGCCGTGTGCCGGACGTTCCATGTACCGCGCTCGACGTTGATCGATACATTACGACGAGCCGGTTGGACCGGACCGGGCAAAGCAGATGACCCTGCCACCCCGGTTTGAAAGCAGGCGTGCCCATGGCCTTCCTCGACGCGCAGACACGCGCTGTTCTGTTTGATCCGCCTGACATTTATGAAGAGGTGCTGGCCCGCTATGCACTATCTGCAGAAGATGTCGCCTTCGCCACAGCGCATCGCCGCTCTCATAATCGTCTGGGTTTTGCCATCCAGCTTGCCTTGGTACGGGACCTCGGCCGGCCACTTCGCGTAGGAGAGGTTCCGCCGGAGGCGGTCGTCTCTGTCGTCGCTGATCAGTTGGACATCGACCCTGCCGTGTTTGCGCTCTACGCGCAGCGTGAGGAAACCCGCCGAGAACATACGCGGGAGATTGTTGCGGCACTGGACCTTCAGCCCGTTCGCACGAGCGACTATCGAACCCTGATCACAGCAGCAGCCCGCGAGGCGGCCGCGACCGAGCAAGGCCAGCCGATCACCAAGGCAGTGATCGAAGCCCTGAAGGATAGAAAGCTGCTCGTTCCCATGCCGGAACTGCTGATCCGGCTGGCGATGGCGGGCCGGGCGGCGGCACGGCGGCAAGCCTATCGCGGGCTGATCAGGGATCTGGAGCAACCGTCCATAGCGGCGCTTGATCGGCTGCTTGTCGATCGATCTGGCGACCGGAGTCATCTGAGCTGGATTGCCGAAGCGCCGGAAGGCGTGAAGCTGAAAAACCTCAAAGCCCTGATCGCCCGTCTCGAGGTCTTGCGCTCGGCCGCCATTTCCGATGACCGGCGTAAAACGATCCATGCCAACCGCTATGGCATCATCGCTCGCGATGCCCGTATCCTGCATGCCCGGGAGATACGGCGTCTGACTGTCGAACGACGTCACGCCACCCTGACAGCCTTCGTCATAGAAAGGCAGGCGGCCATCACCGATCTTGCGATCGACATGTTCTGCAAGCTGATCGGCAGCACGCGCCGCAAGGCTGAACTCAGCCGGAAAGAACGTCGTCTGAAGGATGCCGAGATTCTTGACGGGGTGGCGCTCGACCATCTCAAGCTTGGCGAGGCGCTTCTGGCTGCTCGCGAAAACGGCAGCGATCTCTCCTCGGCGATCGCGGCCTCGCTGGGCTGGGACGGGCTGATGGCCAGCATGGCGGCTGCCAGTTCTGTTGTTCGGCCCGACAATAACGACGAGTTCGATGAGCTTATCGAACGACACAAATCGCTGCGGAAATTCGGAAAGCTTATCTTCCGCACATTCTCCTTCCGGTCGTTTCGCCCCGATGACCCGGTTCTGAGGGCAGTGGACCACTTGCGGGCGCTTTACAGCGGCCGAAAATTGTCCGCACAAGTGCCGGTCACATTCATGACGCGCAAATGGCGATCGTGTCCCAAGAGGTGGTGTAGCTTCGGCGCTCGCCGTGGCCTACCGGACAGAGCCGGGAATGGATCAGCTTGCCGTTGGCAGGCTGATGAGCGGATCATCGTTCATCGTAGCAATGGTCTCAAGTGTCATGTAGCGAGACCGCTGGACGGCCCATTCGTCGTTCTGTTCAAGCAGCAGCGCGCCGACCAGGCGAAAAATTTCGGCTGAAGCAAGCATTGTGGGGGGAACTGAACAACCTTGAAAAGAGCAGCACAAGGTTCGCTGAAATCGGATCGACTGGCCTCATGGATAAGCCCTCGCAAAGACGATGTCCTGATCAACCAAGACGTTGAACTTGTAACTCGGTCGGATTTCGAGGGTCGGCTGGATATTGAGATTGCGGCTGATCGTCAGTTCGGCCACGCGACCGAAACTCTCCGCAAAATTCCGTCTTGCCGCATCGGATGCCGTGTCCTGCGTGGCAAGCGTCGAACTTTCGGGTAAGGACGCGTCGATCCCAGTTCCAATCAGCGCGATTAGCGCCGCCGAACCAAATGTCCGCCAATAGTGGTTGTTCACCTTGTCGTGGAAACCGCCATAGCCTTGTGCATCCGTTCCCGCCATGCCGCCAATCTGCAGCGTGGAGCCGTTCGGGAAAATGATATCCGTCCAGACGACGAGAACGCGGCTTTGCCCGAACGACACCTTGCTGTCGTAGCGGCCGAAGAGCTTCGTTCCCTGCGGAATGAGGAGGCGATGCCCTGTTGCACTGTCATAGACGTTCTGGCTGACCTGGGCTGTGATGCGACCGGGCAGATCCGAGTTGATGCCGGTAATCAGGGTCGCCGGGATGACCGAACCGCGCTTCAGTTCAAAGGGTGACTGCTGCGGCACGACGCGTTTGGGAAGGTATCCGAGATCCTTGAGATCGGCATTGAAGAAATCCTCCTTGGAGGACTGTCCGTTCGGATCGATATTCTGCCCGCCGAGACCAGCCCGCAACGCGGCGGCATAAAGATCGGAGGTGGCGCCGGTGGTCGTCGATGACGCAGTGTTCGTCGTCGTTCCTGCTGAGGTGGTCTCGTCTGCCCTCGCCTCCAGCTTGCTGCGGTCGATGGCGAGCGGCGCGTCATAGGCCGCGTCATTCGCCTGCAACCGGGCCATGCGCTGGCGATGCCGCTCGCGCAGATACTGTTCCTGCTGTTCCCGTTCTAGACGCGCCCGCCAGACTTTTTCCGATTCCAGCTCCTGTCCGCGCTGCTGTTCCTGACGCTCTCCCGGCTGCGGCGTGAACGGATTCTTCGCCTTGTCTTTCTCCTCCTTTGTTTCGACAGGTGTCGGCTGGAACGTCGTCTGCTGCTGCGGCTCGCCGATGATGCCGTCCGTCACACCGCGCTTGATCTGGTCGGCGAAGGTCGAGGCCGGATTGCCCGAGCTCGTTTCCGGTCCGGTGTCCTTGCCAAAGTTGAGTCCGCGTGTCGTGAGGCCATAGAAAATAACGCCAAGAAAGGCGATGACCAGCACGATCACCACGACAATCGGCAGACGATTAATCCGCTTGATGCCGGATTCCGCTTCGGCATTCGCAGCACCACCGAGTTGCAAGGATTGGACCATGATGCTCTCCCTCAGCCGCGCCGCATCAGCGAGAGCGCGCTCGCCGGCGTCGCGCCGCTTGCCGTTACTGTGTAGGCGCGGCCAAGTTCGACACTATCGGTCGAAAGACGCGCCAGCACTTGCCCGTCGAATGGCACGATCACATAGGCGAGCGGGATGATCTTTGTCCCGCTGTCCGTCTTCTGATCGGTGACGACGGGATAACCCCAGCCTTTCAGCGCCGCTTCCAGCGCCTGTCCGAACGGCGAGGCGTCCGGCTTGAGCGCAACGGTCGCCTTCCCGGGTCCGATCTGTTCGGCAAGCCGGCTGACCATATCGCCGGCAATGGCGCTTGCCGCCGGGCCGGAGATTTCCGCCGGTGCGTTGCTGGCGACGAGACCGTCAGTCCCCATAGACTGGCATCCGGAGAGGAGGATGGCGAAGGTGCCGGCTGCGGCAATAGCGCGGATGGGGCGCAAGAAGAGATTGTCGGCAAAGTTTCGCATCACCGCCCTCCTCTTCTGATCGTCACCTTTTCCTGTTTCCATCCGACGCCGGAGACGAGCACCGCGCGATCGATGTGATAATCGACCACCATCATGTCGTTCTTCATCCGGTAGTTGACGATCCGGTTCTGTCCGCCGGAGGTGACGAACAGCACCGGTGCATCCTGGCCGGAAATCGAGCGCGGGAACTGGATGTAGGTTTTCAGGCCATCGGAATAGACCCGTGTCGGCCGCCAGCCGGCCCTGCCTGAGACCGAATAGGAGAAGTTCAACTGCTCGGCCGGCACGCCGGCGCCTGGAATGGTGCTCGCCTCGAGGCGGGCATTGATATCGGCGAGCTTCGCCGAGACGTCCTCCGGATATTCGAAACCGACGCGGGCCATGTATTGCGTGGCATGCGACTTGAGCTGGATATGATAGGTCCGCCGCGACGTCGTCACCACCATCGAGGTGACGAGACCAGGCTCCGACGGCTTGACGATCAGGTGGATCGCCTGGCCGCCCGCCGCACCTGATGTCGCCGGCTCGACCTTCCACCGCACGGTGTCGCCAACGAGGACGTCGCGAACGACCTCGCCTCCCTGAAGCTCGATGTCGCAGACTTGGAGTGGCGAGCAGACGACCGACGGCTGCACCTCGCCAAAAAGAAAAATCACCTTGCCGTCGGCTCCCTTGGTCACAAGCCCGCGCGATCCCCGCCACTGGCCGGAGATGCTCACGCCCTTCGCCTCATTGGCGGTGACGCCATCGGCCGCAAAAGCGTGGAGAGGGGCAAGGGCAATGGCCGCCAGTGCCGTCGATGCGGTGGCGCCGGCAATCAACATGGCCGAAAAATTCTCAAGTCGGATATTCATGTTCGGGGCCATGCCTTTCAAAGCTGCGCTGTCCAGTCGAAATCGCGGAGATAAAGACCGATGGGATTCAAGCGGATGACGCCCTCGTCCTGCGGAGGCGTGAGCGTCACGGTGGCTATGCCGCGAAAACGGCGCACCGCCGTCTCCTTCCCGCGGCGGTCACGCTCGAACTCGGTCCAGTCGACCTGATAGGACTGGTTCGACAGAGCGACGATGTTGTTGACCTCGACCGCCACTGTCGTAGTCTTCGCTTTCTCGAAGGGCGAATTGGAGCGGAACCAGGCATTGACCTTCTCGGTTGCGGGATCCGAGGTCCTAAGCAGGCCGTAGGTTCGGTCGATATATTGCTTCTGGACGACGGCATCCGGCGTTACGCTCCGGAAGTTCGAGACGAAGCTGCCGAGCGTGGCGCGCACCACACGCGGGTCGGCATATTCGATCTGCTGCGGGAAGCCGGCATTGGAGGCCGTTCCGAGCTTGTCGACCTCGACGATATAGGGGACGAGCTTCACCTGCGTGCTTTGATAAAGTGCGTAAGTGAAGCCGATCACCGCCATGGCCATGCCCGTGATGCCGACGATGCGCCAGGCCGCGGCCGCCTTCACATAGGAGCCATAGCGCTCGTTCCATTCGTTGCGCGCAGCGAGATAGGGATTGGCGATATGGGTATTATCTGGCGCATTGCGTCCGGCCATGCGTTGTCAGCCTTCTACTTGTTCTCGTTGATGGGTGGGGGTGGAGGTGGCGGTGTTGGTCGGCCCGACTGACGCGTCTGGTCGAGCTTGGCGTTGGCAAGCCCGAGCAGCGATCCGGCATAGGCGCCGGGAGACGCGATCGCCTTCTCCTTGGCTGCGGATCCGGCAGCCCATCCAGCACTTCCAATACCGGACGCCATGCCGCGCAGCGCCGCTCCAGCCAACGAAGAGCCCCCTGCCCTCGCCGAGCTAGCCGTCTGCGCTCCTTTCGTTGCGGCACTCGCGCCAAGGAAAGCGCCGCCGGCCGCGAATGTCGCGGCCTGGCCGCCATGACGGATCGCTTCCATACCTCCGGCAATCGACGCGCCCTGGACCACACCCTGCAGAATCGGCGGGACATACATGGCGATCACGAAGACCACCACCGAGATGCCGGCGATGGCAAGTGTGGTGATGAACTGCTCGGAGGTCGCTGTCGGCGCTTCCGCCAAGCCGAGCAGGATGTCGGAGCCAATCTTGGCGATCATCACCAGCGCCATCAGCTTCATGCCGACGGAGAAGGCGTAGACCAGATATTTGACCGCGAAATCCTTGGTGAAGGACGAGCCGCCAAGACCGAGCATGATCATGCCGGCGAGCAGACCGACATACATCTCGACCATGACGGCGACGAAAATCGCGGCAACCAACGAGAAGGAGACGACGACCACGACCATGGCGAAGACGGCGGCGATCGCCAGCGCATTGTCTTCCCAAAGCCCGAACTTCGCCTGCTCGGACATTTTGGTCGCGACCCGAATGCCGGCGTCGAAGATATTTGCGGGTGAAGCCGAGCCGCCGCCGGCACCGATCTGATAGAGGCTGTCGACCACGGCCTTGGCGAAGGACGGGCCCTGGTCGAGGATGAAGGCGAAGAGACCGATGAACATGATCCGCCGGACGAGTTCGGCGAACCAGCTGTCGAGCGAGGCGGCGTTGATCGCCAGCCACACCGCGGCGATCCCGACCTCGATGCCGGCAAGGATCCAGAACAGCGACCGCGCCGCGTTCATCACCGTCGTCTCCCAGCCTTTCGCGGCTGTGACGACGGAGTTTTCCAGTGTGGTTAGAACCGAACCCTGTTGGGCAAGCGCCGGTGTCGCGACCAACAGGATGAGGCCGATCGAAATGAACGAAAGCTCCAGCTTCCGGGAGGGACGGACGATCACCATCGCGGCTTCATCTCTTGGCCACCGCGGATGTCGCGGTCCGGGTCGCCGCTGAAGAACTGTTCGCGATGCTCGCGGCGCTCGGTTTCGGAGGCAGGTCGCGTAGCGGCTGTACCGGATCCGGACATGGGAACCGGACGCGGCTGGATCACATTCCAGGTGACGACGCTGGCACTGAGTGCGGCAATGCCCGCCAATACGAGGATGACGACCAGACGCGGACTCACCAGCGGGGCTCCATCGTCTGGCCGCCGCGGATATCGCGCTCGGTTCCGCTGAAGAACTGTTCCCGTCGTGCCTGGGCCAGATCCTTTTGCGCCTGTTCGGACTGGAACCATGTGCCCATCATCGTCATCTGCTGGGAGACAAGGCCGCGCAGCTTCTGCATCTGGGCGACCTGCTGGGCTGCGATCTGATGCCCGACCTGCAGCGCTTTCATCTGGCCATCGGCCGTTTCCGACATCGACCTGAGCTGCGACATCGTGCTCTCCTCGCTCGAGAACTGGTCGGCGGTCAGGTTCGCTGCCTTCAGCGTACCGGCGATCGTGTCGCGGTTCGTGTCCGACCAGTTCTGGTAAGTCGTGGAAAAGCTCGCTCCTTCAGGCAGATTGCTCTTCATCTCGGAAAAGCTCTGGAAGCGTTGCTTGAGCACGTCGTCGATATTGCCCATCGAGAAGGCGACGCCCTGTCCCTGGGCGACAACGTTTTGCAGGTTCTTCAGGTCGCTTTCGACCTGCCCCCAGATATGGTTCGGAAGCTGCGCCGTGTTCTGCAGTAGATTGTTGTAGATATTGAGCTGGTTCTGGATCTGCTCTGCAAGCTGGGAGATCTGGGTGATCTGATTGTTCACCTGCTCAGCCGATTTGCCGACCAGCGAGACGAGCTCGGCATTGTTGGCGAGCTGCGTCCACTCGGTCGCCTGACCGGTGACGCCGCCTGCATAGGCGGAAACCGGTAGCTTGGCGGAGAGCATGATGGCCGCCATAACGGTGGCGCACGCCACCTTACTTGGCCGGGAAGAATGTTTCGGCATGGGCGATCCCCCTTTGCTGGAGCCAAGGACAAGGCCATGCGGCCCCATGTTCGGAATGAAGAGCACGAATGCGCTTCAGGTCTTCCTTGCCGGATGCCCCGACGAAGGAGAGCGCGACGGGACCGAGCGCCATGTCGAAGAGCCTGCGGCCCTCGGGTGAGACGACGTAGTATTCGCGCTTTGGAAGCGCCGTCGCGACGATCTCGATCTGCCGTTCGTTGAAGCCGATGCGCTCATAGAACTCTCGTGTGCCGGGCTCCCGGGCAGCCCCATTCGGCAGGCAGATTTTGGTCGGGCAACTCTCCTTCAGCACATCGATAATGCCGGAGCGCTCCGCGTCCGAGATCGACTGGGTGGCGAGCACGACGGCGCAATTGGCCTTTCGCAACACCTTCAGCCATTCGCGGATCTTGTCGCGAAACACCGGGTGGCCGAGCATCAGCCAGGCCTCGTCGAGAATGATCAGGCTGGGTGCGCCGGTCAGGCGCTTTTCGATGCGACGGAAGAGGTAGGTGAGGACGGGCACGACATTGCGTTCGCCCATGTTCATGAGTTCCTCGATCTCGAAGCACTGAAAAGCGCCGAGCGCCAGACCGTCTTCCTCGGCATCGAGCAGCTGACCCATAGGTCCGTCGATGGTGTAGTGATGCAGCGCGTCCTTGATCTCGCGCATCTGCACGCCCGACACGAAATCCGAGAGCGAACGGCCACGCGATTCCGCCATCAGCCCGATCTGCCGGGAGATGGCGTTGCGATAGTCCGGGGTGATGGTCACACCCTGCAGCCCCACCAGGGTCTCGATCCATTCCGACGCCCACGCGCGGTCGCCATCGGTCGAAAGCTCGGCAAGCGGGCAGAAAGCCAGCGCCCTCACTTCGCCTTCTGCCGAAGGACCGATATCGCCGCCGATCTGGTAGTGATCGCCATCAAGACCAAGCGTCAACGGCAGCATTGAACCGCCCTTGTCGAAGGCAAAGACCTGGGCCTGGCTGTAGCGCCGGAACTGCGCGGCGATCAGCGCCAGCAGGGTCGACTTCCCCGAACCGGTCGGCCCGAAGATCAGCGTGTGTCCGACATCGTCGACATGTAGGTTCAGCCGGAACGGCGTCGAGCCACTGGCCACCTGCATCAACGGCGGCGAGCCAGGCGGATAGAACGGGCATGGCGCGACAGGGGTGCCCGACCAAACCGAGTTCAGCGGGATGAGGTCGGCAAGATTGCGGGTGTTGATCAGCGGCTCGCGTATATTGGCATAGGAGACGCCCGGCAGGCTGCCGAGAAAGGCGTCGGTCGCATTCAGCGTTTCGATCCGTGCGCCGAAACCTTCGGCCTGGATCAGCCGGCGGACCGCCTCGCATTTTTCCTGAAGGCGCGCCTGCTGCTCGTCGAAGAGGACGATCACGGGCGTGTAATAGCCATAGGCGACGAGCTGGGAGGAGGCTTCGGCAATCGCGTCCTCGGTCTCGGCAACCATCAGCATGGCGTCCTGGTCGACCGAGCGGCTTTGCGTCTGGAAAAGCTGGTCGAAGAAGGGCCTGACTTTCTGCTGCCATTTCTTGCGGGTGCGTTCGAGTTTCGCCCTCGCCTCCTCGGCATCAAGGAAGACGAAGCGCGATGACCAGCGATAGGTGAGCGGCATCAGGTCGAGGCTATTGAGGATTCCGGGCCAGCTTTCTGCCGGCAGGCCGTCAATCGCCACGATGCCGAGAAAGCGGTTTTCGACCAAAGGGGTGAGACCGTGCTGCAGCTCGGCCGTCACCAGCCAGTCGAGATACATGGGGATTTCGGGCAAGCGCACCGGATGGTTCTCGCCGGTGATGCAGAAGCGGATGAACTGAAACAGCTCGTCATAGCGGGCGACCCGGAAGCCGCCGCGCTCTGACGTCTCGCGTGTCATCATCCGGCGGATCGACACGACATTGGCGAGATATTGCTCGACTTCGCGGATCGAGGTCTGGAAGCTATCGAGCGCTTTGTCGGCATAGGTGGCGGACCTGCTGCCGGCGTCGGAATAGACATAGCGCGTCAGGCCTGAGCGCCTTGGCTCCGGCGGCCGCCACGTCAGGATCAGCGCGTGCCGGCTCTCGAAATGCCCCCTCTCCTTCTGGAAATGGGCTCGTCGTTCGGCGTCGATCGCCCGCGTGACCGGATCGGGGAAGTGGCAATCGTCCTCGGTCGGATAGTCTCCGGTCGGAACCCTGATGGCCTCGACCTGGATCATCCATCCGGAGCCGAGCCGTGACAGGATTGCATTGATCTGCCGCGACACCTCGTTGCGCTCGGCGTCGGTCGAGCTCTCGCTGTCCGGCCCCGCGAAATACCAGCCGGCCATCAGCGAGCCGTCCTTGAGCAGGATTATACCGTTGTCGACCAGGCCGGCATAGGGCACGAGATCGGCAAAGGACGGACCGGAATGACGGAATGACTTGAGGGCAACCATCGAAAACCCTCAGAACTTGCGCCAAGGCGACGACGTCGCGCGATAGAACGCCTTATAAGAGATATGGCGGACATAGACCCGCCGCATCAAAGGATCAGCTTTCGCCATCATGCGCAGCGCCGCGACAGCGATCAGCCAGATTGCGATGCCGAAGAGCGCCGCGTACCAGGTCAGCACGACGAAGATCAGGATAACAGCGGCAAGCGCGGTCAACAGCACGAGCTCGCGGTCGGCGCCCATCAGCAGGTTCGGACGCGACAGCGCCCTGTGCACGCGCGAACGGGACAGCCTGGAGCCGGCCTCAGCCATGAGCCCCCTCCCCTTCCGTGCGAAGCACTTCCGTCGGCTCGGTGATGTGAGGTGCCGATCGCACTTCGACCTCGCCGATGCTGGCGCCGGTTGCGCCGAACAGGGCGACGATTTGAGTTGCGCCCAGCAGAACGCCGCCGACGAGGGCGACGTAGCAAAGCCTCCGCGCGAAATCATTGAGCTCGCCGCCGAAGATGAGCATGGCGCCGGCGATTGCCACAGCTGCCAGAGCGATGAAGCCGGCAACAGGCCCGGTGATGGACTGCTGAATCTGCTGCAGCGGCGACTCCCATGGAAGGCCGCCACCACCCGAGGAAGCCAGTGCCGGTTCCGCCAGGGCGAGAGCGATAGCGGCGAGGCCCAAGCAGGCGAGCGTGATCTTTGTCTTATGCAACATGGCTGTCCTCATCGACCTGGGCGTAATGTTCGGTCCGGTAGCGGGCATTGCCGAAACCCTCGACATGGATTACCTCACGGACCCGCCTTCCCTTGCCCGTGCGCTCGACGGAGACGACGAGATCGACGGCCTCCCCGATCACTTCCTGCATGGGCTGCTGGCTCGCTTCCGCGGTCAGCTGCTCCAGCCGGCGCAAGGCCGACATCGCCGTATTGGAGTGGATGGTGGTGACGCCCCCCGGATGGCCGGTGTTCCATGCCTTGAGCAGTGTCAGTGCGGCGCCGTCGCGGACCTCGCCGACAATGATGCGGTCAGGTCGCAAACGCATGGTGCTTTTCAGGAGCCGGGCCATATCGACCGTGTCGGTGGTATGCAGGCACACGGCGTTTTCCGCCGCGCACTGGATCTCGGCGGTGTCTTCCAAGATGACCATGCGATCGTCCGGCGCCGTCGCGACGATCTCGGCGATGACGGCATTGGCGAGTGTCGTCTTGCCGGACCCGGTTCCGCCGGAAATGACGATGTTCATGCGCGACGCGATCGCGCTGCGCAGAACCGAGGCCTGTGCCTCCGTCATCACTTTCGACTTGACGTATTCGTCGAGCGGGATGAGCCGCGACGCCCGTCTCCGGATCGTGAACGCGGGCGCCGATACCACCGGCGGAAGCAGGCCCTCGAACCGATGTCCGCCGATCGGCAGTTCGCCGGAAATGATCGGTTGCTCATCGTCGGCTTCCGACTGCAGGGCATGAGCGACGCTGCCGATGACGACTTCGGCAGTGGCGGCACTCATCGCACCGGCCGGGGCAACGCCATGCCCCAGCCGTTCGATGAACAGCCTTCCGTCGGGATTGAGCATGATCTCGACGACCGTTGCATCGTCGAGTGCGACGCAAAGCTGGTCGCCGAGGGCGTCCTGGAGTTTACGAACGAGACGGGGATGGGAACGCAGCTGGGTCACGCCGCGCTCCTGAAAGGACCAGCGTCACTATGCTCGATGATCGAGCGATAACCTGCCGGGCAGACCCGATCGAAGCTGGAGCGATCGGCCGGCAGGCTGCCCGCGACGGCTGTGGTATTGCCGATGGCCACGGGGTCGCCGAGACGGCTCATCGGCCATCCCGCCCGGTTCAGGATGCGCTCGAAGCGGAGATCAGTAGCGGTGACGATCTCGCTGTAACCGTTGGCCATCGACCATTCGATGATGCCGGCGAACATCATAAGCGTCACCTGATGGAGGCTTCCTCCCCTCCCCGCGGGAAGCGACGTGTCCACGCAGAAGCGCGAGCTCTCGACTATTCCCTGCTGAGCATCGAGCGATCCCCGCTCCAGCAATTGGGGAAAGGTTTGCTCGAGCATCGTCGTGCCAGACGCGGGAAGCAGCCGCGCGCAGCCGACGACCTTCTGTTCGGCCGAGATCGCAAGGATGTAGGTCGGCAAGAGATCATCGTACTGATCCCGCTCTCCCTGTTCGGTGATGGTGACATCCCATTCCAGGCGGCTGCCAAACACCGCGGCCCGAAGACGGTGCATCTGGTTCAGGTGGTTGCGGTTACTTGCGTAGTGGTCGGTCGATACGCTCAGAATCTGCATTGTGATCTCCGCATGAACTGGTCAGGCGAAGGGAAATCATCTCGTGCTGCGTGTGGCTATGTGCAGATTTGCATCCGGTGATTCTGCCGAATCGGCGGTATAGCTGTCGAAAATCGGGCCGAAGCCGGAGTCTGAAATGTTGATAAGAGGTGCAAATCTGCATTTCCTACAACCCCCTGCAAACAATGGGAGGTAGGCTAACTACAAGATAATGATTGATGAATCCGCTTTCAGCTTAAATGGGGCAAAAGCGCGTTAACCTTTCGTTAACCAAAAACGCCTTGCAACCAAACACGCATTCAGTAATCGTCACGGAAAAATGGCATTACATGCCGATTAACCGTGACAAGAGATTCCACCGTGAGCAAAGCTGTTGCCATATCCCGAAATGATCGTCCCTCGGTAGATGTCACTATTGGTGATCACGCTGAACAGCTGAGCTCTCAGCTCCAGGCTATGAGCGAAGCCCTGTTCCCTCCGACGTCGCACAAGAGTTTGCGCAAATTCACGTCGGGTGAAGCGGCGCGCCTAATGAAAATATCTGATTCGACCCTTCGAAAGATGACTCTGGCGGGTGAAGGTCCTCAACCCGAACTCGCCAGCAACGGAAGGCGCTTCTACACACTCGGTCAGATTAACGAAATCCGGCATATGCTGGCAGGCTCTGCCCGCGGACGCGAGAGTATCGAGTTTGTGCCCCATCGGCGCGGCTCGGAACACTTGCAGGTCATTGCGGTGACCAATTTTAAAGGCGGCTCCGGCAAGACAACAACGTCAGCCCATCTTGCTCAGTATCTTGCATTGCAGGGCTACAGGGTACTTGCTGTAGACCTCGATCCGCAGGCCAGCCTATCGGCACTCCTCGGCGTTCTCCCGGAGACGGATGTAGGTGCCAACGAGACACTGTACGCGGCAATCCGGTACGACGACGCTAGGCGGCCGCTCAAAGAGGTGATCCGCTCAACGTACTTCGATGGCCTGCATCTCGTCCCGGGAAACCTCGAGCTTATGGAGTTCGAGCACACAACCCCAAAGGCCTTGACTGACCGTGGTTCGAGAGATGGGCTTTTCTTCACGCGTGTCGCCCAAGCATTTGACGAAGTCGCCGACGACTATGACGTCGTTGTCATCGACTGCCCTCCCCAGCTCGGTTTCCTGACACTCAGTGGTCTGTGCGCCGCGACATCAATGGTCATTACGGTGCACCCGCAGATGCTCGATATCGCGTCCATGAGTCAGTTTCTGCTTATGACTCGCGATCTTCTCGGTGTCGTGAAGGAGGCCGGAGGGAATCTACAATATGATTTCATCCGCTATCTGCTGACCCGGTTCGAACCCCAGGATGCCCCGCAGACGAAGGTCGCGGCGCTGCTGAGGAACATGTTCGATGATCACGTCCTGACTAATCCGATGGTGAAGTCTGCGGCGGTTTCCGACGCCGGCCTTACGAAACAGACGCTCTATGAAATCGGGCGAGAGAATTTGACTCGTTCGACATACGACCGGGCGATGGAAGCTTTGGACGCGGTGAACGCCGAAATCGAAGGATTGATCAAGGCTGCCTGGGGACGCTCATGATTGGAGTATTGCAGGATCCCTACATACTGTTGGGAGCTCCCAACAGACTCCACCAGAGCCGATTTCTGTTTTCGTTGCAGGGGTCGTATCCAACAATTTTGACCCAAAAGGTTGGGGGAAGCCGCCGCCCAAGCTGCTTTAGCCGCAGCTTGTTGGGAGCTCCCAACAGGCCGCCTTCCGCCGGATGCGGTGCTTCGAAACTAGCTTGCGGAGATCAACGCCATGAGCCGTAAGGACGCAATCGACTCATTGTTCCTCAAGAAGCCGGTTGTGAGCGAAAAAGCTGCAACGGACAAGTCAGCTGCCCGTGTGCGCACTGGCGCAATCTCCGCGATGGGCTCGTCACTGCAAGAGATGGCGGAGGGAGCGAAAACCGCAGCTCGACTTCAGGATCAGTTGGCTTCGGGCGAGGCGGTCGTTTCCTTGGATCCGTCGATGATTGAAGGATCGACGATTGCCGATCGATTGCCGACCGCTATTGACCCAAAATTCGATCAGCTCAAGGCAAGCATCGCTGAAAACGGACAGCAAGTTCCGATCCTCGTTCGACCTCATCCGGAAAAGACTGGCCGGTATCAAATTGCATACGGACGTCGGCGGCTACGGGCTGCCATAGATCTGGGTCGAGAGGTGTCGGCGATTGTCCGAAGTCTGACCGATCGTGAGCTAGTGGTGGCTCAAGGACGAGAGAATCTTGATCGCGCCGACCTTTCATTCATTGAGAAGGCGCTCTTTGCGCTCCGGCTCGAGGATGCGGGTTTTGATCGCGCAACCATTACTGCTGCCCTATCGACCGACAAGTCTGACCTAAGCCGCTATATCGCCGTCGCGCGGAGCATTCCAGAGAAGCTTGCTATCCAGATTGGCCCGGCCGCGAAAGCGGGTAGATCGCGCTGGGCAGCGCTTGCTGAAAGCCTCGGGAAACCAAAGGTCATGGACGCTGTTGAGGCGATTCTGGGGTCTGAACGGTTCTTGGCCGCGGATAGCGACGCTCGTTTCGCTCTCATCTTCGATGTTGCATCGAAGCGGTCGGCCAAGCCTTCCAGGAAAGTAAAAAACTGGAGCACGCCGAAGGGGAAAAAGGCGGCGCGCATCCAGCTAGAGACCGGGAAGACAGCATTAATTTTCGACGAGAAACTGGTGCCATCTTTCGGAGAGTATGTCGCGGACCAGTTGGATCGTTTGTATGTCCAATTTCTTGAAACGAATGAAGGAGAGAAAGCCGACCGAGGGTGACATTTGCATCAATTCCGAGCCGCGCTCGGTAGAGATGAAAAACCACGAACCGCAAAAGAAAAAGGCCACCGAAACAAATTCCGGAAGCCCTTCTCTGTAGTGTCGCAACTAAGAGAATCGCATTTCCGAGAATCACCGTCAAGAGTCTTCTGAGGCTCAACGCCCTTTCGGCGGGCAGATTTCTTTTGCCTAACAAAAGGTAAAAGGAAATGCAGACGCATATCTCGACGACGCCCTTCGGGCGGCGGGCGATGACGCTCGGCCATATCGCAAGTCAAATGACTGCAAAGGCTGTCTCACCTGAAGCTGCCGCCCACAAGTGGCAGGTCTTTCAGCATATCCGCGAAGCACGGGAACTGATCGGTGCTACGGATCGGTCACTCTCAATTCTCAACGCATTGCTGTCGTTTCACCCGGAGACATCCTTGAGCGGCGACGCAGAACTTGTCGTCTGGCCGTCCAACGAGCAGCTCGCTGCGCGCGCAAATGGCATGCCGGCGACGACCCTCAGACGGCATATTGCGGTGCTCGTGGACTGCGGCCTCATCATCCGCCGAGACAGCCCCAACGGCAAACGCTTCGCTCGCAAGGGCAGGGGAGGGGAAATCGAACAGGCCTACGGCTTCGACTTGTCACCAATCGTGGCGCGCGCAGACGAGTTTCGAGATCTGGTTGAAGCGCTACAGGCTGAGAAAAAGGCGTTTCGCGTTGCGAAGGAGCGTCTTACGTTGCTCCGGCGCGATATCGTCAAGATGATCGAAACCGGCATCGAGGAGAACGTTCCTGGGAACTGGGGCAGGATCACGCAGACCTACCAGGCGATCATTGCCAGGCTTCCACGTTCGGCTCCCCGCGAGCTTGTAGAGTGCATTGCCCAAGAACTTCACGAACTTTGCGTCGATATACGTGACGTATTGGAATCATTTGCAAAAACAAAGATTCCGGACGCCAATGAGTCCCATTTTGGCCGTCACATACAGAATTCAAAACCAGACTCTAATTTTGAATCTGAATACGGCTTAGGAGAAAGAAAAGAAGCGAGCGGCAGCGTTGCGGAAACCGACAACCTGCGGAGCTTGCCGAAACGGGAGCTATCATTGGGGATCGTGTTGGATGCCTGCCCGCAAATTCGGGAACTGGCGCAGGGAGGGGCAATCCGGCACTGGCGCGACTTACTGGCGACGGCGGAGCTCGCCCGGCCAATGCTGGGAATCAGCCCGAGCGCTTGGCGGGAAGCCCGCGAAGCCATGGGCGAGCAGCATGCGGCGATTACGCTTGCCGCGATCTACCAAAAGGCCAGCCAGATTAACAACGCCGGCGGTTATCTGCGCAGCCTGACGGATCGAGCCAAGGAGGGGCAGTTCTCGACGTGGCCGATGGTCATGGCATTGCTCCGAGCAAAGCTCGACGCGCAGAGGTCCGTTGATTTCCAGGATGGTGCTCAATCGGATGGTGGGGCTGAAGCTGGAGATCGCCTGCAGGTCTCGGATTCGCTGCTGAAGAGCCTGCAGCGGCCGAAATCGCGATGACTGTCGCGATGCTATCCGGCGAGAGGAGCGGCTGTGTCGCTGGGACTGGCGATCAATCCCGATCGGCGGGCACGGTCGATGAGGTTCTTCACAGACGAGGGCGACCATTTGGACCCACCGCGTGGAGTGCGCTCGTGCAGCCGTTCGAGTTGGGTCGCGATTTCGCGAAGCGTCAGGTTCGGGTTCGACGAATGGATACCGGCGACCAGCGTCATCAACCGATCCTCGGGCAGCCGGGGAGGGGATTTGCGAAGCAATGCCGCATCGGCCATCCGCTCCGCGACCATCCATTTCACGGCGCGGCGAAGACGCTCCGGCGTCCAGTCGAGGTCGCGTTGGTTCAATACGCGGGCGATGTCGTCCCAGGTGTGATCCGGCCGCATGCGCCGAACGGTCGGAAGCCATTGATTGGCCGTTGCCTGTACGCGTTCTCCGTAAGCTGCTCTTTGTGCCGCGGTCATCTTAGCCAGCGCCTCGGGACGCCGTTCCCGGATGCCGGGATTACCGGGCAGCTTTCCCTTGGATTTGGCCGCCTTGATGCCTGCCTTCGTTCGTTCAGAGATCAGCGCGCGTTCGAGCTGCGCCACGGCGCCGAGCACCTGGAGCGAAAACATTCCCTGCGGCGTCGACGTGTCGATTGGATCGCGAAGCGACCGAAAATGCGCGTTCTTGGCAGTCAGATCCTCGATGACCTCGAGCAGATGGCTAACGGATCGCGCCAGACGATCGAGCCGCACGACTATGAGTGTGTCACCGGCGTTGATCTCTCCAAGCACCTTGGACAGGGCTGGACGGGCGCGCGCCGCGCCGGATCCGTGTTCCTGAACGATGACGTCGCAGCCGGCCGAGCGGAGCTCGATCTCTTGAGCCTCGGTCGCCTGTTCGTCCGTCGAGACGCGCGCATAGCCGATCAGTCGTCCCTGAGGTCGACGGGAAGAGCGATTTTGAGCGTCACGAGCCATTTTGAAGCGCCACAGAGGTCATCATCGAGAGGTTTTCCAAATGCAGAAGATACGGATAACCGATCGTTTGTAAACGTCTCTTGTTGCCATTTGCCGGGGCGCTGAATGTCGAAAACCATTGAAAAATGGCCATTCTCGTCGACCTGAGGCGCGGTGGTCATACCTCTGTTCAATCCGGAAGGCCTAGCCGCCTTTACTAAGTACGCGCGCGGGAAAAACTACCTATGTGACGGAAGCGAAGGACATGATAGCTTCCGTATCGGATTGGCTGGCATTTTATTACAATGGCTTACGAAATCGAGAAATTGCCTCTGGAGACGCTTCTTCCAGCCATTGCACGGGCCGAAGATCGACTTGCCCGACTCGACGAGGTTATACGCCGCAGCGCCGTCGGCGATGGTTTTGTCGAGCGGGGACATTTCTTTGATGCGGCTGCCAGTATGTGGGTGGCGGGCGAACTCGTCCATGTCGAGGACCTCGTGCTCCACGATGCCCAAATGGATATCCGGGCGCCCACCCATGAGCTGACCATCGGGCACACGATCCTCCGTGCTCGGCGTCGGATCTTCGGTGCCGATCCCGCCTGGGCGGTCAGCGAGGGCGGCGTGGCTGCACTGACAGGAGCGGTTCTCGGCGCGGAGCGGCAGCAAGAGTTCGCGCTGGCCGGGCGAGCAGGGGAGGGGAGCGTCGATCTCGACGATGATGAGGATGGTGTGCTTGCCCGCGAGTTCGCTGATATTGATGCGATCATCAGTCGCTCGCAGCGAGTCCTCGACGCGTTGAGCGACGGCTCTGCGCCGACATCCGCAGCGCGCCCCTCACTCGCCGTCGGCGACCTGGTTATCCGCGACCCAGACTGGGATGAGGCGGAACGGCTGTCACAATGGCGTTCGGTCCTGAAGTGTGCAGAAACACTGCCACCCGCACTTGCGGCCGTGCTGTTGTACGACGCCTGGGAATCCTTGGAGCCGGTGCAACGCCAGCACTGGCTCGGTGGCCAGCTCGTCGTCGCCTATCTCCGGTCGAGCGGCAAGATCATCTCGCATCTGCTGGCATACAATGTCGGGCTGAAAGCTGTTCCTCGAGAGCGACGTCGCGCGAGAGAGCGAACGACGCGGTTGCTCGCTTTCCTTGAGGCGATGTCGATCGCGGCGGAGGCTGGCATGAAGGAGATCGTCCGGCTCAACCAGGCGCGGGATCAGATGGAGCGGAGGATGCGCGGCCGTCGCTCGTCGAGCAGCCTTCCGGCGGTGATCGATCTGATCCTGTCGCGCCCGATCGTGTCGGCGTCCATGATCGCAAAGGCGGCCGGGGTGACGCCCCGCGGCGCTCTGAATTTAATTGGCGAGCTTGGTGCTCGCGAGATGACGGGCAGGGGTAGATGCCGAGCGTGGGGCGTTCTCTAGACCCGCACGACCTTGCTCCCTTGCCACCAGGTGGCCCGACCATGCAATGCGTTTCACTCTAGCAGGGTTATTCAGCGCTTGTTGAAAACCCTCGTCCACTGAAATTCGCTTGACTGGGTTCACCGAAGGCGCCATTTTCAGCAAATGTTGAAAACCGACGACTCATTGAATGAACTCGAAAGCCAAGCAGCGAAGGTTGTTGAGGGGCTGCTGCAGAGTGTGCCCGTCTTACGGATAAACAAAGTGGAGCTGACGTCACCACGCTCCGGCGTCGATATTCTGGTAGAACTCAACATAGATGGGCATCACCATTTCCTGGTTTGCGAGGTCAAGCCAGCGGGCCAGCCGCGGCATGTGCGTGCGGCCCTCCTTCAGCTCCACAAAGCCGCGGATCATTTCGATCCACCGGCAACACCGATCTTCATCGCGCCATATCTATCGCCGGATGCGCAAGCGCTATGTCGGGAGTTCAATGTTGGATTTATCGATTTCGTGGGGAACGCGCGGATCGCGTTCGAAAGCGTCTTCATCGAGCGGCAGGTCGACGCGAAGCCACCCGCGGTCCACCGCAGTCTGAAATCAATATTCAAACCAAAGTCGGCGCAGGTTCTTCGGGTTCTTCTTCGCGATCCTATTCGACCATGGCGAGTCGCAGACCTCGCCCAGGCCTCCGATGTCAGCCTTGGCCACGTCAGTAATGTTCGGAGCGAGTTGGTCGACCGCGAATGGGCCGAGGTTACGGAAGATGGCTTGCGGCTTTCTCAGCCCGATGGACTCCTTGACTCTTGGCGCGAAGCCTATGAAGCGCCGGCAGGCGAGCGCATGAGTTTTTACACGACGCTCCATGGCCAATCCTTGGAGGCCTCTGCGCGAGGCGCACTTGGTGCACAGGAAGGCTATCCCCACGCTGCGTTCGCCTCGTTTTCGGCGGCGCACTGGCTGGCCCCTTATGGCCGCGTTGCCACACAACATTTTTACGCGGATGCGGCCGGGCTCAACCGTCTGCGCGATGCCCTGAAACTTTCCCCCGCGGCGTCGGGAGCGAACGTTGTGGTTACGGTGCTTAAAGACCGTGGCCTCTTCAACGATATCGTCGAGCCTGCCCCGAATGTAATCTGCACGAGTCCCGTCCAAACCTATCTTGATCTTTCCATCGCGGGCGAACGCGGAGCGGAAGCTGCTGAACATCTCAGAAAGGAACTCCTTTCATGGCGAAAATAGTGCCGCCCGAGCCTCAGTCCGCAGCGGATTATGAGGACCGCACAACGAAGGCCGTGAAGGGTGTCCTTGTCGAAATCGGACAGATCCTCGGCAGCTTCAAAGGGAAGTTCGCGGTGATTGGTGGTGCGGTTCCCTGGCTGCTGCTCGACAATGAGGACATGCCCCATGTGGGGACACTTGATGTCGATCTCGGCCTCGACGCGGAAGCCCTCGGCGATGGCGAGTATGTGAACTTGGTCGAGGCTCTCTTGGGCAATGGGTACAAGCAGAGGGAGGAACTTCGGCGCTTTCAGCTTGTCCGTCAGGTGCCGGTAAACGATGGCGGGGCGCCCATCGACATCGTCGTCGATTTCCTCATGCCCCGTCACGCGGAGATCGTGAAGAATAGCCCGCCGATCTTGAGCGATTTTGCTGTTCAGCGCGCTGACGGAGCGGACCTTGCTCTTCGCTTCTACCAACTCGTCGCGATATCCGGAGATATGCCGGAAGGCGGCACCAACCGCGTCGAGGTAGCCGTATGCTCGATCCCTGCCTTGCTTGCGATGAAGGGCTATGCCCTCAACGGCCGTCACAAGCAGAAGGACGCCTACGACATCTATTATTGTATTCGAAATTATCCTGATGGGATCGAAGCCCTGGCCGCAGCGTGCAAACCGCTACTCGAGCATGAGAGCGGCTCACAAGGCTATCAATATATTGCGGAGAAGTTCGACGCGCCCGAAGGATATGGGCCGACGAGCGTCCGAAAATTCGTTGCTGAGACGGATATCCTTGATGGTCGCACACCCGAGCAATGGCAGCAGGATGCCTTCGGGCAGGTCGACGCGTGGCTGCGAGCTCTTGGTTTGCGACATTGACATAGTCACGAGGCGGAACTCGACGGCATAAAAACACATGATTGGGGGGAATGTGGGTAGTTCCGGATCACGCTGGCTCCGATGGGAGCCTCATATTCATGCACCGGGTACCGTACTGAACGATCAGTTCAATGCCACCGACAGCTGGGAGCAATATCTCACCAGGATTGAAATGGCGGCGCCCGTCATCCGCGCGCTAGGCGTCACCGATTACTATTTGCTCGACACTTATGAGCGCGTCCGTGATGCGAAACACCGCGACGGTCGCCTTCCTGGCGTCGACCTTGTCTTTCCGAATGTGGAGCTGCGACTTGCCTTTGGGACCGTCAAGGGCAACTGGGTGAACTGCCATCTTCTCGTCAATCCGCAGGATCCTGATCATGTAGGGGCTACACAGCGCTTCCTCGCGCAATTGACGTTCGAGTATTCTGGGGATCGGTTCGCATGCACGCCAGACGAGCTCACGCGCCTCGGCTCGAGGATCGATCCCGGTCTCTCTGGACGAGCTGCACTCGCACGTGGCGCGACGCAGTTTAAGGTGAGCTTTGAACAGTTGGTGGAGCTCTATCGCGCGATCGATTGGGCCCAAGCCAATGTTCTCATAGCAGTTGCCGGGAGCGAGCATGATGGCACGTCCGGCATGCGGGGCGAAGCTGAAGGGGCGCAGCGACAGGAGGTTGAGCGGTTCGCTCACATCATATTCGCCAGCAGCATCAGTCAACGGGATTTCTGGTTAGGCCGTAAGAGCAGCGCCACGCCGGACGATATCCGCTCCCGGTATGGAGCACTCAAACCCTGTCTGCACGGAAGCGATGCCCATGAGACAGCAAAAGTCGGGGCTCCCGACGGCGATCGCTATTCCTGGGTAAAGGGGGGTGCTCACTTCGACTCGCTGCGTCAGGCGGTCATCGATCCTGCCGGACGGGCATTTGTCGGCGCCGCACCTCCGACCCGCGCCACGCCCTCGCAGGTGATTTCTTGCGTCACGATCCAAAATGCCGACTGGGCGGCAACACCCGTCGTCGAGCTCAACCCTGGGCTCGTCGCTATCATCGGCGCGCGGGGTTCAGGAAAGACGGCTCTCGCCGACGCGATTGCCGCAGGTTGCGATGCGGCTTCTGAACATCTCAGCCCTGCCTCCTTCCTTCTCCGAGCAGGGGATCTACTCGAAGGGGCAAGTGTCCGACTTGACTGGGGCAGCGGCGACCCATCCGAACGCGATCTGCTCGACTACGACTATGATGCCGAGCTAGACGGACGCTTCCCGCGGGCGTGTCAACGGCGGAGCAAAAGTCGTCCATTGGGCGGCGTAAAAGTAGGCCACCTGACGCCGCACGCGGGGAACGTCGGGAGGGCGTAGCCCGACCAGAGTTTCCCGCGTGCGGCGTTGGCGACTTTTTGAGGGGCTTCAGCCTGCCCTTCGGGCGCGGCTTTGAGCGAGACGATAGCTGTCGCCGTTCATCTCGAGGATGTTGACGTGGTGGGTCAGCCGGTCGAGCAGTGCGCCGGTCAGCCGTTCCGATCCCAGCGTCTCGGTCCATTCGTCGAATGGCAGATTGCTGGTGATCAGGGTGGCACCGCGTTCGTAGCGTTGCGCGATCAGCTCGAACAGCAATTCCGCCCCGGTCTTTGACAATGGCACGAAGCCCAGTTCGTCGATGATCAGGAGCTTGTAGGCTGCCATCTGCTTCTGGAAACGCAGCAGACGTCGCTCGTCGCGCGCCTCCATCATCTCGCTGACCAGGGCAGCGGCGGTCGTGAAGCCGACGGACAAGCCCTTCTGGCAGGCGGCCAGACCGAGACCGAGCGCCACATGGGTCTTGCCCGTGCCGCTGGGGCCAAGCGCGATGACGTTCTCGCGCCGCTCGACCCATTCGCAGCGGGCCAGCTCCAGCACCTGCATCTTGTTGAGCTTCGGGATAGCGGCGAAGTCGAAGCTGTCGAGGCTTTTGACGACCGGGAACCTCGCCGCCTTGATGCGGCGTTCGACCTTGCGGCGATCCCGTTCGATCATCTCCTGCTCAGCAAGCCGAGTGAGGTATCCGACATGGTCCACGCCCTGTGTGGCGCAGAGCCGGGCCAGCTTCTGATACTCGCGCTGGAAGGTCGGCAGCTTGAGGGTCTTGAGCGTGTGGGAGAGCAGGATCGCAGGGGGATTGTCTGACGCTTGGGTGCTCATGCGGCATCTCCCGCATGCGTCGACAGAAGCCGCATATAGGCCTTTGCCGATGTCTTCTCGACGGTGGCTCTTGGCAGGTACGGGTAGATGGACAGGTCCAGTCTCGGCGGCCGCCGCTCCACCTGGCACAGGAGAAGATGCTTGACGGCATCGAAGCCGATGGCCCCGATCTGGAGGGCCTGCTTCACCGCCACATGCAGATCGGCAAGCTCGAAGCTTTCCAGCAGCCGCAGCACCTGCACATACTCGCGCCGGCCATGCTTTGCCATGCGCGCTTCCATCAGGCGGCGCAGCGTGGCGAACGCCTCGGGCAGATCCCAGCCCTGAAGAGGAGCGGCCTGATCCAGCGCGTTGATCTTCTGTTCGATCAGCGGCAGGTAATGCAGCGGGTCGAACACAACGTCTTCCCGTTCCCAGCTTCGAGGATGACGAGCGATGATCTCGCCACGGCAGCCGATCACCACCTCGTCGACATAGCCCCGGATCCATACATCCTGATGGCCGAAGGCGACCGGGACGGAGTAGTCGTTGGTCCTGTAGCGCACCAGCGCCTGGGAAGAGACCCGACCGCTGGCCTGATCGCAGGCCTCAAAAGGCGAAGCTGGCAGCGGCCGCATCGCCGCAAGATCGCGCTGCAGCCGTTCTGCGATCGTCTCGCTCTCGCCGCGCAGCCTGTCGCGCTGGCGCTTGCGGCATTGCTCTTCCAGCCAGGCGTTGAACTCATCCCACGTCGCAAAGCGCGGGATCGGCACCATGAAGTTGCGACGGGCATAGCCGACGAGGCCTTCGACGCTTCCCTTGTCATTACCCTTGCCGGGGCGGCCATAGCGATCCCGGATCAGGTAGTGGGACAGGAAGCCGCTGAACAGCACTGTCCGCTTGCGCGTGCCATCGGCCAGGATCTTCGACACCAGGCAGCGGTCGTTGTCATAGACGATCGATTGTGGCACCGCCCCGAAGAAGGCGAACGCATGGACGTGGCCATCAATCCAGGCCTCTGACACCGCCGCCGGATAGGCCCGCACATAGCAGGCGTCGCTGTGCGGCAGGTCGAGCACAAAGAAGTGCGCCTTCTGCTCCACGCCGCCGATGACAACCACAGCCTCGCCAAAGTCAGCCTGCGCGTGGCCCGGCGGATGCGATAACGGCACGAACACTTCCTGCCGGCGCTGCTCCCGCTCGCGCATGTAGTCCTTGATGATCGTATAGCCGCCGGTGAACCCGCACTCAGCCCGCAACCGGTCGAACACACGCTTGGCCGTGTGGCGCTGCTTGCGCGGTACCTTCAGGTCTTCGTCCATCCAATGATCAATGGTCGAAACAAAGGCGTCCAGCTTCGGCCGACGCACCGGGGCCTGACGGCGATAGCCCGGAGGCGTCGAATACGACAGCATCTTGGAAACGCTGTCGCGTGAGATATTGAAATGCTTCGCTGCCTGACGTCGGCTCATCCCCTCCGAGACCGCCAGACGCACCTTCAGATATAAGTCCACGGTGTAGATCCCCTGACCCTC
>NC_015259.1:300000-490000 GCF_000192745.1 Polymorphum gilvum SL003B-26A1
ATGGGCTGGCGTACAATGCGCAGTCAGAGAGAGAGGAGTAGCCACGGCGTCGACCAGACGCCGTGTCCGAATAGAGATGGGGAAGGTTTGGAAGGGGGGTGTGACACCCCCTTCCATGGGAGGATGTTTGAAGGAGGGAGGATGTTTGAAGGAGGGGCCGCGCCCCGCCTTCATGGGGTGAGATTGAGAGGGGCGGCCCTGCCCCCCTTTCATCACAGGAGCATCGGGCCAGAAAGTGGGACCCGCTTTCTGGGACAACCCGATGCTCCGACGAAGAAGATGGACCGCCGCGCCGAGCGCGTGCGGTCCAGGCCGACAATTGTCTTCGGGCCGAGATCCGCCGCGAACATGGAAGAACCCGGCGGCTTGCGCCGCCGGGCCTTTCGACCGCCCGCTCAGAACGGGATATCGTCGTCGTAATCCGACTGGCCGGCGTCGTCGTTTTCGGTCTGCTTCGCCCGGCTCAGGAAATCGACGGTCTCGGCGATGATCTCGCACCCGTAGCGATCGACCCCCTGCTGGTCCTTCCACTTCGTGTAGTGGATGCGGCCGCGAACCAGAACCTTCATGCCCACCTCGCAATACTGCTGGATCGTCTTGCCGAGGCCGTTGAAGGCGGTGATCCGGTGCCATTCGGTGTCGTTGACCCGGCGGCCCTTCTCGTCCCGGACAACCTTGCCGTCCTTGTATCGGGGGCGCGAGGTGGCCAGCGTGAAGTGGGTGATGCGGGTGCCGCCCTGGGTGGTGCGGCTCTCGGGGTCCAGGCCAAGGTTGCCGGCGAGAATGACGATGTTCTGCATTGTAAGTCTCCGTTGCTTCCTCGGAGGGACCATCCCTCCGACGAGACCCGGCCAAGGCCGGCGGGAGACGCCTGCAACTGCCTGCTCGCTGGCAGCTCGCCCATTAGGCCCGGAGTGGGGCGGGCAGCCGCGCTTGCGCGGCAACACGGTCCGGAGCCGCGTGGGTTGCGGCCGGAAACCGAACGGACTTAGGGGATCAGTCAGTCGGAGGGATTGGTTTTTCTGAGAAGCGTCGAACGGGGACGCACAGCAGGACCTTCGGCATTCGCGGCAACATCCCGCCAGCGACCCCAACCGCGCCAATGCAGACCGCCGCCCGCGTCACTCCTCCTTCACGGCCACCTGTTCCACGCACCCGGACAGGCTTGCCGGGACGTCGTGAGGCGGCTCTCTTGTCAACGATGCCGAATGGCCCGTCATCCGCTTCGAGGGCGGAAGGCCGATCCGGGTGGATTGCCGATGTCAGGAGAATGAAGGTTCGCGCGGGTGCGTCCGCAATAGGGAGTGGACGCCGCCAGCGGGTAACAATCGTCTCGGCGTCGCGATCTTCGTCCCTACACCCGATTTCCTGAGCCGGGCGAGGCAGACGAAGAATGCTGACCGCAAGCGCCCCATTACGACGACGACATTCCCTTCTGAGCGGGCGGCCGAAGCTCCAGCGGCGCACGCCGCCGCGTGTTCTTTCGGGGAGCCGGCGATCGCGGCCCGCAGGTGGTCAGGCCGACAGCACCGTCTCGCCGACAGCGTTGAGATTGACCATCGCGGCGATGCCGACGATCAGGCCGCTCGCGCCGCAGAGCAGGTTGAGCGCGACCGCCGACTCGATGACGTCATGCGTGACGCCGTGGACGAGCGCATAGCCCGCGATCACAGCCGGAACCGCGAAGACGCCGAGCGCGGCAAGGCGCAGGATCGGATTCTTCGCGATGGCGAGCACGGCGATCACGAGCCCGATCGACAGGAGCGCGGCAGCCGCGGCAGCAAGGCCGGAAAGGAAAAGGCCGGCCTCCATGGCGTAGACGAAGCGGAAAGCGCTCAAGCCCATCCAG
The DNA here is from genome assembly GCF_000192745.1 of Polymorphum gilvum SL003B-26A1. NCBI lineage: Bacteria > Pseudomonadati > Pseudomonadota > Alphaproteobacteria > Rhodobacterales > Paracoccaceae > Polymorphum > Polymorphum gilvum. The sequence continues at coordinate 301,850 of NC_015259.1, forward strand.
AAGGGCAGCGCGTAGATCGCGAACTTGAACGCGATCACGCACAGCGCGATCGACAGCGAGATGGCGAGCAGGATCAGCGTCATGGATGCCTCCAAACAAACGGTTCAGGGATCACGACAGGCTGCCGATGGTTACGCTCCGCCTGCGACTATGCTTCTTCGCCGGTGCTGCAAGGATGATGTATTTGACCGCATGAGCCTGCCTCGCGTCAAGTAAAGCGGAGCGAAGCTCCGCCGATGGAATGAGGAAGAGGCGGCGCTTACGCGCCGCCGTCGTACTTCAGGGCCGGGATGCCAAGTTCGCGGGCCTTGTCGTAGAGGTTCGACTGAATCCCGCCGCCGCCGAAGACGAGGACGCCGATCGGCAGGACCTCCAGCATCGCATCGTTGCGCTTGAAGGGCGCCTGCTTCGCCGAATACTTCTTGAAGTTCGGCTCGAAGGCGACCTGCGGCACCTTGCGGTTGGCGGCCCAATCGGCGGCGATCTTCTCGGCGCCCGTCTTCGCCGCGCCGTGGATGAGGACCATATCGGAGTGCTTCTCCAGGGACTGGTCGAGCTTCGCCCAGATCAGGCGGTGATCGTTGAAGTCCGTCCCGCCCGAGACGGCGACCTTCGGACCGGCGGGTAGCATCACCTCGGTCTCGGCCCGGACCCGCGCTGCGAGGAAGTCTCTGGAGTCGATCATCGCGGCGGTCAGGTTGCGATGGCTGACCTTCGAGCCGGTGCGCGGCCGCCAGGCGCTGCCGGTGTGGTGCTCGAACGCCTCCGCGGCGACATCGCGGAAGAGTTCCATGCTGTTGCGCCGCTCGATCATGGTCTGGCCCTCGGCCGTGCGGCGCTCCAGCTCGACGGAGCGAACCTCGCTGCCGTCCTGTTCGCTCTGGAGGCGGCGCTGCGCCCGCTCGTTGTCGTCAAGCTCGCGCTCCACCCGGCCGATGGCGCGGTGGAAGAGATTGACGGTCCCCCAGAGCAATTCGTCGAGGTCGGGTTCGAGGCGCGTGTCGCCGAGCGTGGCGACGAGGGCGTCGAAGATGTCTGCGACGGCTGCGGCGACGGCGTTGCCCTCGGGAAGCGGCCTCGGATCGGGTTCGTCCTCGAAGGGGCGCCAGCCGTAGAGCTGGAGTTCATGGAGGACATGATCGGTGGGGGACGAGGCGTGGACCGGCTCGAAACCTGCGGTATCGTCTTCGTTCATCATCGGGAGCATCCTTCGTCTGGAGACCGCGCCCATCGCGGCCTTCGCAGGCGTCGAAGCCCACGGGCGGGACGGCCTGGCAGCCCTCGCCCTCTCGCGAGGGCCTTGATGGCCAAGCCGGCCATTTTGCTTCGCGATGCAAAGGCGGGCTCGTCCCGCCGGCGGAAAATAGCCGACCGCGCCGCGCCATTGCCCGGCCGTCCCGTTTGTGGGCCGATCGCCCTCTCAGAAGGCCGTGGGCGCCTCTCTCCACGACATCGAAGGGTGCTTGCGGTGGTGAGCGATGACGGCAGGTGGAGACGCCTCCCGCGCCTCGTCGCCCGCCGATCCCGTCATGCCTCCATGAACCGGCTGACGTCCTCGGGGCGAAGCTGTTCCGTCAGGGCCGCCCGAAGGGCATCGACGCCGCCCAGTCGCAGATCCTCGTTGAAGTCCTCGCGCTTCGGGGACACCGAAACCACCTCGATCCCGACGCTCGACGCTCTGGCGACCAGGCCGTCTCTCGCCGCGTCACCGGCCGGGTCGAGATCCCTGAGCACATAGAGCCTGCGCAAGGTCGCCGGGAACAGGATGGCGGCGAGGTGAGCCGCCGAGGTCGCCGCCAGCATCGGCATGCGGGGCAGGACCATGCGGGGCGACAGCACGGTCTCGATGCCTTCGCCCGCGGCGAGCACCTCGCCGGCGACGCCGAAGCGGACGCCGTGCCCGAGAAGGTCTCCCATCGCCCGGCGCGGTGTATCGATCGGAGCCTTGCCGGAGCCGTCCGGGGCGAGCCAGGTGCGATGCGCGCCGGTCTGCCTGCCGTCGAGGTCGGTGATGGATGCGACCATCGCCGGCCATATCTCGGTGGGCGAATGCTCGTCCGGCCGGTAGTAGCACATCGGATGGTAGCGCAGCGCGGTGAGGCCGATGACGGGCGCGATCGCCCGTCCGTTGAGGTAGACTTCCGCAAGCGTGCCGCCGATCGGCTGCGACATCCCGAAGAGGCGACGCGACGCTTCGGGCGAACCGATCGCGATGCCGGAGGTCCTGCCGGTCGGCGTCTTCTTCGGCGCGGGATGGGGAAGCGCGAGGAACCGCCGCGCTTCCTTGGCGACGTCCCCGAAGTCGACCAGGCCGAGCGTTTCGCGGATGACGTCGAGGAGATCGCCATGCTCGCCCGTCGCCGCGTCGGTCCAGCGACCGGCCGCGCCCTTGCCGGTCTCCGGACCGGAAAGGCGGACATACATCGATCCGCCGGGGCTGTTCTGCACGTCGCCGACGCGCCAGTAGCGCCCGTCACGTTTGCCCGACGACAGATAATGGCGGCAGACCACCTCGGCCTGCCGGCCGAGACGGATCGAGAGTTCCGAGGCGTCGAGACGGGCCATCACGCAGCCTCCCGCTCGGAGATGCGCTCGACCGGCCAACGGTCGAGAATCCTCGTCACGACCTCGACGCCCCCGGCGTCGGTCGGCACGAACATCCTGAGCTTGTAGGAGATGATCTCGTGGAAGAGACCGTAGGCGGTCAGGCGCTCGCGCATCGTGTCGGTGAAGCCCGACAGCTCGATGCGATAGCCGCCCATGACGCGGACCCGGCGAAGCTGGAGGCCCTCGGCGAGGTCGAGCATGGTCGAGCCGTCGACCAGCGCGGCGAAGGCGGCCTCCGGCGTGAGCGACGAGGAGCCGGTCTCGGTCGCGGTCGAAGCCCAGGCGGGCGAGACCCTGCGGCCGATGATGCGCTCGCCCTCGTCGGTCTGGAGACGATAGACGCGCGTCGATTCGTTCGGCAGCCGCTTCCAGATCGGCAGCAGGATGCCGCTGACGATGTGCAGCGTCGCGTCCGAGAACGCTGGCACGTCCGCGCTCTCGGCATCCCAGGCGGCTGCGAACACGTCGCGGTCGGCTTCGACCCAATGGGTCTCGCTCAGCAGCCTGAGCGGCATGTTGTGCGCCTCCATCGGCCGGATGAGGCGGATGCGCCGCTCGATCTGGCCGTCGTCGAGCATGACGCTCGTCGCCGGAATTTGGACGGCGACGCGGCGCGAGCGCTCGTTGATCAGGAGCCGGGCGCGCGGATCGCGGAGTTCGCCGAGCGCGTCATCGAGCGTGACCGGCTGGTTGCGCCTGCGCTCGGCGATGGTGAGGAGCCGCGTTTCCGCGCCGGTGCCCGGATGGGTGTAGATCGTCTTCCGGTCGGTGACGACGAAGCTCTCGGCGCGCAGCGTTTCCAGCGCCATGTCGTAGGTGCCGGCGGCGATCGCGCCCTCGATGCGGGCGTTCAGCAGCCGCTCGAACGCCGTGAAGAGGATGCCCTGCAACTCGATCCTGAGCGCCAGCATCCGGTTCAGGAAGGTCGTGATGCCGGGGAGATCGTCCTTGATGCCGGTCGAGTCCATGAGCTTGAGGCCGGTGGAGGACTCGAAGCGGTCGAGCGAGCATCCCTCGATCTTGCCGGCCACGATCAGCAGGTAGAGCTGGCGCAGCGCGTCGCGTGCATAGGCGTTCTCAAGATTGTCCTCGGGGCGGAACAGGCCCTGTCCGCCCGTCTGCCTCTGGCCGCGCGTGATCGCGCCGAGGGAATCGAGATGCCGGGCGATGGTGCTCTGGAAGCGCTTCTGCGCCGGGACGTTGATCGCGCCGGGCCGGAAGCACGGAGGCTGCTTCTGGTGCGTCCGGTGCGTGCGGCCGATGCCCTGGACGGCGGGCTTGGCCTTGAAGCCGGCTTCCAGCAGGTAGTGCATGCGAAGGCGCTGGTTCTTCGCGTCGAGATCGGCGTGGTAGCTCTCGCCGGTCCCACCGGCCTCGGAGAAGATCAGCACGCGCTTCGCGTCGTCCATGAAGGCCTGAGCGTCGACGAGGTTCGCCGAGGGCGCGCGGGTCTCGACGACGAGGCGGTCGGGCCTGCCGTTCTCGCCGCGCTTGCGCACGATGCGGCGGGACCGCCCGGTGGCCTCGGCCACGACTTCCGTGCCGAAATGCTGGATGATCTGGTCGAGCGCGCCGGGGACGGGCGCGAGGCTGGCGAGCTTGGCGATCAGCTCGTCACGGCGAAGGACCGCTTCGCGGCTCTCGACGGGCTGGCCGTCCCGGTAGACCGGCCGCGACGACATCTTGCCCTGCGAGTCCGTATAGGGCTCGTAGAGCTGGATCGGGAAGGAGTGCTTGAGGTAGTCGAGCACATATTCCCGAGGCGTGATGTCGACGCGGACGTCGTTCCATTCCTCGGTCGGCAGCTCGGCGAGGCGGCGCTCCATGAGTGCTTCCCCGGTCGAGACGATCTGGATCACCGAGGAATGACCCTCGGCAAGATCGCGCTCTATCGAGCGGATCAGCGTCGGCGTCATCATGCCGGTCAGGAGGTGGTTGAAGAACCGCTGCTTGGCCGACTCGAAAGCGCTGCGCGCGGCCGACTTCGCCTGCCGGTTCAGCGTGCCGGTGCTGCCGGTCACGTTGGCGGCCTGCATTGCGGCATCCAGATTGTTATGGATGATCGCGAAGGCGTCGGCATAGGAATTGTAGATGCGGTGCTGCTCGGGCGTCAGCTCGTGCTCGAACAGCTCGTATTCGACGCCGGCGAAGGAAAGCGTCCGCGCCGAATAGAGGCCGAGCGCCTTGAGGTCGCGCGCCAGCACCTCCATCGCCGCGACGCCGCCGTCCTCGATCGCCTCCACGAACTCGGCCCTGGTGGCGAAGGGGAAGTCCTCGCTGCCCCAGAGGCCGAGGCGGTGGGCATAGGCGAGGTTGTGGACCGAGGAGGCGCCGGTGGCCGAGGCGTAGACGATGCGCGCGTTCGGAAGCGCGTGCTGGAGTCTGAGGCCTGCGCGCCCCTGCTGCGAGGCAGCGACATCGCCCCTCTCGCTTTTGCCGCCGGCGGCGTTCGCCATCTCGTGCGCCTCGTCGAAAATGATCACTCCATCGAAATCGGAGCCCAACCATTCGACGATCTGCTTGACCCTGGAAACCCTCTCGCCACGGTCGTCGGAGCGTAGCGTGGCATAGGTTGTAAATAGGACGCCTTCCGGGTGGGCGATGGCCGTGCCCTGCGGGAAGCGCGACAGCGGCGTGACCAGCAGGCGCTCCATGCCGAGCGCGCTCCAGTCACGCTGCGCGGCGAGCAGCAGCTTGTCCGACTTGCTGATCCACACCGCCTTGCGGCGGCCTCGGAGCCAATTATCGAGGATGATGGCAGCGTTCTCGCGCCCCTTGCCGACGCCGGTGCCATCGCCGACGAAGAAGCCGCGCCGGAAGCGGACGGCCCCCGGCGTGCCTTCGGGGGCGGCCTTGACGACATCGAAGGTCTTGTCGACGGTCCAGTCGCCGGCGAGATGATCGCTATGCGCCTCGCCGGCATAGATGACCGTCTCCAACTGCGCCTCGGACAGCAGGTCGCGGATGTTGTCCGGCAGGCATGGGCGATAGCTCGGCCGCGGCGGGGCGACCGAGGCCATCGCCGCCGACTGGACGAGCGGCGTCGGATGGGCCCGGGACCCGGCGATACGGATCGCCTGAAGGGTGTAGTCCTCATAGATGGAATCGGAGAGGCGGCCGCCCTCCGCCGCACGCCAGTCTACGGTCTCGTAGTCGAGCGGCACGCCGTCCGGCTCGGCGGAGGCGACGGCGGGCGCGATCTTCGCGGCCCGCTTCAGATAGCCAAACACAGTGCGGGGTGCTTCGTGCGCGGCGGCGGGAACGGCGACGGAGGGATCGACCGGGAGCCGGGCCGGCACATGCTCGGCGAGCCAGCCGAGCAGCGAGGCGACGTCCGGGGCGACGCCGGGAGCTGCCGGAAAGACGGACGGATCGTCGGCGGGCAGCTTGTCGATCACGGTGAGCCGCGTGGCGACCGTCGTGCCGTGCTTGGCGTAGACCGAGCCGTCGATCGCGGCGGAGAAGACGACGCGGCCGCGTTCCTGCAGACGGGCGTAGGCCGAGGACCAGGCCGGCGCGTCGGGCGCGAAATTGGCCCCGGTGATCGCCACGAGCCGGCCGCCCGGCGCAAGGCGCGCCAGCGCCGAGGCGACATGGCGGAAGGCGGCATCGGCCATCCGGCCCTCGACATTCGCCATGACCGAGAATGGCGGGTTCATCAGCACCACGGTCGGGATCGCGGCCGGATCGAGATGGTCGTCGATCTGGGCCGCGTCGAAACGGGTGACGGACAAGGCTGGAAAGAGAAGGGAGAGAAGCCCGGCGCGCGTGTCGGCCAGCTCGTTGAGCACGAGCGTCCCGCCGGCGATCTCGGCCAGGATGGCGAGAAGCCCGGTGCCGGCCGAGGGCTCCAGCACGCGGTCGGCCGATGTTATCGCCGCGGCGGTGACGGCGGCGAGCCCGAGCGGGATCGGCGTCGAGAACTGCTGGAAGGCCTGCGCCTCCTCGGAGCGGCGCGTGTGCGTCGGCAGCAGGCCGGCGATCTTGCCGAGCTGCGGCAGACGCTCGGACGGCGAGCCGGCTTTCCGGAAAAGCGCCTTTCCGTATTTGCGCAGGAAGAGGACGGACGCCGCCTCGCAGGCGTCATAGGCGGTCTTCCAGTCCCAGGCGCCGATGGCGTCGGACGCGCCGAACGCCGATTCCATGGCGACGCGCAGCGCGGCGGCATCGACGCGCTGGCCGCGTTCGAGATGGGGAAGGAGGAGCTGGGCCGCGGCGAAGACGGCGGCGGCGTTGTCGGGCGCGACGGCGAGCGGAAGCGGCGCGGCGGCGGACGCCGCTGCGGATTCGGAGATCGGAGTCATATCGAGAACCTCGGGAGAGCGGGACGGGATCGAGCCGCGCAGCGCTCTCTCTCGACCGCACCGGCTCAAATCCGTCCCGGCCCGGCTCTCCCTCTCGCCGCCGGTCACGGCGGCGATGCGGGCATGAAAAAAGCGCCCCGCCATGCGGAGGGGCGCTTGTGTCAATCAGTCGATGGCCGCGAGGATCGCCGAGGCCTCGGGATGTCCGCCCGAATAGGCGAGGAGGCGATGATAGCCTTCCGCCAGATGGTCGGACTCGTGGCGGACGGAGAGGTTCGAGAGAACGAGGAGCGTCGCGATGATGCCGGCGGCCTCGGCCGAGACCTCGCCTTGGAATTCCGTGAGGCCGCTTTCGATCCGCATAGGCGATCGCGACGCCGGCGCCAGGAAGAGCGGTCGGCCCCTGTGCTCATAGAAATCCCAGAAGCCGCCGCCATAGTCGTAGGGGCTGAGCCGCTCCATCACATGGTAGACGGTGTTCTCCGCGACGATCAGCAGCCGCATGCCGAACAGGTTCGGCAGGAACATTTCGCGGCGGTCGTCCGGAACGATCGTCGCGGCATCGCGCGTGGTGGTTTCGGTTGTCATGGCCTGGTGCTCCGGAGAGAGGAAAGGACAGGTCCGGACGGCTCTCTCTTCACCTGTCCGGACCCATCCCGGCCCGACAGCCCTCTGTCTCTCAGAGCCTCCACAGGCCCTGCGCGATTTCGCGGGCGAGCATGGTTCGCGCCCTCGTCATCACGTCCTCGCCGCGCGTTTCGGGATGATCGAAGAACCGTGCGGCGGGGCCGTGCTCGATCCAGTCGGCGTAGTAGCCATAGGCCCGGTCGCCGAGGCGGAAGGCCGCCATGTCGGCGGCCCAATGCGGCTTCGGCTCGACGATGACGGTGACGCCATCGCGGGTCTCATGCCAGGGCAGCGAGCGCTCAGAGGGAGGGCAACGCAGATCGGCGGCGAAGATTTCCTCGACGGTGATCATGGCGCGGGTCCTCCCTCCGGCTTGGGCATGAAGCCGTTCGGGTCGTCGGGATCGGGCGGCAGGTAGGCGTCGTAGGGGTCGCCGTCCGCGAGATGGCCGAACGGCGTGAACACGTAGTCCGAGCCGTCGCGGCCTACGGCGCAAAGGACGTAGCGCCGCTCGCCGGTGACGGCATCCATGCACTCCATGAGCGCGAGATTGCCGTCGCCGGCGGCGCGCAGCAGCGTGTTGAAGTTGGCGCGGGCATGGTCGGGAATGGCCATGGGTTTTCTCCTGAAACGAAGAAGGCCTGGCGAGCGCCGGGCCTTGGGATGGAAGGGACGGGCAAGCGGAGCGGCCGGAGCCGCCCCGCGAGCGCGGACTATTCCGCGGCGACGAGAACCGCCGGGTCGTCGTCGGCGTCGGCCGCTTCCTCCTCGGCGTCGCCGGCGAGGAAGTCGGGCAGCGCCACGTCCTCCCCGTCGGCCTCGGGCGAGGCGTCGACGGCCGGCTCCTCGGCGACGAGGCGCAGCGGTTCGGGGAGCCAGCCGGTGTCGGCCAGGAGGCGCTCGGCCTCGCGCGCCATGTCGTCCTTCTTCAGATGGTCGATCAGGCGCGCCTTTTCCTCGCCGAGGGCCTCATGCACCGCTTCGAGGATTCTCGGCTTGGTGACGCGGCCGAGATAGTTGGCGACGGTGGGCCGGAAGCCGGCTTCCACCATGTCGAGCCCGGTCGCGCGCTGAAGCCGGTCCGCCTCCGCCATGCGACGGCGCAGCCCGTACTCGGAGATGCCCATGGCGCTATGGGGATTCGGCCGCTCGTAGAGGGCGTTGATGCCGAACGAGACGCAATGGGCGAGCAGCGCCATGCGGCTGGCGTCGTCGAGCGCGTCGAGCCAGTCCCACAGCGCGTCGTCGTCGGCCGGCAGATCGGCCGCCCAGCCAGCGCCCCGCTCATCGACGGACGTCGCGTAGGGGCTGTGCTTGAGGTCGATGCCCTGCTCGCGGCAATAGACCGCGAGAACCGAGACCTGAACGGCGGCGCCGCTGGTGTTCCGCTTGAAGGTGTCGCGGACCAGCTTGTGCAGCAGCGCCGTCATGGCGACGTGCGGGTTGGCGCCAACCGCATCGCGCAGCGCCACGGTGCGGTGCGCGGTCAGCTCGGCCACGAGCCGTTCGGGGAGAGGCTTGATGGTTTCCTCGTCCTCCTCGGGCTCGGGTTCGACCGACTCGCCGCCGAGCGTGATGACGGCGCGCTGAACGCGATCGCCGCCGTCGTCGACATCGGCGTCCGGCGCGTCGCCATCGACGGTCGCGGTAGGCTCGTCCTCGGGACGGACCCAACCGCGATCGACCACCAGCTCGCCGTCCTCGTCGATGGTGATGAAGACGCCGGCGATGGCGACCTCGGCCGGATCGTAGACGGCCGGGCGGCGCTCGAAGGCGCGGAGCTGCTTCTCGATCTCGCCGAGGCGTTCGTCGATCTCGGCGGGCAGCTCGTCGTAGCCGGCGTGGTCGGCCTCGAGCCGCTCCTGCTCCTTGCGCAGCTTCTCGCGTTCGCGCCGTTCCTTCCTGGTGAGTTCAGGGAAGGAGCCGGCGATGGCGCGCAGGCCGTGGTCGTGGCCGTAAGGCAGCTCGACGTCGACGGCGACCCACTTCCAGCCCTCGGCCGCAACCTCGTCGGCGACGGCCCGCAGCTTCTCGGTCACGAGGCGGTCGAGCAGTCCGACGTCATCCAGCCAGCCGTCTTCCTCGTCGTCGAACAGGTAGCGCGGCAGGACCGGCCCGCCGGCCGCGACATAGGCGTCGAGGCCGACGAACCGGGCGCGCTTGTTGGAGGCGGGAACGCTGGTCTCGGTCAGCATCTCGCGAATCCGCCACGTCTCGCGGAAATGGGAGTGCTGAAGGGCGTCCCAGACCTGTTCCTGCCGGGCATGGTCGGGATGGGCGGTGAACGCCTCCAGCTCCGCCAGCGACATCTCGCCGGTCTCGAAGGCGTCGTGCAGCGTGGGCGAAACCTTCGCGAGCGCGAGCCGCTGAGCGACGACGCGCTTGCTGGTGCGGTGGGCGAAGGCGATCTCGTCCTCCGACATGCCCTTGTCCCGCATGGCGAGGAAGGCGCGGAACTCGTCGAGCGGATGGAGCGCGCGGCGCAGCGTGTTCTCCGCGAGGCTGTCGTCCTCGGCGAGAATGCCGCTATTGGGATCGCGGCACACGCAGGGCACGGCTTCGGTCTTCGACATGCGCTTCTGCTTCACGAGCAGCTCCAGCGCGTCGTAGCGGGTCTCGCCGGCCGGAACCTCGAACCGGCCCGTCTCGTTGCCATCGGCGTCGAGGATCGGGCGGACATTGAGGCTCTGGAGGAGACCGCGATAGGCGATGTCCTCGGCCATTTCCGTCACAGCGGCCGGCGTCTTGATGCGCCGGACATTGGAGGCGCTGCGTTCGAGCTGGTTGAAGGGAATGTCGCGCGAGCGCGAGAGGGTGATCTTCTTGGCAGCCTTTGCCATGGTGGACTACTCCGCGACGGGCGCCGAGAGCCTCTCTCTCCGCTATCAACCCGTCACGAAAACCCCAGCCCCTCTCTCACTCTCGAACGCCGACGCACGAACCGCGTCACCAGACGGGCAACGACGGCCGCGGCTCGTTCACCCGGTATTTCCGGCGCAACGCCTCGATGGCGGCCTCCTGCCGATCGATCCTGCGGCGGAGCCGGTCGAGATCGGGACCGACCGCCTCCAGCAGCTCGTCGAGAATGCGGCGATACGCCGCCTCGTCGGCGCCGGTCCACCGGCTCATCCGCCGATGATAGTGCCTCGCCTTCGGCCGCCGCCGGATCGCCTCGGTCTCGGCGCGGCGAGACGCCGCGTTTTCGGCCAGAGCGAGATTGCGCCGGCTGTCGGCAAGGCTGGTTTCCATGCGCGCCAGGGCGGCGCGCAGCGCGCCGCGGTTCATCATGGCGACCGCCATGCCCGCGCGACCAGCACCGCGCGGAAGGCGTCCGGCAGGATGACGTTCGCGGGTGCGTCGGCGAACATCGGCGCGATCTGGTCCGGGCGATAGCCCGCGAGGCCGCAGCCGATGGGCGTGACCTCGAAGCGCAAGTCCGCCCGGCGGCGGGCGTGGCCGAGGAAGTCGTGGACATGGCCGCGGATCGTCGCCAGCGGCAGCACGCGCAACTGGCGGTCCTTCGTGGGGATCGCATAGGCGGCTCCCTGCGGCCCGACGCCCTGGCCGTAGATCGCGCCACGGTGCTGGCGAGCCCAGAGGGCCGCGCCCTTGCCGTGGCGACCCGCCAGATTGGAGCCGAAGACGAAGACGGGGTCGATGGATGCCGAGCTACGCATGGAGACCTCCTGGCTGCTGCCGTTCACCGCGAGCGGTACGGCTCCGAGCGGCCCCAGGACTCTCCGGAGGGTCACAGAGGCGGGCGGCAAAAGACGACCCGTGAGGGGAACGGCAACGCCGTTGGCTCTGCGGAGGGGCTGGCGGCACGATGGAAAAGTAACCGGCGTGGCGAGCGGCGGCGCCATGGTCAACGTCGCGCTGGCGGCCATCGGCAAGCGGCGGTCGGCGCGGTTCGTGCGTCGGAAGGATCATGCCGCCCTCCTGTCGATGGAGGGCTCGGCCGCGACCGGGGCGGAGTCGTCTTCCGGCAGGAAGGACAAGATCCAGTCGGCGGCCTTGCTGGCCTGGCTGGCGGCGCGGACGACTGCGCGGGAATCCTCGCGAAGGACGTCGAGCCAGGAGCCGATGTAATCGGCGTGACGCACGGTCGGCACGATGCCGAGCGAGGCGCAGCAAAAGGCGCTCGACATCTCGGCGATCAGTTCCTCGAAGGCGTATTTCTTCGTGCCGAAGGAGCTGGAGAAGTCGCGGTTGAGGCGGCTGCGATGGCCGCTGGCGTGCCCGATCTCATGCAGCGCGGTGCGGTGCCAATTGATCGGCTCGAAATAGGCCTGCGGCGGCGGCACGACCACGTAGTCGTCGGCGGGGACATAGAAGGCCTTGTCGCCGCCAATGCGGAAGTCGATGCCGGTCGCGCGGATAAGCGCCTCGACCTTCGGCTCGATCAGACCGGGCGGAGGCGGCGGGACCGTGACCGTGGTGTCGTCGGGCAGGCCCTCGCACTGCGCCGTGTTGAAGACGGTGAAGCGCTTCAGGAACGGAATGGCCTGCGCCTCCTCGCCGGTCTCGCGGGCGCGCCGCTTCTCGTCTTCGGGCACGAAGCGGTCGGCGTAGACGACGGTGGTGCCGCGCTCGCCCTTGCGGACATTGCCGCCGAGCGCGGCGGCCTGCCGGTATGTGAGCCAGCCCTGTCCGGGGAAGCCGTGCTGAACGACGGCGCCCCAGAGGATCAGGATGTTGATGCCGCTGTAGTTGCGGCCGCTGCTGGCGTTCTTCGGCAGGCCGAGCGGAGCCTTCGCCGCCGACGTGCCCCAGGGCTGGACCCAGGGGAAGCGGCCCGCCTCAAGCTCGGCGATGATCCTGCCGGTGATTTCGTCATAGAGGTTCGCCCGGTCCTGGCCGGTGCGCATGGTGCGGTCATGTCTGGACATCGCGGTTCTCCGCGACGGGCGCCGGAAGCCTCTCCTCCAGCCCTCAACCCGTCACGGCCAACCGACCGATCTCTCACTCTACAGGGGGCGTTGCGGGGTCTCCCCGCAGAAGGGGTGCGTCGGCAACGCAGTGCCGACCAGGGGGAAGGCCTTCCCCCACAAAACCGGAAAACCGCAAACACGGAGATCAGGATTTCAGAAGGCAGACGCCGCTGTAGGTATGCAGCTTCCCGCGAAGCAACTTTACGCTACAATCGTGCCGATTCCGGGGGCAATACATGGGGCTACATGGCAACGCTACAGCAGGACATTGCGACGAAGTTCATTTCAGCTCTTGAGGAGGCGAAGGAGGTCGATTCCGATAAGATCGAAGAAATCAGAAAGCTGCTGTCGGACGACAAGAAGATCAAGGCTGACGACTTCGTAAAAATCTTCTCGACCCCGGCTGGCGGTGAAGTGAAGTGATCAAACTCGAAACCGCCCACGTCGAAGAGTTCCGGGGAATCCGCAAGCTCGATATCGACTTCGGAAAGGGAACCTTCGCGATCTCCGGTCCGAATGGAACCGGCAAGAGCGGTGTCATTGACGCGATAGAATTCGGCCTCACCGGAGAGATCGGGCGTCTTACTGGGCGAGGTACGAAGAGCCTGTCGGTTTCCGAGCATGGCCCGCATGTCGACAAGGTGAAGTTCCCGGACGCCGCCTTCGTCGAGCTGAAGGTTTTCCTTCCGGCTCTCGGCAAGTCGGCGACGATCACGCGGAAGGTATCTGCTCCGGGCAAGCCGAAGATTGAGCCTGCCGATGCAGATGTGAAAGCGGCGCTCGCCGAGATCGCGGATCATCCCGAAATCACGCTCGCGCGGCGCGACATTCTTCGCTTCATTCTGGTGGAGCCGACAAAACGTTCCGAGGAAATCCAGGCGATCCTGAAGCTGGACGGCATCGGACAGACTCGCGCCGCGCTCAATACAGCGCAGAACAAGCTGCAAAGCGGATTCAAATCTGCGACCGGCCAGGTGCAGTCGAGCCGCGACACGCTGCAGAGGCATCTCCAGATTGCCGTATTCGGCGCCGCCGAGCTGCTGGCCGCGGTCAATCCAAAGCGTGAAGCGCTCGGCCTGCCAAAGATCGAAGCGCTGACGCCCGACACGCAGCTCGATGCAGGCCTTTCCGACGCCGACAAGCTGCCCGAGTTCAACAAGCAATCCGCGCTGCGCGATCTCCAGGCGTTGTCGGATATGCTCGGCTCCCTCGCGGACATGGGGAAGGAGGAAGCAGCGGCGATCCTTTCCGATATCGCGACGCTTGAGGGCGATCCCGCCCTGCTCCAGGCGTTGCAGCGGCGGTCGCTGGTGGAGAAGGGGCTTGAACTGGTCGACGGTCCCGAGTGCCCACTATGCGATCACCCCTGGCCTGACGAGAACCATCTGCTCGGGCATCTCAAGGCCAAGCTCTCAAAATCCGAGGACGCCGGCAAACTCCAGACGTCTCTTCTCACGAACGGCGGCAACCTCACCGCACATGCGGAAAACCTGCTCGGTCTTCTCAGGCAGGCTCTGAGGATCTCCAAAGGGGAAGGCGACGCGGCCGGGGCCGATCTCATAACCGCATGGGGAACTGACCTTCAGGAGCTGAAGGGGCACCTTGGGAATTTCGACGGGCTGATCGGCTTGAAGGAGCGGTTGGGCAGCGGATGGCCCAAAATGCCCGAAGCTATGCCTTCCAGGCTCGCCACCCTGACGGCCAAGGTCGACGCGAAGCCTGACCAGAGCGCGGCGATCGAGGCGCAGACATTTCTCACGACAGCGCAGCTTCGTCTCAATGACTATCGCGACGCCATGCGGAGGAACGAGACTGCGAAGGCCGCCAGCAGCGCGGCGAAGGCTGCCTACGACGCCTATTGCCGCGTCATGGAACAGGAGCTGAATGCTCTCTATGAGGACGTTCAGGGCGATTTCAGCACGTTCTACCGGCTGATCAATGAGGACGACGAGGCGAAGTTCACGGCGAAGCTGACGCCGAGCGAGGGACGGCTCGATTTCGACGTCAATTTCTATGAGCGTGGTCTTTTCCCGCCAGGCGCTTATCACAGCGAAGGGCATCAGGACGGCATGGGAGTATGTCTCTACCTCGCCTTGATGAAGCGCCTCTTCGCAAAGAGCTTCACGATTGCACTGCTGGACGATGTGGTGATGTCGGTCGACTCGGGCCATCGCTATCAGTTTTGCAAACTGCTGAAGACGCATTTCCCCGACACGCAGTTCATCATCACGACGCATGATCGCCTGTGGGCCGAGCAGATGAAGTCGGCGGGGCTCGTTACCGCGAAAACTTCCCTGGCGTTCCATAGCTGGACTGTGGACACAGGCCCGCTTGTCGAGTCGAATGCGGATATCTGGGATGAGATCGCGGCCGCGCTCGCCAAGGGAAAAGTCGAGACGGCGGCCCACGGGCTTCGTCACCATCTCGAATACGCATCACGCCAGCTCGCGGATCACCTTGGAGCACGGCCGATCTTTCGGGCGGACGGCAACTATGACCTCGGCGAATTGCTGCCAAACGTCCTCTCGCGTGCGAAGGATCTGTACGGAAAGGCTGCTGATGCGGCCCAATCGTGGGGCAATACGACCGCGAAGGAGGCCGCACTCGAGCGCAAGGCGACACTGTCCGGTTCCAGCGGGGCGAGCAACGTCGAGCAGTGGGCCGTGAACAAGGCCGTGCATTACAACGAGTGGGCGAACTTCGGGAAGAAGGATTTCGAGCCCGTTGTCACGGCGTTCAAGGAACTGCTGGAGTGCCTGCGGTGCAAGGATTGCCAAACATGGCTCTATGTGACGCCGCGCGGCGGCAGCCCTGACTCCCTGCGTTGCCAATGCAGCGGTGTGAGCCTGAACCTCAAGGCGAAGCCGAAGTGAACTACGCTTTAGCGGGCTCGGATTTGCGCCAACTTCCTGACCGTAATGTCGCGTTGGACCGTCGGGGCCGCCTTGCGCTAAAGGACCAAACGGCATATATTTGCGTGATGTTGCACCGTCCGGTGCCCACGATATAAAGGCAACCCAATGGACGTTCCGAGCCTCTAGGGCTCCAAAGTCCCAACGGCTTGCCTCCCCCTTTTCCGGGCCGCCTTCTTAGGCGGCCCGATGTATTTCTGCTTGTTTTCTACGAATTTCAGGTACACGCCGAACACCCGATAGTTGAGGTCAGCCCAAGAGCGGCTGCTCAGTTTGTTGGGAGACGCCGGTCGTTCACGCGTGATCAGATGCTTGCTGTCGAGCGTGTCGATCAGGGCATGCAGCACAGCTCCATATTGCAGTAGGCGCTGCCGCTCTGTCGTATGTTCGGTTCGAGAGAGGAATTTCGCGAGCGGCATGATCCATTGCCTGGAGGCGGTATCCGTCTCGAACGTCCGAACGAACTCCACGAAAGTCAGGGTTTCGTCATTGCGGACTATCACCTCGCCAACAGCGCGCTGAAGAATGCGGTCAACGATGCGGACCCTGCGCGATTCCAAGCAATCAAGAAAATTCTGCAACTGGGCGCCGCGTTTATCCTTCCCCATGCTCACCGACAGGCCCTTGTGCCGGATAAGCTCCACACGCGCCCAGAAGCGCCCGAAGAGATAGAGGAGGCTTGCGAATTCGTGATTCCCGAGGCACTTTTCGTCTGGTACAACGCGATGGACTGGCTTGAAGTCGACCTCGGCGAGGGATCGCAATTTTCCGACAAGTTCGTCGGCTGACTTAAGCAGCGGCCCTAAGTGTTGATCGACAAGTTCCTCTGTGCTGAGGGTCCGCGCCTTTCGATGTCGGAATTCCTGGTAGGCGATATCGAGGACCTTGACAGTGAAGCCGCCGCCAAGTGCAGCGACGAAGAGCTGTCCCCACGATATGTCCGGCATCCATCCCCCCAACCCGATCCTGTGATCGTCTATGCGATAGCCTGCAGGCCCTTAGCCTTGACCAGATTGAGCAGTTTGAGAGAAGGCCCGTCCGGACGTTTCTCGCCACGCTCCCATTTGCTGACGGCATCCTTCCGCACGTTCAGATAGTGCGCGAACACCGGCTGCGAGACCTGCTCGCGCTCGCGCAGCGCGCGGATCTCGTCCGGGCTGAGAGGCTCGACCGGCGTAAGGCATATGGCGTCGAACTCACGCATCGTCGCCTTGTCGACCAAGCCGGCTTTGTGCAGACCGGCGGCCGTCTTGTGGACGGAAGCGAGGATGCCGCTGTCAGCCGTCCTGTTCTTCGTCATTTCTCACCACCTCGACCAGTTCGCCGGCGCCTTGCGCAGTACGAAGCTCCACGTCCGAAAACCCGAGCAGCACATTCGCCAACTGCCTGAGCGCCTTCAATTCCTTCGCCGACACGTTCGCCTTGTCGCTCTTGGCGAAGCCGTGAACGAAGAAGCTATGGTCGCCAGCCCTGAACACGACGATCGTGCGAAAGCCGCCCGATTTGCCGCCGCCCTCGCGCGCGACCCGCTGCTTGAACACGCCGCCGCCCAGGTCGGCGTCGTATCGCCCGTCCATCACCTCCGCCGCCGCCCGAAGCAGCCTGTCGGCCGAGAGGCGGAACTTGTGCGCGAACCGGGCAAACTCCTTCGTGACGAAGACAGTCATGCCGAACGACGCTCGCGCAAGCTCCTATAGGTATAGTCCTTGGGACTACGGTTTTCAAGCGGCGGACGCATGGGCGCGGTCCTCGCGCGCGGCGCGGCGGGATGGCCGTTCGGCCACCGTCTGGTCGAGAATGGCGGCGATCTCGCTCGCCACCTTGTCGGCCGCGAGTTTCAGCGCTTCGTCGATATGGATGTAGCGCTGTGTCACGCCACGCGCGGCATGGCCGAGAAGCGCGGCAATCGTCAATTCCGAGAAGCCGAGATCGGCGGCGACGCTCGCGAAGGTATGGCGAAGCGCGTGCAGCGTCACGTCGGCGAGGCCGACCCTCGCGCAGACACGATCGAACACGCGAACCACGCCGATGAAGTGTCCGTCACCCCAATCGGCCGGGAAGAAGAAGGGCGATCTCGTCCTGGGCTGGGCCAGAAGAAGATCGACCGCCGACCCGCCGATGACGCGGGTCTGCGCGCCGCTCTTGGTGTCGGGAAAACGGATGGCGCCCTCTTCCTCGTCGAGCCAGGCGCGCTCAAGGCCGAGCCCTTCCATGCGGCGGAAGCCGGTCAGCAGCAGGAAGCGGATGGCGGCGAGGCCGGTCGGGTGCTCGCCCTCGGCCTCGGCCGCCAGCATCGCCTTCCCGAGCTTCTCGATCTCGGTGCGGCTGAGCCGCCGGTCGCGGGGCGTGCTTGCAATCTTCCGAACGCCTTTGGCGGGATTGCTCTCGATCTTTCCGAGCCGGACCGCGTGCTCGAAGATCGAATGAAGCGTCGACATGGTGCGTCCGGCGACGCCTTCCCCGCCGGTGGTCACGCCGCCACGCGATCCCTTTCGCGGCTTCGACGTCTTGCCAGCGGCTATGTCGGCCTGCGCGCCCTCGATGTCGCCGAGTTTCAGCTTGCTGACGACGCGCTTGCCGAGCAGCGGCTTGATGTGGGCCTCGATACGGCTCTTGTCCATCGCGAGCGACGAGGCCTTGATCGGGCGCCTGCGCCGGCCGAGAAGACGGCCGGTCTCCGCTTCGCTGAGATACCAGTCGCACAATGCGGCGACCGTCATCGGCCCGTCAGGATCGTCATCGATGTCGGCAGGGTCCTCGCCGGCCGCGATCGCGCCAAGCTTGATCTTGGCCTCGGCGCGGGCATTGTCGAGCGTCATGACGCCGTAGCGGCCGATGTTGATGCGGCGGCTTTTGCCGGCCGCGTTGCGGTACTGGAGAATGAAGGTCTTCGCGCCGGCCTTCGTGACCCGGATGCCGAAGCCTTTCAATTCGCCATCCCAGAGGAATGCCTGTCCCGATGCCGGGGCCTTGAGATCGTCGACCGCCTTCTTGGTGAGCTTGGCCATTTCGCTCCCTCGCTCTATCAATTTGCTTACACGGATTGATTCTAGCACGCGTGTAAGCACTGTGTAAGCAGATTTTGCGAAAATGACGGCATATCGTGGCGAAGGCTGGCGCAAGAGTATCAGGTATTATTGTTGTTTCGCAGCATGTTAGCGAAAAGACGGATATCGTAGCGAAGAAGCTCGGGGAAGTTGCCAAGGTTGGGGTCGAGGGTTCGAATCCCTTCGCCCGCTCCAGTTTCCGCCGCAAGGCGCCAGGGCCGTGGACACCAAGTCCGCGGCCCTTTCGGTTTTCGTGCCGCGATCCTGCTGCCGGCGATGAGGCTCCTCGGTATCGATCCGGTCTGGAAAGCGTGCTTCTGATGATCACCCTCGAGCTGGCGATGATGACGGCGCCAGTGGGGATGAACCTGTTCGCGATCAAGGACATTCCCAACGCGTCGCTGGCCGATGTCGTGAAGAGTGCGTCACCCTTCGTCATCCTGATGCTGCTCGGTCTTGCGCTGTAGATCGTCTTCAGATCGTCTTCCCGGGCCTGGCGACCTGGCTGCCCGACACGGCAGGCTGCGGTCGCCGAGGGGCGGTTCGGGCGGCGCACCCCGGCGCGAGCCGGAGGTCTTCGGCCGGGTGGCTTTCGGCAGGGACCATGGAGCGTGGCAGGGCCAGAGACCGGGTGTCGCGACGGATCCTGCGCTTGATCCCCACAAGGACGGGTGCCGGACGGCTTGCCATAGTATGGTCGGATCTGCTGATCTAGGCCGGCGTCAAGCGCTGCGCGGCGGTGCGTCCGGTCGCCATGCGGTCGGAGCGCGAGAGGAAACCGGAGTTCGAGACCGATGACCGTCCTTAAAAAGCTGCTAGCCGGTGCCGTCCTTCTCGGTTCTGGGGGCTCAGCCCTCTGGATCCTGCCGATGCCGGTTGCGCAGGCGGCAGCGGACATCGACAACGGCCACCGGCTGGCGCTGCAGTGGTGCGCCTCGTGCCACCTCGTTGCCAACGATCAGGCGACGGTTAGCACCACGGCGGTGGCGAGCTTCTTCGAAATCGCGCGCAATCCGGACATGACCGACGCGAAGCTGACGACCTTCCTCGCCGACCCGCATCCGATGATGCCGGACATGGCGCTGTCGAACCAGGAAATCTCGGATCTCACCGCCTATATCACGTCGCTGGCACGCTGACGGAGGCTGCCGCGCCGTCTCGGTCGCCGACCATCAGGAGGGCTGCGGTCTCGCCGGCGAGGTCGGCGATGGTCGTGGCTTCCAGTTCGGCCAGGAAGGCCTGGAGGGCGCGATCGAGCGTTCGTCGAAAGCCGCAGGCGGCCTGGAGGGTGCATCTGCATGTGCGCTTCGGCTCGAAGCATTCGACCAGATTGAGATCGCTCTCGAATAAATGCACGATCTCGGCGAGCGAGATTTCCGCCGGATTCCTGTCCAGCCAGATGCCGCCGTTTCGGCCTTGAACAGATTTTATGTAACCATGTTTACGCAGGATCTGCACGACATGGACGACCTGAGGTCTTCCTGTACGGCACCTGTCGGCAATCGTGTCGATCGACACTGTCTTGTCTCGGAGGGCCGCTAAAGTCATAAGTATTCTAATGGCAACATCGGTACGTTGTGCCAGTTTCATTTCATTTCTCTCAATGTAACGCGCGCCGAAGCGGCGCCTGTCGAGCACAACCGCAAATTTTTCGGATCGTGAGGTGTGTATTCTGCGTAGAAACTCCCTTTGATCCGTGTGCCCCTCTTAACTAAGCGTCTAAAAACTATTACAGGATGCCAAAAATATCAAGGAATGCGCAATAATACACGGGGGGTATAACATATGAACTCGGAACATTGGGCAGCGATCTCCGACTTCATCGAGTTCCTCGAAATGACTCCAGATGACGTCCGCCTGGGTCGGCGCGGCTGGGACGCGATCGAGCCACAGATGCCGCAAGTCCTCGACACGTTCTACACCTCCCGGATCATGACCGGGGCGCACAAGGCGTTCCCCGACTTCGACGTCGAGCGGCTGAAGGGCAAGCAGATGCGCTACTGGCAGGCGCTGTTTGCCGGCGACTACGGCGAGGTGTACCGGTCCCACGCGATCAAGATCGGCCATGCGCATCGGCAGGCCGGCGTCTCGCTGACCGACTACGTGTTGTCCTACGGCTGGTTCCTGAACAAGTTCGCAGCGATCGTGCGCGACGCCTTCGCCGATGCGCAGGAGGGCGAAGCGATCATATCCGCCATGCGCAAGATCATCTTCCTCGACCTCTCGATCGCGTCGTCGACCTACTACGTCACCTTTATCGATTGAACGAATATCACGCGTTACGTGTGATTCTTCATAAACTCAATCGAAGAAAAATCTGAAATAGTGGTGATCCGACGCACTTGGGGGTGCGTATAAGGTCTATTTTCCTTTAATCGAATGTATATATATGAGTTATAGGATTCTTTTCGGCGTTTTCTTGTTCCTATTAGCGTTTTGTTAGCTCAATTATTGATATGTTTTCATCGAACTTGTGCGGAAGGCATTCTAGAAATACTTCTCCTGCCGAAGCGGAAGGCGTATCGCGCGTCTGCGCATGCGTGATCGGCCGCGGAAATCGGGGTCGCGTACGGGAATGCTCAAGGAGGCAATCATGGGGCTGGGGTTCTTCACCAACATGCGGCTGAAATACAAGATCCTGTCGGGCTTTGCGGTCGTGCTGGCGATCCTCGCCGGCATGTCGGCCTATTCCTTCGTCACGTTCCTCGACACCTCCGGCCAGGTCGGCTCCTACAAGGCCAATGTTGCGGCGGCGACGGCGATGGCGGAGGTCGAGGCCGAGTTCCTGCGCCTCGAAGCCGCGGTGCGCGAATACTCGGCCTCGTCCAAGGCGGAACTGGCGGACGTCGCCCAGGGCGAACTGGCCAAGCTCGACGCGTTGATGACCGAAGCGGAGAAAACCATCTTCGACGACAGCTGGCGCGGCCTGTTTGAGGAAGCGAAGCAGGCGGTCGCCGTCTACACCAAAGACTTCCGGGAAACGCGCCACCTGACGGAAGATTACCTGGGCCTGGTCGAGGGCAGCATGCTGCCGAGTGCCGCGAAGTTCATGGCGGACCTCGACGAGATCCTTAAGCTCGCCACCGCCGAGGGCAACGTCGAAGCCAAGACCCACGCGGAGACGGCTATCCGTCACGGTCTCAGCGCGCAGCTCAATTCCAACATGACGCTCGGCTACAAGGATCCCAACGCGCTTCAGCGCGCGCAGCGCGACTTCGACGCGGTCAAGGGAGCACTCGATGCGCTCGGCGGCAGCATGCGCTCGGTGCGCGAGCGGCAGCTGCATGCCGAGCTGAACGAGCTGCTCGCCGCCTATACGACGAGCTTCGCCAAGGCAGCCGAGGATCGGCAAAAGATCGAAGAATTGGTCGAGGGCGAAATGCTCGAGCAGACCAGGATCCTGCAGAAGGATCTGAAGCTGCTGAGGCAGAAGGCTGCAGATGCCGAGCACGCGATCGAACTGGCCCTTGCCAAGGAACTCGAGACGGCGGAACTCGGCGTTGCCCTGGCAGGCGTCGGCGGCGTGGTCATCGGCGCGGTGCTGGCGCTCCTGCTCGGCGGGCAGATCGCCAACCCGGTCATTGCGATGACCAGCGCGATGACGCGGCTGGCGGCGGGCGACGTCGACGGCGAGGTTCCGGCGCGCGACCGCAAGGACGAGATCGGCCAGATGGCTCAGTCGGTGCAGGTGTTCAAGGATAATGCCATCGCCAAGATCGCGCTGGAGCGCGAGCAGGAAGAGGCCAAGGCGCGCGCCGAGGCGGACAAGCGGCGGATGATGCAGGAACTGGCCGACGAGTTCGAGCGGGCGGTCGGCGGGTTCGTCCAGGGCCTCGCCTCAACCTCGACCGAATTGCAGGCCGCGGCGCAGACTCTGACGACGACGGCGACCGAAACCAGCGCGCAGTCGACCGCAGTGTCGGCGGCGTCCGAACAGGCGGCGGCCAGCGTTCAGTCGGTGGCCTCCGCGGTGGAGGAACTGTCGGTCTCGGTGAAGGAGATCGCCGAGCAGATCGCCGCGTCCAGCCAGATCTCGAATCAGGCGGTGAGCGAGGCGCAGGCCGCGTCGCATCGGATCCAGTCGCTTGCCACCACGTCGCAGACGATCGGCGAGGTGGTGGGTCTGATCAATGCCATCGCCGAGCAAACCAACCTGCTCGCCCTCAACGCCACGATCGAGGCGGCGCGCGCCGGCGAGGCGGGCCGCGGTTTCGCCGTAGTGGCCTCCGAGGTCAAGCAACTCGCCGAGCAGACGGCCCGGGCGACGTCGCAGATCGCCGACCAGGTCGCCCACATGCAGTCGGAGACCAGCGCCGCAGTGGCCTCTATCGGCGGCGTGTCCAGCGTGATCGGCCGGATCAACGAGATTGGCACGCTGGTCGCGTCCGCGGTGGAGGAGCAGAGTTCCGCCACTCAGGAGATCGCGCGCAACATCCAGCAGGTCGCGACCGGGACGACCGAGGTATCCAGCAACATCGGCGGCGTGAGCCTTGCTGCCGAAGACACCGGCGCGGCCGCCACGCAGGTCCTGTCGGCGTCGGGCGAGGTGTCCCAGCAGTCCGAGCGGCTGAAGCAGGAGGTGGACAATTTCCTGCACAAGGTGCGCTCGGCCGCCTAGCAGGGCGGGCGCTTCGGAGAGTCAGACCACCCCGTCCTCGTCCCTGGCTGGGTCAGGCGCAGCCGCGCCTGACCCAGCCAGGGACGATGCAGACATGCAACAGCCTGACGAAATCGTCTCCGTCGCAATCGGCAATCCGATATTTTGTCCTATAGTCGCTGCTACGTGACCTGCTTGAACGGGATACTCATGAAGCGCCACTTGTTCAGTGCGACCCTGCTTGCCGGCCTGACGGCGGTCTCTTTCGCCGCGCAGGCCCAGGAGGCCGTGCCGATGCCGAAGACACAATATGTCATCGACCTCGGCGTCGGAGCAATCGCCAAGCCGCGCTACGACGGCGCCGATTCCTATCTGATCGCGCCATTCCCGATCATTTCGGTCGGCCGCTTCTATCTTCCCGGACTCGGCCAGGTGGCGGACGGCGAGCAGCGCGCCGGGATCTTCTTCTATCCGGCCTTTGGCTTCGTCGGGAAACGCAGCGCAAGCGACAGCGCGTGGCTGACCGGCACGCGCAAAATCGACTGGGCTCTGGAACTGGGTGCCGGCGGCGGGTTCCGCACCGAGCACCTGCGGGTCTTCGCCGAACTGCGCCAGGGCATCAACGGCCACACCGGCCAGGTCGGCGAGATCGGTGCCGACGCCATCGTGCGGCCGATGGATCGCATCGAGGTGAGCTTCGGACCGCGCGCGGGCTTCGCCTCGTCCGAATACATGGACACCTATTTCAGCGTCTCGGCGGCCGAGGCGGCGGCCGGGCCGCTGACCCAGTACAAGGCCGGTGGCGGCTTCAAGAGCGTCGGTCTGGAGGCGCGCGTTTCCTACGACTGGACGGATCACGTCCGGCTGCACCTGCGGGGCGGGTATGACCGGCTGATCGGCGACGCGGCGGACAGTCCGATCGTCAAGGCCGGCAGCAAGGACCAATTCTCGGTCGGCGCCGGCATTTCCTACCGCTTCGCCTTCGACCTGTTCGACTGAGCTCCGCCGGCCTGGAGCATAGCTGGAGCGATTTCTTGTCGATCAAGCGGTTCCGCTTGATCGGAAAGCGCTCTAGGAGCAGGGTTTCAGAACGATCCCGACGGGCAGCTTCGTCTGCGCGTCGCCACAGGCGTCGATGATGCGTCTCGGGTCGAGGCCCTTGACGCCGGTCAGGTCGGCTCCGGGCAGGCGCGTGTTGCGCAGCAGGGTGTCGGTCATGTCAGCGCCGGAGAGATCGGCGCCGGAGAGATCGGCGCTGGACAGGCGCACGCCGGTGAGATCGGCACCCCTGAACGAGGCCCCGGCGGCCCGCACCCGGTCGAGATCCGAATAGGGCAGGCGCGCGCCGGAAAAGTCGGCGCCGCTGAGGTCGGCGCGCTCGAGGTCCGCCCCGTCCATCTTGGCGTTGCGGAACGCGGCCCCGGTGGCCGCAGCCCTGATCAGCGAGGCATTGCGCAGGTCAGCGCCTGCGAAGCGGGCGCCGGCAAGCGACGTCCCGTTCAGGTCGGCGTCGCGCAGATCGGCGCCGTCGAGCACCGCGCCGGACAGGTCGGCCTTTTCCATGTCGACAGCGCGCATCGAGGCGCCGGAAAAATCGCTTCGCCGCAGGTCCGCCCTTTCCAGTTCCGCGCGGCGCAGGTCCGCCTTCGCGAATTTTCCGTCGGGCAGGACGACCTCCTTCATGTCGGCTTCGCGCAGGATCGCGCGGGTGAGGTCGGCGCCCTGGATCTCTACGCCGCGAAGGGTGACAAGACGCAGGTCGCACGCCACGCAGGCGCCCGTCTGGTTCAACTCGGCCAGACCCTCCTGCGCCGGGCCGGAGGAGGCCAGCAGCGGCAAGGCGAGAACAGCGCCGGCAAGGGTAGCCAGGGTGCGTGGGGCGCGGGCGGTCTGCTGGGCCATGACGGTTTTCCGATCCTGCAATCGATCCTTTGTAGCGGTCGGCGCGGTCCGGGAAAAGCGGTTGGGCAGGAAAGGGGCAGTTTACCGTGTTTGCACGTATTCTCCAGCCGGGAATGGACTTAATCGAAAGGCATGTTAGGTTTTTCTTAATATTTTCCGAAAGTCCACTTGATGGTCGGGGAGTGTTTGCGGTGCGTAGCGTTATTTCGTTTCTTTTCGTCCTGACGTGTCTTGCCGCATACGGCTATGTCGCTCCTGCCGAAGCGGCCTCCGTCGTCGCCAAAATCGATCTTTCGGAGCAGAGGATGCATGTCTATGTGAACGGGGTGCAGCGGCATTCCTGGCTGGTCTCGACCGCGCGCAAGGGCTACCGGACGCCGATCGGTACGTTCCGGCCCGGGCGGATGCATCAAAGGTACTTCTCGAAAAAGTATCATGGCTCGCCGATGCCGCATTCGGTTTTCTTCCACGGCGGCTATGCCATTCACGGCACCGACGCGATCAAGAGCCTCGGCCGGCCTGCGTCGCACGGCTGCGTGCGGCTGCATCCAGACAACGCGCGCGCCCTGTTCACGCTGATCCAGCAAAGCGGCAAGCAGAACACGCGCATCGTGGTCACGCGCTGAGGCGGATCGGGGGATCTCGGAAGAAGAACGGCGAGAGGCGCCTGTCCGGCCGCCGGGAGCGGGCCGGAAGGAAATGGCGGGGTCGCAGGTGCCATTTCCTTCCGTCCACAGGCGCTGACGACGCACAACCTGACAATCAGCGTGAAAACGCTATCGCAAATGCCTTGCCAAATGGTTCGCGCGCCGATGTCACCAGTCCTTGAGGGTGCCGGTTGTTTGACTACAAGATATTGGTGGTGTTAAGGAAATCGTAACGCACCTCGCGATGCGATCTGCAACGCGGGCTGCAAAGGCCGGTTAAGGCGCGTTAACGCTACTGCGCCGTCCAGCCGCCGTCGATCGGCAGTAGGGCGCCGGTGATCGCCGAGGCGGCTTCCGAACACAGGTAGACAGCGAGGGCGGCAACCTGGTCGACGCGGACGAATTCCTTGGTCGGCTGCGCCTTCAGCAGGACATCGCGCTTGACCTCCTCCTCGGTCATGTTGCGCGCCTTCATGGTGTCCGGGATCTGCGCCTCGACCAGAGGCGTCCAGACGTAGCCCGGGCATATGGCGTTGACCGTGATACCCTTCTCGGCGACCTCAAGGGCGGCGGTCTTGGTCAGGCCGGCGATGCCGTGCTTGGCGGCGACATAGGCGGCCTTGTAGGGCGAGGCGACCAGCGCATGGGCCGACGCGGTGTTGACGATCCGGCCCCAGCCGCGTGCCTTCATGCCGGGCAGGGCAGCGCGCATGGCGTGGAAGGCGGAGGACAGGTTGATGGCGATGATCGCGTCCCACTTCTCCAGCGGGAACTCGTCGATCGGCGCGACGTGCTGGATGCCCGCGTTGTTGATCAGGATGTCGACCGAGCCGAACTCGTTCTCGGCGTTGAGGATCATGTTGGCGATTTCGTCGGCCTTGAGCATGTTGGCCGCCGAATAGGCGCACTGGACATCGAAGTCCTTCTCAATGGCGGCGCGCTCGGCCTCGATCGCGTCGGGATCGCCGAGGCCGTTGAGGACGACGTTGGCGCCCTCCCTGGCCAGTGCCCGGGCACAGGCGAGGCCGATGCCGGAGGTCGACCCTGTGACGACGGCGGTCTTCTTGGCGAGCATGCGCGGAAACTCCCTGATTGGAACCGGCGGCACCTTCCCACGAAGCAGCCCCGCACCGCAACACGGCAGGAGCGGCAGGCGTGAAATTGTGACCGGCGGGTCAGGTCATTCAGCGCGGCCGGGAAGACGGGCGACGCGCACGGCGCGGGCGGCCTCGCGGCGGGCATCGGCGCGGGCCCGGATGTCGCGGGTCAGTCCGACCTTCTCGGCGAAGCGCTCGCGGATCAGACCGTAGCAGGTGGCGTGCAGGCTGGCGAAGACCCAGACCGCGAGCGTCATCGTGCCCATCGGGAAGGCGGCGGAGCGCAGCTGTGCGGTGACCGGATCGGCGGGGAGCAGCGCGTCGATGCCGTAGAGCAGAAGCGCCCACAGGCCGACCAGGCAGGCGAGCACCGCCGAGGCGAGCAGGGCCGCAAAGGCCATGGCCCAGCCCATGCCTCGCGTCGCGGTCCAGGAGTCGCGTAGGGTCAGCGGGTCGTCGACGGCGGCTGCCGGCAGGATCATGGAAAAGCGCTGGACCAGCATGAGCGCGACGAAGGGGGCGGCGAAGAAGGCCAGGAAGCCGGCGCCGGCGGTGATGAGGCCGACGAGGCCGGCTATCAGGAAGAGCGGGATCAGCGCCAGCAGGCCGATCAGTGCCAGAAGGATCTGGTTGAAGATCACCTTCAGGGTCCGCGCGTTGGCGACGAGGAAGAAGTCGCGGGCATCGATCAGGATTCGCCGCGTGTAGGCGACGGCAATGGAAAAGCCGATCAGGACGTTGGCGAGCAGCGCGAGGATACGCAGACCGGCGACCCTGTCGCCGGTCGCAGCGCCCGATGTGGCCAGCGGTTCGGTCATGTAGGAACCGGTGGTGAAGCTGGCGCCGGGCGCGACCGCGTTGCTGAGCGCGAGGTTCACCGCCAGAAGCAGGAGCATGTAGGCCCAACCGGTCCCGAGCAGCGTGCCGGCGCGTCGGCTGGCGAGCGCGATCGTCCGTTCGACTATGGCCATGAACATTGCCCGTTCCTTTCCCGCAGACCGGTAGTCTGGCATCCGTCCGGTCTTCTTCCCATATGGGGTGGCGGCGCCGGTCTCCCCAGTCTCCCCTTGCCTCGCGCAGGCCGGAGCACTAATCAAGCGGAGAAGACGCCCACCAACCCATCTGGACATGGCGACGTGAACACATCCTGCTCTTTCGCTCAAGCCTGGCCGCGGCGGCGCTCCGTCGCGGTCGCGGTCGGCGGCGTAACGGTCGGCGGCGACGCGCCGATCGTCGTGCAGTCGATGACCAACACGGATACGGCGGACGCGGACGCGACGGTGGCCCAGGTGGCCGCGCTCGCCCGCGCGGGCTCGGAACTGGTGCGCATCACGGTCGACCGACCCGAGGCAGCGACCGCGGTGCCGCGGATCCGCGAGCGGCTCGATCGCATCGGCGTCACCGTGCCGCTGATCGGCGACTTCCACTACATCGGCCACAAGCTGCTGGCAGACCATCCGGCCTGTGCCGAGGCGCTGGCGAAATACCGCATCAATCCGGGCAACGTCGGCTTCAAGGCCAAGCGCGACACGCAGTTCTCGCAGATCATCGAGATTGCGCTGAAATACGACAAGCCGGTCCGGATCGGCGTCAACTGGGGTTCGCTCGACCAGGAACTGCTGACCAGGCTGATGGACGAGAACGCGGCGAGCGAAACGCCCGTATCGGCCGCGGCAGTGATGCGGGAAGCGATCATCCAGTCCGGCCTGCTCTCCGCCGAACGTGCCGAGACGCTCGGCATGGGGCGCGACAAGATCATCCTGTCGGCCAAGGTTAGCCAGGTGCAGGATCTGATTGCGGTCTATGCCGACCTTGCCGGGCGCTGCGACTACGCCCTGCATCTTGGCCTGACGGAAGCGGGCATGGGCAGCAAGGGTATCGTCGCGTCGGCGGCGTCGATGGGCATCCTGCTCCAGCAGGGTATCGGTGACACCATCCGTGTGTCGCTGACACCGGAGCCGGGCGGTGACCGCACCAGGGAGGTCCAGGTAGCGCAGGAACTGCTGCAGGTGATGGGATTCCGCGCCTTCGTGCCGGTGGTGGCGGCCTGCCCGGGCTGCGGGCGCACGACCTCGACGGTGTTCCAGGAGCTCGCTCAGGACATTCAGGAACACATCCGCAGTTCGATGCCGGCGTGGCGCGAGCGCTATCCGGGCGTCGAGAGCCTCTCCGTCGCTGTGATGGGCTGCATCGTCAACGGTCCCGGCGAGTCCAAGCATGCCGACATCGGCATCTCGCTGCCGGGCACCGGCGAGACGCCGGCCGCGCCGGTGTTCATCGACGGCGAAAAGGTGACCACGCTGCGCGGGCCGAGCATCGCGGACGATTTCAAGACCATGGTGCTCGACTATATCGAGCAGCGCTACGGGCAGGGCCGGCCGGCGGGCCGTCGCGTGCCCGCGGACGTCGCATAAGGAACTTCCGAGTATGCTGAAATCCGTCCCGGCCGACGCTGGCGCGCATCCGCCGGTCCTCGTCATCACGTCGCAGGTGGTGCGCGGCGGCATCGGCGGTCGCGGCGCCGTGTTCGCGCTCGAGCGGCTGGGCTTTCCGGTCTGGTTCCTGCCGACGATCCTGCTTCCCTGGCATCCCGGACAGGGGCGCGGCACGCGGATTGTTGCACCGGCGGCGGATTTCGGGGCTATCGTGGAAGACCTGATCGGTTCGGCCGAACTCGGCGAGATCGGCGGTATCCTGACCGGATATCTCGGCGCGGCGGCGCAGGCCGAGCCGGTGGCGCGACTGGTGCAGGCGGTCAAGAAGGCCGCCCCGGGTGCGCCCTATGTCTGCGATCCGGTGATCGGTGATGCGGGCGGACTCTACGTGCCGGAGGCGACGGCACTGGCGATCCGAGATCATCTGGTGCGGCTGGCGGACGTGGTCACGCCCAACCGCTTCGAACTGGCCTGGCTGACCGGCCGCGAGGTGGAAAGCGAACTGCAGGCGTTGTCGGCGGCGCGCCGGCTCGGCGCGGAGCGGGTTCTGGTTACCTCGTCGCCGGCGCTGCGGCGCAATTCCATCGCCAACTTGCTGGCGACTCCGCGCGGGGCGATCGCTGCCGAGCACGCGGCCATCGCCAATCCGCCGCACGGGACGGGCGATCTGATCTCGGCCCTCTTCCTTGCCCGGCGTCTGGAGGGCATGGACGACGAGTCCGCGCTGGTGCGCGCTGCCGCCTCGACCTTCGAACTGGTCGCGCGCAGCGTCAAGCAGGGATCGACCGAATTGCTGCTGGCCGCCGAACAGCAGACGCTCGGCCGGCCGATGGCGCTGGTCAGCACGCGCCGGGTGCTGGAGACGGCGTCCTCGCGATGAGTAGCGATGGGCGCTGGGTCGCCGGGATCGACGGTTGCCCCGGCGGTTGGCTGGCTGTGCTGCGCCGGGTCGGCGATCCGGACAGTTGCCGGATCCACTTCGCCGACCGCTTCGCCGCGGTTCTCGGTCTCGATCCGACCCTTTCGATCCTCGCCGTAGACATGCCGGTCGGCCTGCCGGAGCGTGCCGGCGTTGGCGGACGCCGAGCCGAGGCAGCGGTGCGGCGGCACCTCGGTCCGCGCCAGTCGTCGGTGTTCTCGGTGCCGTCGCGCGCGGCGGTGGCCTGCACGGACTATCGCCAGGCCTGCGGCGTGGCTCTGCAGACCTCGGATCCGCCGCGCAAGGTCTCCAGGCAGGCGTTCCATCTGTTCGCCAAGATCCGCGAGATCGACGCGCTGATGGTGCCGGCGTTGGAGACGCGGGTCTACGAGGTGCACCCGGAACTTGCCTTCTGGCGGCTGAACGGCGAACAGCCGATGAGCCGGCCCAAGAAGATCGGGAACCGGCCCAGCCCGGACGGTCTCGACGAGCGCGCAGCGCTGCTCGAAAGGAACGGTTTCGACCCGGCGCTCCTGCGGCAACGGCCGCCGAAGGGAGCGGCCCGCGACGACTTGATCGACGCGGCCGCCAACTGCGTCATCGCGGAGCGGATCGCGCTCGGCATGGCGCGGCCGTTTCCGGAGGATTTCGACCGCGACGGGCGCGGATTGAGGATGGCGATCTGGGCGTGAGCCGGGATCGGCTCAGGGCTTGGGCGGCGGTACGGCCGCCACGGCGCCAAGGTCGGCCGCGGTTGCCGCCTCGACGTTTCCGCTGTCCTGGCCAAAGGGCAGCCAGCGCCTCAGTAAGCCGCGCTTTTCCGGCGCGGCCGGCGCCGGTCCGGCTGCGAATGCCGTCGCCGACACAGCCGCCTGCGCCGTGGCGGGCATCTGGTCCGGGGCTGCGACGGTGCCGGTCGCTTCGGTGGGTGCGGCATCCGGCTGGGCGCCGTTGTTGAAAAGGCTGGCGAAGATGCCGCCAGAGGCCGGCGCGGCGGGTGCAGCCGCGCGGGCGGGATTGGCCTGCGGGAGCGGCTCGCCATTGGTGGCCACTGCGATCGCCCCGGCCGGGGCAGCGGGCATTTCGGGGGCAGGCGCTCCGGTCGCTGCGGCGTCGGAGCCGCCGACCAGCGCGGCGATGCGGGTCTGGGTTTCCTGCCAGCGCTTCTCGCGCTCCGCCTTGGCCTCGAGGCTCGCGACGACCTGCTGGAACTTTGCTTCGTCCTGGCGCTGCTTGGCCACGACGGCGACCTCGACGGCTTCGGGCACCTTGTACTCGGGGCACTTGGCGGTGGCCTTGAAGGGAACGCCTTCGACGATCGACGTCGCGTCGTAGACGTATTTCCTCTCGCAGACGTCGACCTTGGGCGGCAGCTTGGTGACCTCGAAATGGTCGTAGCCGGCCTTCAGCATGCGCCAGAAATCGATGTGCTGGTTGTGGCGGTGACGGGCCATGTTTTCCGGCGTCATGCGGAACGGGAAGGCCTGGACCTGGAACGAGCGCTGGCCGCCCTTGAAGCTGTCGCGGGCGAGCGCATAGATGTCCTGTACTTGCTCGTCGGTCATGGCATAGCAGCCGCGCGAGGAACAGGCGCCGTGGACCATGAGGTGGGAGCCGGTGCGGCCATGCGATCGGTCGAAGGCGTTCGGATAGCCGAGGTTGAACGCCAGATGATAGCTGGAATTGGGATTCATCAGGGCCGGGGTGATCTCGTAGAAGCCCTCTGGCGCCTGGCGGTCGCCTTCCTTGATCTTCGGGCCGAGCTCGCCGGACCATTTGCAGATCTCGAAGGTCTGCAGAAGCGCATAGCGACCGTTCTTCGCCTGCTTCCAGACCTCGAGCTGGGATTCTTCCTTGAAGATGCGGATCATGATCGGCGAGGACACATCCATGCCGAGATCGGTCATCTTGTGCTTCACCTCGGCGCTGACCGGCCGCAGGTGCTTGGGGCCGCTGCCGAGGCTGAATTCGTCCCCCTGGCAGCCGGCGAGCAGTCCGGCAAGGAGGAGGGCGCCGAGCGTACGTGCCAGGCGCGTGTTGCGGCTAGGAAACGGTTTGGCCATGCCCATCATCAAATACCCGGAACCAAGGTGCATCGGCAACGCAACGCCCGAGGCTACACGCTTATGGTTGACGACAGGTTACCCCTGTTCGGATCATTCTTCAAAAGCCGATATCGTGAGGCCGGCCGGTCGTTCCAAGCTTGGTCATGCCCGTGAAATCCGGCAAAACGGCGGCAGGATGGTCTACAGGGAGCGACCGATGGCGAGGAACTTCTCACGCCGCTGGCGGCGGATCTCTCCTGCTCCGAGGCCGACGAGGGAGGCGAGGGCCGCTTCGATCGCCGCGCCGGCGCGGTCGATCACCGTCTCTCGGGCCCGGTGTGCGCCACCGACCGGTTCCTCGACGATGCCGTCGATGACGCCGAGCTTGAGCAGGTCCTGGGCGGTGATCTTCATGCTGGTCGCCGCCTCCTGGGCCCGGGCGCTGTCGCGCCAAAGGATCGAGGCCGCGCCTTCCGGCGAGATCACGCTGTAGATCGCGTGCTCGAGCATCAGCACCTTGCTGGTCGCGGCGATGGCGATGGCGCCGCCCGAGCCGCCTTCGCCGATGACCAGCGCGACATTGGGCACACCGAGGCCGAGAGCCTTGTCGGTGGAGCGGGCGATCGCCTCCGCCTGGCCGCGTTCCTCGGCGCCGAGGCCCGGATAGGCGCCGGCGGTGTCGACCAGAGAAAGGACCGGGATCTCGAAGCGCTCGGCGAGATCCATGATCCGCACGGCCTTGCGGTAGCCCTCTGGCTTCGCCATGCCGAAATTGTGGCGCAGCCGGCTCTCGGTGTCGGACCCCTTTTCCTGGGCGAGGATCGCGACCGACTGGCCGCGGAAGCGGCCGAAGCCGGCAATGATGGCCTGGTCGTCGGCATAGGCGCGGTCGCCGGCGAGCGGGGTGAAGTCCTCGATCAGGCCGGCGATATATTGGGCGGCGTGAGGCCGATCGGGGTGGCGCGCGACCAGAGTCTTCTGCCACGGCGTCAGCTTGGAATAGAGATCGGCGAGGGTCTGGGAAGCCTTTGTCTCCAGGCGGGCGATCTCGTCGTCGACATCGACGGCTTCGCCGCTGGCGGCGAGGGCCCTCAGTTCCTGAACCTTGCCTTCGATGTCCGCGACGGGTTTTTCGAATTCCAAATAGCTGTGCATGTAACCGGTAACCTGGAGAACGCCGGCAAGTCCGGCCGTGAGGAGCCAGAGCCTATGTCGTGGGCGCGACACTGGACAGCAAGGCCCGCCGAGTCAAGCGGGGCCTGTAACAGGCAGCGCGCCGCCGCGCAAGGGTCGCGAGGCGGCGGGACAGGGGGGCGAGGGGCAGATCAGCGCGCGGCCTGGTCGCGCTCGTTGTCCGACAGCCGCAGCTTGGAGGCCTCGACCACGAGTTGGCCGGTCCTGGTCGGAATGGTGATGCGGTAGGGCACAAGCACGTCCTTGCGGCCCATCGGCGCGAACCATGCTTCCATGTCCGAACTGGCCATGTGCTTGACGGAGTCCGTCGACGGGCGGTGACCGGCGACAGGGATCCATTTGGCGCTGCAGACGACCACCGGGCCGTCGTAACCGCGCCCGGACACCTCGCGGGTCTCCTTGAAGCTGAGCTGGATGTCGAAGCGGGTCCAGCCGTCGAAGACCGGAAGCTTGCGCTTGCAGGCGGCGGGACCGAGGCCGTCCTTGCCGACGCTGACCGGAACCAGCGCGGCGCTGAGCGGGTCCATGGCGTTTTGGCGATGCTGCTTCGTGACCTCGATACGCTCCTTGTTCGGCTTGAACTGCGGCGCCACGTCGGCGCTGCGGATGTGGCCGGAGCCCTGGGTCAGCGAGACGTAGAAGTCGCGGTTGGCTGCGCGCGACGCCATGGTGTACCTGGACGGCATGACCTTCGAACCGACCAGCCAGCCGGCGGCCTCGGCGCCGCCCTTGCCAGTGGAGAACAGGGTGCCGATGCCGGCCGGTTCAAGCCCGACCTTGGCGGAATAAGCGTTGCCTTGAAGGACCAGCGACAACGTGCCACGGCCGATGGTCAGGCCGGCGACGGTGATGTCGTAGAGTCCACCGATGCGGTTCGTCTGCGCCTCGGCAGTTCCGGCCAGCAGGGTAAATGCAATGGCGGGCACGGCAAACAGCCGCCGCTTGGACCTGAAACCAGACACCTGAAAACCTCCTGGGAGCCGAACTTGCTACGCTGCCCCGTGCCCCTGTCGGTGCCCATGCACACCGCGGCCACTGCGCTGGATTGTCGGGTGTCATGGTAACCGCCAAGTTAACGATACCCGATCGGAGCCTTCGAAAACAGCGAATCTGCCTTGTGGGCCGGCGAAGCCTTGACGGTGGCGCGGCGGATCATTATAGGGAGGCGACTTTTCCGAACAAAGCCGGTCATGATGTCGCCGGGCCTTGCGGTCCGCTCCAGAGCCGGTTGCAACCGTACCGGGCCCATCGCGTCCCGGCCAGAACTAAAAGGGTGATCCCATGGCGCGCCGCTGCGAGCTTACCGGCAAGGACGTGATGTCCGGAAACAACGTTTCCCATGCCAACAACAAGACCCGTCGCCGGTTCCTGCCGAACCTGTGCAACGTGTCGCTGATCAGCGACGCGCTGGGCGAGACCTACAAGCTGCGCATCAGCGCCCATGCGCTGCGCTCGGTCGAGCACCGCGGCGGTTTGGACGCGTTTCTGCTCAAGGCGTCCGACACCGAACTGTCCAACAAGGCGCGGCTGATCAAGGCCGAGGTGAAGCGTCGCCAGGCCGACGCCGCCTGAGGGCGATCCCAAGGGACAAATCATGACCGCGACCCGGAGAATCTCCGTGGGCCAACTCGCCATCGCAGTCGCTGCGATGGCGATTGTCGTTGTGGCCTCCAATTTCCTCGTGCAGTTCCCGGTTCCCGGCAGCCTCGGCCCGGTCAGCCTGACCGATTTGCTGACCTTCGGCGCCTTTACCTATCCGGCAGCGTTCCTGGTCACCGACCTGACCAACCGGCGGTTCGGTCCGGCGGCGGCGCGGCGTGTGGTCGTCGCCGGATTTGTGCTGGCGGTGGCGCTGTCGGTATGGTTGGCGACACCGCGTATCGCGATCGCCTCGGGCACCGCCTTCCTGGTCGCCCAGATGCTCGACGTGACCGTTTTCGATCGCCTGCGCCGCGCGGCTTGGTGGAAGGCGCCGTTCGTGTCGTCGCTGCTCGGTTCGGTGATCGACACGCTGCTGTTCTTCTCGCTCGCCTTTTCGGCGGCGGCTGCCGGAGTGCTCGGCTTCGACGATGCCTTTGCGGTCGAGGCTGCACCGCTACTCGGCGCCTTCGCACCGGAGGTGCCGCGCTGGATATCCTGGGCGCTGGGCGACTTCTGCGTCAAGATCCTGGTCGCGACGGCGCTGCTCGCACCCTACCGCGTGTTGCTCGCCGTGGTGCGGTCGATGCCGGAGAAGGCGCCGGCCTGATCGGTCGTTCCGCATATCGATCGACAATCATCGACACCTATCGACAAGGCGCCTGGCCCGCAGGCGCCTTTTTCATTGCTCCAGACGGAAGCGGAGCAGCAGGGTCCGCTGCAGGATCGAGCGGTTATCATCGGATATGAGCGTCAGGACCGTGCGTCCCTCGGCGTCCTGATGGACGGCGAGCCCTTCCATGTTGTCGATCTGGTGGCCGTGCCCGGCCTCCATCACCACGGTGCCGACGAGGCGGGCGCCGGGGCGGATCTCGGTGGCGGCGAAGCGGCGCAGACGCATGCCGACCCAGTCGCGCAGGTTGAAGCGGCGCTCCAGCAGCAGCAGGTCGCCGTCGGGCAGGAAGGCGGCGTCGGTGGCGTCGTAACGGTCGGAGCGCGCGACGGTAAAGCTTCCGGGCGTCGGGCCGCCCAGGATGAACCCCGGCAGGTCGTGGCTGTCGCTGGCCCCCCGTTCGGCGATAGCGATAAGCGCGCCGGCGAGCGGTGAGTCCTCGGGCGCGGCGGCGAGCGCCTCCATACCCTTGGTGCCGCGCAGGTCGCGGATGCCGTCGGGCGTGGCGACGTCGCCGAGCATCGGCTCGGTGCCGGAGGCGAGCGGCCAGGGATAGCGGTAGATGCGGTTGACCCGTTCGACGGAGACGTAGAGGACGGGCCGGCCGGCTTCGGTGCCCAGCGTCAGTGCCTCGGTGTCGTTGGCCCAGCCGTCGCGCAGGCGCCGGCCGGCCTCGTCGATCATCGGTGCGTAGCGCATGTCGCGCAGGCTGAGGGGGGTACCGTCGGCGTCCTGCTCGACGGTCGCGGCGACCCACAGGCCGTTATCCGTTGCGGCGAGCAGGCGGGTACCGCTGTCGAGCGACACGAGGCCCGACAGGCCGCCGATGTCGCGGTTGGCGGCAGCAATCTCCAGACCGCCGAGGTATGTGAGCGCGCCGAAGCGGATGGCGTCACTGCCGGTCGCGAAGCGCTCGATCGGGCGGATGGCCGCCGTGACTGGCTTCGCGTCCGACAGGAGCTCCTGCGCCGGCGCGGCAACCGGTCCGGCGGCCAGCAGAAGACCGACGAGTGCCAGGACTTTTCGCGCGCGGCCGGGCGCGCTCATGCGTGCCGACGCCGGTGGCGCGGCTGCGGTTGCTGTTGCTGCACGGTGTCGTCGAACAGGTCGGCGAGCTGGTCGGTCATGGCGCCGGCGAGTTCCTCCGCGTCGACGATGGTCACCGCGCGGCGGTAGTAGCGGGTGACGTCGTGACCGATGCCGATGGCGATCAGTTCCACCGGCGAGCGGGTCTCGATCTCTTCGATGACGAAACGCAGGTGACGTTCCAGGTAGTTGCCCGGGTTGACGGAGAGCGTGCAGTCATCGACCGGTGCACCGTCGGAGATCATCATCAGGATGCGGCGGTTCTCGGGGCGCGCCAGCAGGCGGCTGTGCGCCCAGGCGAGCGCCTCGCCGTCGATGTTCTCCTTCAGCAGGCCCTCGCGCATCATCAGGCCGAGGTTGCGGCGCGAGCGCCGCCACGGCGCGTCGGCGGCCTTGTAGATGATGTGGCGCAGGTCGTTGAGGCGACCCGGCTGGGCCGGCTTGCCGGCGGCGAGCCATGCCTCGCGCGACTGGCCGCCCTTCCAGGCCTTGGTGGTGAAGCCGAGGATCTCGACCTTGACGCCGCAGCGCTCCAGGGTGCGGGCGAGGATGTCGGCGCAGGTGGCGGCGACGGTGATCGGCCGGCCGCGCATGGAGCCGGAATTGTCCAGCAGCAGGGTGACCACCGTGTCGCGGAAGGTGGTGTCGCGCTCCTGCTTGAAGGCGAGCGGCTGCATCGGATCGGTGACGGCGCGGGTCAGGCGCGCGGTGTCGAGGATGCCTTCCTCCAGATCGAAGTCCCAGGAGCGGTTCTGCTGCGCCATCAACTTGCGCTGCAGGCGGTTGGCGAGGCGCGCGACGGCGCCCTGCAGATGGGTCAGCTGCTTGTCGAGGAAGCCGCGCAGCCGGTCGAGTTCGTCGGCGTCGCACAGGTCCTCGGCAGTCACTGTCTCGTCGAAGCCGGTGGTGAACACCTTGTAGTCGGAGACCGGCCGGTTGGAGAACGGCGCATCGCGGCGCTGGCTCTCTCCCGGCTGCTCCTCGTCCAGCTCCATGTCCTGCTCGTCCATGTCGACCATGTCGCTGTCGGCCGCCTCGGTCTCGCCGGCCTCCTGCTCCTCGCCCGACATCTCCATTTCCTGGGGGGCGGCCTCCTGCTCGCCGGCCTGCTCCTCGCCCTCGGCGCTGGTCTCCGCGTCCTCGTTGCGGCCGGCGTCGTCACTTTCCTCCGGCTCGTCGGACTGGTCCTGCTCGTCGCCATAGTCCTCGGCCATCTCCAGGGCGGCGAGGACGTGGCGCAACTGGCTGGCGAAGGCGCTCTGATCGTCGAGGCGGGTGACGAGCCGGTCGAGATCGGTGCCTGCCTTCTGCTCGATCCATTCGCGCCACAGATTGACCAGACGCTCGGCGCTCGGCGGCGGCGGCGCGCCGGTCAGCCGTTCGCGTATCATCAGCGACAGCGCGTCCTGCAGCGGGGCTTCCTCGCGGCTGGCAATGTCGGCACTGCCGGCGCGCAGATAGCGGTCCTCCAGCATGGCGGCGAGGTTGCCGGCGACGCCCTGCATGCGTGTCGCGCCGACCGCTTCGCAGCGCGTCTGCTCGACCGCCTCGAAGATCGCGCGGGCGTCCGGTCCCTTGGGCAGGTTGCGCCTATGGACGGCGCCGTCATGGCAGGCCAGACGCAGGGCGATCGAATCGGACAGGCCGCGGGTGACGGCGATGTCGCGCTCGGAGATCTTGCGCGGCGGCTCGGGAAGACGGGCGGTGTTGCCGGAGAGGCCGGGCCGGTCGGCGGAGAACACGACCTCCAACTCGGGATCGCCGGCGATCGCCCGCATCGTTCCGGTCACCACCCGCTTGAACGGCTCGGTCGGCGACTGTGCGCGGCCGCCCGGATTGCTGTTGCTGCCCGACCCTGCCATGGCGTGTCAGCTCATCACCACGTTGACCACGGACTCCGGCAGGTCCTCGCCGAAGCAGCGCTGGTAGAACTCGGACACGAGGCCCTGCTCGGTGTCGTCGCACTTGTTGAGGAAGGTCAGACGGAACGCGAAGCCTACGTCGCCGAAGATCTCGGCATTCTCGGCCCAGGTGATGACCGTGCGCGGGCTCATCACCGTCGACAGGTCGCCGTTGATGAAGGCGTTGCGGGTCATGTCGGCAAGGCGGACCATCTTGGAGACGGTCGCGCGGCCTTCCGCACCCTGGAAGTGCTTGGCCTTGGCCAGCACGATCTCGACCTCGTTGTCATGCGGCAGGTAGTTCAGCGTGGTGACGATCGACCAGCGGTCCATCTGGGCCTGGTTGATCTGCTGGGTGCCGTGGTAGAGGCCCGAGGTATCGCCGAGGCCGATGGTGTTGGCGGTGGCGAACAGGCGGAAATAGGGATGCGGACGGATGACCCGGCTCTGGTCGAGCAGGGTGAGACGGCCGGAAGATTCCAGAACGCGCTGGATGACGAACATCACATCCGGGCGACCGGCGTCGTATTCGTCGAACACCAGAGCGACGTTGTGCTGGTAGGCCCAGGGCAAGATGCCATCCTTGAACTCGGTCACCTGCTGGCCGTCGCGGATGACGATGGCGTCCTTGCCGATCAGGTCGATGCGCGAGATGTGGCTGTCGAGGTTGACGCGGATACAAGGCCAGTTCAGCCGCGCTGCCACCTGTTCGATGTGGGTCGACTTGCCGGTGCCGTGATAGCCGGTCACCATGACCCGGCGGTTCTTGGCGAAGCCGGCCAGGATGGCCAGGGTCGTCACCCGGTCGAACAGGTAGTCCGGGTCGAGGTCGGGCACGTGCTCGCTCGGGGTCGAATAGGCCGGCACCTTGAGGTCGGTCTTGAAGCCGAACACTTGTTCGACGGAAATTTCGGTATCGGGCGTGGTTTCGGCCACGGTCTTGGTTTCAGTCATCGGTCCTCCGCTGCCTCGGCCGGGCCGGGGTCAGGGTCGTTGGGAAGAAGCCTGCGGGAGTTGCAGACTAGCAGAAGCCGGCCTTCTTCAGGACGGTGTAGGCCTGAATGATCTGCCGCAGGCGATCCTCGGACGAGCGATCACCGCCGTTGGCATCCGGATGATGCAATTTCACCAGTTCCTTATAACGCGCCTTGATCTCGTCGCCACGCGCTCTTTCGGGAAGATTGAGCACATCAAACGACCGCTTTTCAAGCGCCAGCAGCTTGGGAGCGCGCGGTTGCGGCGATTCGGCCGACCGGTAGTAGCTGCGGGCCCGTCCGGTCGCGCGCGGGTCGTGGCCGTCGGGGCCCTCCGCCGCCTGCCGGTTGACGCCCATCTTCCAGGTCGGCCGGTGGCCGGTCAGTGAATCCTTCTGGTAGCTGCGCACCGCATCGTCGTTCATGCCGGCAAAATAGTTGTAGGACTTGTTGTAGTCCCGAACGTGGTCGATGCAGAAATTGAAATACTGCCCCTCGTGATCGCGCCCCTTGGGCGCACGGTGCGTGCCCGGCCGGGTGCAGCCGGGGTGTTCGCAGGCGGGGTGCAGGTCCTCCTCGAGCCGATCCCTGTCGGGTTTCACCCGGATCCGGTCGAAGATCTTTGAATCCAGTTTCATGGCGGCGATTATGGAGAGGGCGTTGGGTGGGAACAAGGTTCCCAGGCGGCCGAATTGTGTACGCTGTGGGGAAAAGACGCCGGCCTGTTCGCGCGTCCCTGCGTCGTCCATGTCCTCTTGACGCAGGCGGGCAGCGCGCTCACAACAATCACATGAGGATGAAAGACAGCATCACCGCCAAGCTGACGGAGACCTTTTCTCCGGTTGAGCTTGATGTAGTCGACGAATCGGACCGCCACAAGGGCCACGGCGGATGGCGCGAGGGCGGCGAGACGCATTTTCGCGTCCGCATCGTGACGGCGGCCTTTGCCGGCATGAGCCGGCTGGCCCGGCACCGGGCCGTGAACGAGGCGCTGGCGGCAGAGCTTGTCGGCGGTGTTCACGCGCTGGCGATCGAGGCGCGGGCGCCCGACGAGCCGGATCCGCGGGCGGGTCGGACGACCTGAACGCGCGGTCGGTCTACGCGCGCACCGGACGTGTGGCGGAGGGCAGCAGCAGCTGCTTTGAATCCAGCGGCACGATGCGCAGCCGCGTGAGGCGGTTCTTTTCCCGCCGCAGCACGGTGAAGCGGAAACCGTGGAAGGTGAAGATCTGACGCTCGTCGGGGATCATGCGCGCTTCGTGGATGACCAGGCCGGCGATGGTGGTTGCCTCGTCGTCCGGCAGCTTCCAGTCGGTCGCGCGGTTGAGGTCGCGGATCGGCACGGAGCCGTCGACAATCACCGAACCGTCCGGCTGCGGGCGGACGCCGGAAATCTCGACATCGTGCTCGTCGGCGATCTCGCCGACGATTTCTTCCAGGATGTCCTCCAGGGTGACGAGGCCTCTCACCTCGCCGTATTCGTCGATGACGAGGGCGAAGTGCGACTTGCGCTTGAGGAAGGCGTTGAGCTGGTCCTGCAGACTGGTGGTGTCGGGCACGAACCAGGGCTGGCTGGCGATCTTCAGCACGTCGATCTTGTCGACATCGCCGCCGGCGGCCTTGAGCGCGCGCAGCAGGTCCTTGGCGTGCAGGACGCCGACGAAGTTGTCGCTCTCGCCACGCCACAGCGGCATGCGGGTGTAGGGCGAGGCCAGCGCCGCATCGATCAGCTTGGAGATGTCCTCGTCGACGTTGAGGGCCATCATGTTGGTGCGGTGAACCATCACGTCGGAAACCTCGAGTTCGGCAAGGTCCAGAAGACCACCGAGCCGGTCCCGATCGGCCTTGACGAGGCCGCCCTCCAGGTGTTGCAGGTCTACGGCACCGCGCAGTTCCTCATGCGCGGAGAGGATCGAGGCATTGTCATCCACCCTGATGCCGAAGATGCGCATGATCAACCGAACCAGCACCTCGATGCCGATCACGACCGGGCCGAAGACGGCGACGACGACGCGCACCACCGGCGCGACGGCCAGGGCGAAGCGCTCCGGATTGGATATCGCCCAGGTCTTGGGCATGACTTCCGCCAGCACCACGACGAGTACCGTCATCACCAGCGTCGCGATGGCGACGCCGGCCTCGCCGAACAGGCTGAGGAAGACGCTGGTCGCCAGCGCCGAGGCGAAGATGTTGACGATGTTGTTGCCGAGCAGCAGGGCGCCGATCAGGCGTTCGCGTGCGGAGATCAGTCGTGAGACAAGCCCTGCGCGCTGGTCGCCGGCCTTCTCCAACTGGTGCATGCGGGCGCGCGAGGCGGCGGTCAGCGCCGTCTCGGATCCGGAAAAGAAGCCGGACAGCACGATCAGGAGCAGGATCGCGCCGATGGCGACCCAGATCGTCGATTCGATCATCGGGCAAGCTTCTCCTCGAGGAAGGCGCGCACGCCGGCCGCCTCGACACCCTTTTCCACGAAGGCGTCGCCGATGCCCCGGCTCAGGATGAAGGTCAGCGCGCCGCGGCTGACCTTCTTGTCCTGGGCGATGATGTCCATCAGCGTGTCCGCCGGCGGCATCTGGCCGGGAATCTGGTCGATGCGCGTCGGCAGGCCGACCTCGGTCAGATGGACGCGCACGCGCTCGACCACGTCGGCGCCGATGAGGCCGAGACGGGCGGAATATTCATGCGCCAGCATCATGCCGATGGCCACGCCCTCGCCGTGCACCAGGCGCTCGGTGGCATAGTCGACCGCCGATTCCAGCGCATGGCCGAAGGTGTGGCCGAGGTTGAGCAGGGCGCGCCGGCCCGATTCACGTTCGTCTTCGACGACCACGTCGGCCTTGGCCTGGCAGGAGCGGGCGATCGCCTCGTCACGTTCCGGGCCGCCAGCGAACACGGCGCGCCAGTTGGTCTCCAGCCAGGCGAAGAACCCGGCATCGCCGAGCAGGCCGTACTTGGCCACTTCCGCATAGCCGGCGCGG
This sequence comes from Polymorphum gilvum SL003B-26A1, assembly GCF_000192745.1. Classification (NCBI taxonomy): domain Bacteria; kingdom Pseudomonadati; phylum Pseudomonadota; class Alphaproteobacteria; order Rhodobacterales; family Paracoccaceae; genus Polymorphum; species Polymorphum gilvum. The sequence goes on from NC_015259.1 coordinate 344,364, forward strand.
AAATCGCGCCCGGGCAGGGTGTCGAGCACGGCGGTGTCGGCGAGCACGAGCGTCGGCTGGTAGAAGGCACCGATCAGGTTCTTGCCGTGGCGCGAATTGATGCCGGTTTTGCCGCCGACCGAGCTGTCGACCTGGGCAAGCAGCGTGGTCGGGATCTGGACGAAGGCCATGCCGCGGCGGACGGAGGCCGCGACGAATCCGGCAAGGTCGCCGACCACGCCGCCGCCGAGGGCGACGAGCGCGTCGCCGCGCTCCATGCGGGCGGCGAGCACGGCGTCGCACAGGCGTTCGAACTGGGCGAAGCACTTGCTGGATTCGCCTGCCGGCACGGTGATTGCCGTATGGCCGATGTCCGCCGCGTCGAGGCTGGCGGCGAGCGCCGGCAGGTGGATGCCGGCAACGGTGTCGTCGGTGATGATGGCGACGCGCGCGCCGGGCAAACGGGCCGACAGGTGCTCGCCGGCCTGGTTCAGGACGCCGCGGCCGATGACGATGTCATAGGCCCGCGCGCCGAGTTCCACCCGCACGGTCGCGGGGGCTGCGGGTCGTTCAAGAAGCTGTTCCATCGGACGTCTGTTCCTTCTGGCGCCGGGTTTCCGCGCAGAGGCGGGCCTCGAGCGCCGCGATGATGTCTTCCATGACCATCTCGTGCGGCACGTCGCGCGACCACACCGCGATGTCGGCCAGGCCATAGACCGGTTCGCGCCTGGCCAACAACTCGCGCATCGTCGCCTCGGGGTCCGGTGTCTGCAGCAACGGGCGGGTCGGCCGCTTGCGCACCCGTGTCATGACCGTGTCGAGATCGGCGCGAAGCCAGACGGACACGCCGCGGCGGGCGATGGCCGCACGGGTCGCATCGCTCATATAGGCACCACCGCCAGTCGCGAGAACCTGTGGACCGTTACGCAGCAACCGGGCGATGACCTTTTCCTCGCCGCGCCGGAACTCGGTCTCGCCGTGAACGGCGAAGATCTCCGAGACAGTCATGTTGGCCGCCGTTTCGATCTCAGCGTCGGCGTCGACGAAGGGGATCGCCAGGCGCTGGGCGAGACGCCGGCCGACGCTGGACTTGCCGCAGCCCATGATGCCGACCAGCACGATCGAGCGCGTGCCGAGGGCCTCGACGAGGCGGGCGGCGCGCTTGTCCCGTTCCTGCGTGTCCGGTGCGGCAGAATTCACGCCTGCGGCCTCCCCGTCGTCCCTGTCATTGGCGCCTTTTAGCATATTCCGGCGAAATGCAAGCCTCCGAGTGCAGCCGGGCGGGCGTCGGTGACTTGCGTCCGCACCGCTCCTGATCGAAAAAGAGCGGGCCAGCCATGCAGAGGATTCGGTTTCCGTGCCCACCCTGACCCGCCTGATCGTTACCCTGCTCGTGCTCGGCGCAATCGGCTACGGCGCCATCTACGCGCTGGCGAATTTCGTCGAACCGCGCGAGCGGGAGATCATCGTGCGCGTGCAGAAGGACGGCTTTGCCCGGTGAGGGACCTGCGATGGCGGCATCGGACTTCACACGCGAAAGCTTTCTGGAAATGCTCGCTGCCGAACGCGGAGCGGCGCACAATACGCTGGACAGCTACCGGCGCGACCTCGACGATTTCGCGGCGTTCCTCGGCACGACCGCGACGCGGGACGCGACCGCCGAGGACGTGTCCGCCTATCTGAGCGACCTTGCGGCACGCGGCTTTGCAGCCTCCTCGCAGGCGCGCCGGCTGTCGGCGCTCAGGCAGTATTTCAAGTTCCTTTATGCTGAGGGAGAGCGTGGCGACGATCCGACGCGGACGCTCGCCTCGCCTAAGAAGCGCCAGGGCCTGCCCAGGATCCTGTCGGAGGCGGAGGTCGACCGGCTGATCGAAGCGGCGTGCTTCGATGCCACCCTCGAGCACGAGACGCCGGGGCGGGCGCTCAGGGCTCAACGCCTCTACACGTTGCTGGAAGTGCTCTACGCCACCGGCCTGCGCGTGTCAGAGCTCGTCGCGCTGCCGGTCGGCGCGGCGCTGCGCGACGCCCGGCTGATCGGCATCCGCGGCAAGGGTGGCAAGGAACGGCTGGTGCCGCTGAGCCCCAGGGCGCAGGAGGCGATGCGCGCCTATGTCGCGCGGAGGAACGCCGAAGGCGCTTACAAGGGCAGCCCGTGGCTGTTCCCCTCGCACGGCGAGAGCGGCCATTTCACCCGGCAGGCCTTTGCACGCGACCTGAAGGATCTCGCGCGGGCCGTCGGTCTGGACGCGGCCAAAGTGTCGCCGCATGTGCTCCGGCACGCCTTCGCCTCGCACCTGCTGCAGAACGGCGCCGACCTCAGGGTGGTGCAGCAACTGCTCGGCCACGCCGACATCTCGACGACGCAGATCTACACCCACGTCCTCGACGAGCGGCTGCGCCAGCTGGTCGAGGCCCATCACCCGCTGGCGAAGGGGTGATGCAGCCATCCGGGCGGCTGCGTCATGCGGCTTACCGCGGCATCAGCGCCCAGTAGTCGAAGTCGAGGATGACGTCGTTCTCGTAGCGCCCGTCGGCGTCGAGCAGCGGGAAGTCGGCGCAGGGCCGGTTCTTGGTCGCGATCAGGCGCAGACGCAGGGCGCCGACGTCCGGCCGGCCGTCTATCTCGGCGGTTTCCAGCACCTCGGACCAGGCGAACACGGTGTCGCCGGAAAACAGCGGCGCAACATGGCGGCCCCCGTTGATGCCGGCTATATGGAACGCCGCGCCGAGGCCGTTGAAGGACAGTGCGCGGGCAAGGCTGATGACGTGGCCGCCGTAGATCAGTCGCTTGCCGAAACGGCCCTTGCCCTCGGTGTGCTGGTTGAAATGAACCTTGGCGGTGTTCTGGTAGAGCCGGGTCGCCAGCTGGTGTTCGGCTTCCTCGACGGTCATGCCGTCAACATGGTCGATGCGCTCGCCCGCGACATAGTCGGAAAAGCGGAAGCGGCTGCCGGCCAGGTCGTTGTCCCAGTGGATGGTGTCCAGCATGGGCACGGCGTCGCCGAGTGCGTCGGCCTCGATGCACTCCGGCAGCCGGGGCACGACCGGCGCCGGCGCGGCCGCGCCCGGATCGCGCTTGTTGACCATCACCCATCGCACGTAGTCCAGCACCTCGGTACCGTCGTCCTTGTAGCCGGTCGAGCGCACATAGACGACGCCGGTCTTGCCGTTGGAATTCTCCTTCAGCCCAATGACCTCGGAGACGGCGGACAGTGTGTCGCCCGGATAGACCGGAGCAAGGAAGCGCCCGCCGGCATAACCGAGGTTGGCGACGGCGTTGAGCGAGATGTCCGGAACCGTCTTGCCGAACACGATGTGGAAGACGAGCAGGTCGTCGACCGGCGCCTGCGGATAGCCGAGCGCCCGGGCGTAGGCGTCCGAGGACTGCACGGCGAAGCGGGGCCCGTAGAGAGCGGTGTAGAGGGCGACGTCGCCCGTCGTAACTGTGCGCGGCGTCGCGTGTCGGATCACCTGGCCGACGTAGAAGTCCTCGAAGAAATTGCCAGCGTTGGTCTTTGTCACGCCCCGCCTCCCGCTTGCTGCCGTCCTCGTCATCGATGCGCGATTAAGCCGCCTGCTGCAGTGCGGTGCAAGGGGAACCTTTGGCGGAGGACACATGGTGTTGCGCCGCGAATACGCCGGCTCTATATGCCGGCAAACACGCATCATTCGAAGTCGCCGTCGTGTCCGCCTTCGCGCGGTGCCGGCCGCCCCGCCGAGGTCCGACCGTCGCCATGGATAGCCTCCTGAGCCTTGCCGCCCAGAACCTGATATCACCGATCATCCTGTCCTTCGTGCTCGGCCTGGCGGCGGCGCTTGCCCGCTCGGATCTGACGATCCCGGAGGCGGCTGCCAAGGCGCTGTCGATCTATCTGCTGTTCTCGATCGGCTTCAAGGGCGGCGTCAGCGTTGCCGCCCACGGGCTCGACGCGCGGCTGCTGCTGTCGCTCGCCGCCGGCGTGCTGCTGTCCTTCGTCCTGCCTTTCCTGGCTTTCGGCCTGTTGCGGACGATGACTAGGCTGTCCCCCATCGATGCCGCGGCGGTGGCCGGGCATTACGGTTCGATCTCGATCGTCACCTTCGTGGCAGCCAGTTCCGTGCTGCAGGGGCGCGGCGTCGCCAGCGAGGGCTACATGGTCGCGGTCGCGGCGGCAATGGAGGCACCGGCGATCCTGTCGGCACTCTGGCTCGCCGCCCGCTTCGGATCCCACAACGGGCCTGCGGCCGACTCGCATGCGGGCGGACCGGACGGCGGACTGATGCGGGAAATCCTTTTCAACGGCTCGATCGTGCTCCTGGTCGGTGCCTTCCTGATCGGCCTGACGACGGGCGAGCAGGGGCTGGCGGATATCGAGGATCTGATCGTGGCGCCGTTCAAGGGCCTGCTGTGCCTGTTCTTGCTCGACATGGGTCTGGTCGCCGGCCGCGGCCTGCGCGCGAGCCGCGGCGTGCTGAGCGCGGGGTTGGTCGGATTCGGCCTGCTCATGCCGCTATGCGGTGCGTTGTTCGGACTTGGCGCGGGGCTCGTGCTCGGCCTTTCGTCCGGCGGCATCGTGCTGATGATGACGCTTGCCGCATCGGCGTCCTACATCGCCGTGCCCGCGGCCATGCGCGTGGCGCTTCCCGAAGCCAACCCGTCGGTCTATTTGACCCTGTCGCTCGGGATCACCTTCCCGTTCAATCTGACCCTCGGCATTCCCATCTACATCGCGCTGGCGACGGCGGCAGGAGGCTGACCATGCAGACGCACAAGGCGAAACGGGTCGAGATCATCATCGAGGCACCGATGGAGCGGCGGCTCACCGAGGCACTGGTCGCTGCCGGGGTGACCGGCTTCACGGTGCTGCCCGTCCTCGGCGGCAACGGCCGCTCGGGCCTTTGGAGCCGGGAGGGTCAGGTGTCGCGCGCCGGCGGCATGGTAGCGGTGATCTGCATCCTGCGCGAGGACCGGCTGGAGGCGCTGCTGCAGGCGGCGTTCCCTCTGGTCGAGCGCCATATCGGCGTGGTCAGCGTGACCGACTGCCAGGTTTTGCGGGCCGAGCGGTTCTGAGGCGGGATCCGCCCGCAGCAGGGGTGGGCAAGGGACCGTCGCTTCTCTATAACGGCGCTCCGAAGCAAGCGGACGGCAACAGGGGCCATGCAGGCCCGGCCCCGGCGCGGGGCGAGAGGGACGCGCGATGGCGACAGACTTCCCCGAAGATCTCGCGGCCGGTTACGGCCGCTACCTGCAGAAGGGCTACGTGCGCTTCCGCGAGGCGCAGGAGCGGCTGGCGATCTACGGCCAGCGCCCGGAGGTGATGGTTATCTCGTGCTGCGACAGCCGGGTCACGCCGGAAGGCGTGTTCCACGTCGGGCCGGGCGAGCTGTTCGTGGTGCGCAACGTCGCCAACCTGGTGCCGCCCTACGAGGAGACAGAGGGTCAGCACGGCACCAGCGCGGCGATCGAATATGCGGTCAAGGTGCTGAAGGTGAAGCACATCGTCGTCATGGGTCATGCCCAGTGCGGTGGCGTGCGCGCCTTCCGCGAGACGGCCAACGCGCCGCTGGTGACGGGCGAATTTATCGGTCGCTGGATCAAGCTGCTGGAGCCGGCCGCCATCGCCATGGCTTGCATGCCTGTCGACAAGCTGGACGACCCGCAACTGGCGATGGAATACGCCGGCGTGCGCCAGTCGCTGAAAAACCTCAGGACCTTTCCCTTCGTCGACGCCGCCGTATCTGCCGGCGCACTGAAAGTCCATGGTGCCTGGTTCGACATCGGCTCCGGCGAATTACGGGTCATGGATCCTGAAACGGAGAAGTTCGAGCCTTGCCTGGCGGCGGGAGCCGACGACACCTGATCGACGGCGTCCGTGCCGCGCCGGCCGCCTGCGTCAGGGCTTGGGCGAGGCCAGCACCAGCGACCAGAATACCTTGTACTTGGAGCCGGATGCATAGGCGGTGGCGATGCCCATGCGCGTCACCTTGTCGTCGAGCATGACGGCGTTGTGGTTGGGCGAATCCCGCCAGCCCGAGAAGGCCTCGGCGAGAGTCCGGTAGCCGGCGGACACGTTCTCCACCGCATAGGTCTTGGTCTCGCCGACCGATGCCAGGCGGGTCTTGAGCTGGTTCCGCGGTTCGAGCGACGCGCGCACGTTGTCGGCCGATGCGATCGCCTGCGCCTGCGCCTGGGCGATCGCGGTCAGCGCCGGGTCGATGGCCAGACTGCCCTTGCCGCTGTTCATGCGGTACTGGGAAATCATCTGCGCTGCCGTCGCCTGGTCGACGCTGGTGTCGACGCGCGCGAGGTCCCTGTAGAAGGGTGGAACCTCCACCGGTTCGCCGCTCCGGCAACCGGCAAGCGCCAGCATGGCTATGGCCAGTCCGAACGCCACCCCGATCCTGTCCCGGCGTAGTTTCGCCTTGTCACTCATCATCGTCGTCGACCTCACGCGCAGCGCCCCACGCCCAGCGAATCACGGCGCAACAATAGGTCGGTTCGGTCGACATCGCCAAGCGTGGCGCATTGCCCGACCCTACCGGGCGTTACCCCTCCCCCTGCATCCTCTTTCCTCTGCGGAGCTTAAAGCTCGACGAGATAATTTTTCAAAAATTTACTTGGAGGGAGTATGATTTTCGTTCCATATTGTCATTTATGTCGAGGTTTTTGGATGTGATGCTGGGAGTAGGCGAAGAACGGATCAAAGTCATTATCGCAGACGATTCCGCCACCGTCAGGAAGTTCATCGAGAAGGCCTTGCTTGCGACTGCAAGGGCGTTCGACATCACCATGGCCGAGAACGGTCGGGATGCCGTCCAGAAGCTCAGCCAGCAGGCCTTCGACATCGCCTTCCTCGATATCAACATGCCGCAGCTGAGCGGCGTCGAGGTGATGGCCGCCATTCACGTCATGGGCGCCAAGACCTTCGCCGTATCCATGTCGGACGGTCTCAACGAGGAAGCCGAACAGAAGCTGAAGGCCTTCGGCGCCTACGACTTCCTGACCAAGCCGTTCAGTGCCGGCCAGATCCGCCAGATCGTCGAGGTCTACGAGGCCATCAACACGCCGTTCGATGTCCTTGTGGTGGACGATTCGACCACGGTCCGGCGGATCGTGCGCAAGGTGCTGGAGCGGTCGATCTTCAAGCTCGACATCGTCGAGGCGGCGGACGGAGCAGCTGCGATCGCCTGCGTCAGCCAGAAGCCCTTTCGGGTCATCTTCACCGACTTCAACATGCCGAACATGAGCGGCATCGAGCTTGCCCGGAAGCTGTCCACTCTTGCGCGCGGCTCGGATGTCATCCTGATGTCGACCGAATACAGCACGGAACTCGATCAGGCCGCGGAACAGGTCAACGCCAGAGCCTTCCTGCGCAAACCGTTCTACCCGGAGGACGTCGACAGCATCCTGCACCACCTGTTCAACCTGAGGCATTCGCGCTTCAGCAAGCAGGTGCGCCTGTTCGCCATGACGTGAGCCGCGGGAAACGGGTCGCTCCGGTCGCGAGCGTCCCGTCCCTTGGCCCTCGGCATCACCGCTTGGCGGCTTCCAGCGTGTCCTCGAAGGAGCGCAGCCCGGTGGTCGGGGCGCCGACGAGCACCGCCATGTTGCCGGGCGCGTGCTGGTTCTTCCACATCTTCGTATGCGCCTGCGGGATCAGGTTCCAAGGGAACACCTCCGACATGCACGGGTCGATGCGGCGGTCGATGACGAACTTGTTCGCCTCCGACGCCTGCTTCAGGTGGGCGAAATGCGAGCCCTGGATGCGTTTCTGCCGCATCCAGACGTAGCGCGCGTCGAAGGTGATGTTGAAGCCGGTCGTGCCGGCGCAGAACACCACCATGCCGCCGCGCTTGACCACCAGCGCCGAGACCGGGAAGGTGGCTTCGCCAGGATGCTCGAACACCATGTCGACATCGTTGCCCTTGCCGGTGATATCCCAGATCGCCTTGCCGAACTTGCGCGCTTCCTTGGTCCAGGCCTCGAACTCCGGCGAGTTGACCTTGGGCAGCTGGCCCCAGCAGTTGAAGTCCTTGCGGTTGATGACGCCCTTGGCGCCGAGGCTCATGACGTAGTCGCGCTTGTCCTCGTCGGAAATCACGCCGATGGCATTGGCGCCGGCGGCGGCTGCAAGCTGCACGCCGAACACGCCGAGGCCGCCCGACGCGCCCCAGACCAGCACGTTCTGGCCCGGGCGCAACTGGTGCGGCGCGTGACCGAACAGCATGCGGTAGGCGGTTGCCAGCGTCAGCGTGTAGCAGGCCGCCTCCTCCCAGGTCAGGTGCTGCGGCCGTGGCATCAGCTGCTGCGACTGCACGCGGCAGAACTGGGCGAAGGAGCCGTCCGGCGTCTCGTAGCCCCAGATCCGCTGGGTCGGCGAGAACATCGGGTCTCCGCCGTTGCACTCCTCGTCGTCGCCGTCGTCCTGGTTGCAGTGGATGACGACCTCGTCGCCGACCTTCCAGCGCTTCACTTTCGAACCGACCGCCCAGACGATGCCCGAGGCGTCGGAGCCGGCGATGTGGTAGGGGCTCTTGTGGCTGCCGAACACCGAGATCGGCTCGCCGAGTGCGGCCCAGATGCCGTTGTAGTTGACGCCGGCGGCCATGACGAACACCAGCACCTCGTGGCTGTCCAGTTCCCAGGTCGGCACCACTTCGATCTTCATCGCCGTTTCCGGCGGACCATGGCGATCCTGGCGGATCGACCAGGCGTACATGTTCTTGGGGACATGGCCCAGTGGCGGGATTTCGCCGATTTCGTAAAGGTCCTTCACGGGTGCCGCCTCCGGCGTGCGATTGTCGTTGGCTTGAACGGCGGAGTTCATTCGTTGTCCTTCCCGCATGTCCGGCTGCTCCCGTTCCGGACGGTTATGTGCCTGTACAGGCTTCTTGTTTCGGCCGGGAGTGACCCGGCTAATGGTTGCTGGCCTTTCGCAACGCAGCAGGCCGAAGGACCGTTTCGGCCCCGTTTGCGCAACTATCCTTCGAAAAAAACTTCCGATCTATACGACTATTGCGTAACTTGCGTTTGCATCCAAGCCCGATTTTGCATTGCACATATCCGACTGACCAAAAGTCGAATGGACGCGGACCGGGCGGACGGGGTCAGTGGACCGCCGCAGGTGCGCGTGCCGGCGCGAAGGCCGGCCGGACCATGCAGGAGGAATGCGACATGACGACAGCGGGCGAGCGCGACAAGCCCTGGATCTTCCGGACCTATGCCGGCCATTCGACGGCGGCGGAGTCCAACCGGCTCTATCGCAGCAACCTCGCCAAGGGGCAGACCGGCCTGTCGGTCGCCTTCGACCTGCCGACCCAGACCGGGTACGACCCGGATGACGTGCTGGCGCGCGGCGAGGTCGGCAAGGTCGGGGTGCCGGTCGCCCATCTCGGCGACATGCGCGCGCTGTTCCACGACATCCCGCTGGAGCGCATGAACACGTCGATGACGATCAACGCCACGGCCCCATGGCTGCTGGCGCTCTATGTCGCCGCCGCCGATGAGCAGGGCGCGGACCGCAAATTGCTCAACGGCACGACGCAGAACGACATCATCAAGGAATATCTCTCGCGCGGCACCTACGTGTTCCCGCCGGCGCCGTCGCTGCGGCTGACCGGTGACGTGATCGCCTGGACCTATTCCAACATGCCCAAGTGGAACCCGATGAACGTCTGCTCCTACCACCTGCAGGAAGCGGGCGCGACGCCGGTGCAGGAGCTGTCCTTCGCACTCGCCACGGCCATCGCCATCCTCGACGGCATGAAGGTGTCGGGGGCGATTCCCGAGGCCGATTTCCCGCAGGCGGTCGGCAGGATCTCTTTTTTCGTCAACGCTGGCATGCGCTTCATCACCGAAATGTGCAAGATGCGGGCGTTCACCGAGCTGTGGGACGAGATCTGCCGAGAGCGCTACGGCATCGAGGACGAGCGCTACCGGCGCTTTCGCTACGGCGTGCAGGTCAATTCGCTCGGGCTTACCGAACAGCAGCCGGAAAACAACGTCTACCGCATCCTGATCGAGATGCTGGCGGTGGTTCTGTCGAAGAACGCGCGCGCGCGCGCCGTGCAATTGCCGGCCTGGAACGAGGCGCTCGGGCTGCCGCGCCCGTTCGACCAGCAGTGGTCGCTCAGGATGCAGCAGATCGTCGCCTACGAGACCGACCTGCTGGAATACGGCGACATCTTCGACGGATCGACCGAGATCACCGCCCGGGTCGAGCAGCTCAAGGCCGAGGCGCGCGAGGAACTGGCGCGCATCGACGCCATGGGCGGCGCGGTGGCGGCGGTCGAATCCAGCTACATGAAGCAGAAGCTGGTGGAATCGAACTCGCGCCGCTTGGCCGCCATCGAGTCCGGTGAACAGATCGTCGTCGGCGTCAACCGCTGGACCGAGAGCGAGCCGTCGCCGCTGGCTGTCGGCGACGGCGCGATCCTGACCGTGCCCGAACATGTCGAGGCCGAGGCGATCGAGAAGATCCGGGCCTGGCGCGAGGCCCGCGACACGGCCGCCGCCGAAAGAGCGCTGGAGGACCTGCGTGCCGCTGCGCGTGAGGGCCGCAACATCATGGAGCCGTCGATCGCCGCCGCCAGGGCGGGCGTGACCACCGGTGAATGGGGCAGAGCGCTGCGCGAGGTGTTCGGCGAGTACCGCGCGCCGACCGGCGTCGGTCGCGCCGCGCGCGATGACGCTGGCGATCTCGCGTCCGTGCGCGACAGCGTCGAGGCGGTGTCGAAGACGCTCGGCCGGCGGCTGAAGTTCCTGGTCGGCAAGCCGGGTCTCGACGGCCATTCCAACGGCGCCGAGCAGATCGCCGTGCGCGCCCGCGACTGTGGCATGGAAGTGGTCTACGAGGGCATCCGCCTGACCCCGGCTCAGATCGTCAACGCAGCGCTGGAAGAGGGGGTGCACGTGATCGGCCTGTCGATCCTGTCCGGCTCGCATCTCGCTCTGGTGCGCGACGTGATGGAGCGGCTGCGCGCCGCCGGGATCGACGACGTGCCGGTGGTCGTTGGCGGCATCATCCCCGACGAGGATGCCCGGGCGCTCAAGGCCATGGGCGTCGCTGCCGTCTACACGCCGAAGAACTTCCAGCTCACCGACATCATGGCCGATGTGGTCCGGATCGTTGCGGCGGGAACCGAAAAGGCGGCGTGAGGCGCGGGCCGTCTCAGGCCGGCTCGGCAGCGCGGCCGATGACGCGCGGGCGGATCGGCTCGCCCGGCGGCAGGTGGCGCAGCCGGTCGTGGTGGGGTGAGCGGACGCAGGCCGGATCGGTTGCGGCGGCGTCGCCGGTGAGCGCGAAGGCCTGACAGCGGCAGCCGCCGAAGTCGATCTCCTTGCGCGCGCAGGAGCGGCAGGGTTCGGGCATCCAGGCGGTGCCGCGGAAACGGTTGAAGGCCTCGGAGTTCTCCCAGATCGCCTTCAGCGGTCGCTCGGTGACCTTGTCGAAGGTCATCGAGGCGATGGTATGCGCCGCGTGGCAGGGCATGACGGTGCCATCCGGCACGATCACGAAGGCGTCGGCCGCCCAGCCGCCCATGCAGGGCTTGGGATAGTCGGCATAATAGTCCGGCGTGACGAAATCGATGTTGAGCACGCCGGCGAGTTCGTCGCGGATCCGTTCGACATAGTCGACCTGGCGCATGACCGCGTTGTAGTCGGGCAGCAGCGCCGAGCGGTTGAGCCAGGCCCAGCCGTAGTACTGGACGTTTGCGATCTCCAGCCTCTCCGCGCCGAGTTCCAGCGCAAGTGCGACGAACTCGGGCACCTCGTCGATGTTGAGCCGGTGGATCGGCGCATTGATGGTCAGCGGCAGGCCGAGATCGCGCACCAGGCGCGCGGCGGCGCGCTTCTTCTCGTGACCGCCGCGATAGCGACCGACCAGTTCGGTCGTCTCCGGCCGCGCGCCCTGGAAACTGACCTGGACGTGGTCGAGGCCGGCATCGGCATAGGCTTCGAGCTTCCCCCGGCTCAGCGTGACGGCAGCGGTGATGAGGTTGGTGTAGACGCCGCGCGCGGACAGGACGGCGATCAGCGCGTCGAGGTCGGGCCTGAGCGTCGGTTCGCCGCCGGACAGGTGCACCTGCAGGATGCCGAGATCGGCGGCCTGGGCGAAGGCGTCGCGCCACGCGTCTGTCGACAGTTCGCGGTCGGCCTTCATCAGTTCGAGCGGATTGGAGCAATAGCCGCATTGCAGCGGGCAGCGGTGGGTCAATTCGGCCAGCAGGCCGAGCGGTGGCCCGGCGGCGGTCATGGCCGGTCCTCCGCGCACCGCACCAGCAGGCGGTCGGACCATTGCTGCAGGAAGGCGACGACGTCCGGCTCGATCTGTTCTTTCGGCGCGGCATAGTCCTGCGCCAGCGCGTCGACGATCTCGGCAACCGTCCGCCGCCCGTCGCAGCGGCCGAGGATGTCGGCGCTGATCGCGTCGGGCCACAGCACCTTTTCCGGCGCCAGCACGACCCAGCGCGCACGCAGCGGATCGAAGTGGAGGCGCACGTGGCGCGGCAGCGCCGGCCGGCTGTCGCGGGTAACCTCAATGCGGCGGCGCGGCGCGGCCATGGCTCAGTCCGTCCCGGCTGGACGGAAGGCGCCCGGGGGAACCAGACCGGGCTCGACATAGGCGAAATGCAGGGCATCGAGCATCGCCCACAGGATGTCGCATTTGGTGATCAGGGCGCCGATGGCGTCGCGCTGCTTATCCGGTGTGTCGGCCCAGGCGGTGACCAGCGCCAGGGCGTGCTCGGCGTCGCGCGGCGCCTGGTGCAGGCGCGGGGTGAAATAGGACAGCGTCTCCTCGGTGATGTAGTCGTAGCGGGCCAGCATGGCTGGCACGCGCTCGCCGATGGCGATCGGCGAGAACAGCTCGGTCAGCGACGAGGCCACGGCGACCAGCATCGAGGACGAGGCGACCAGATCGAGATAGGCGCCGACGGCGAAGCGCGTCGCCGGCAGGGCATAGCGTTGCGACACGACCCTGTCGACGTCGAGCCCGACGCCCTCTGCGAGCTTCAGCCAGCGCTTGATGCCGCCGTCCTTCTCGCCGCCGTGCTCGCCGTCCGCAGGACCGTCGTGATCGACGATGCGCTTGCGCCATTCGCGGCGGAAGGCCGGGTCGTCCGAGCGCGACAGGATGATCGCGTCCTTGCGCGGGATGGCGGCCTGATAGCAGTAGCGGTTGAGCGCCCAGGCCTGCATCTGGCCGCGGGTCAGTCCGCCGGCGTTCATCAGCCGGTGGAAGGGATGGTGCATGTGGTAGCGCTCGGCGCCGACCCGGCGCAGCGCGGCTTCCAGTTCGGCCGGCGTGAGCAGACGGTCGGTTGCGGCCATGAAGTCGGCTGCCGACAGCGCGGCGACCGGCCGGTCGGAGGGCATCGGTCCGGGGGTGGCGAGGGGCGCGTTCATAGCTCCAGCTCCATGCCGTCGTAGCCGATCTCCCAGCCGGAGGCGGTTACCGCGCGCTCGGCCGCGGACCCCGGCATGAGGATCGGATTGGTGTTGTTGATGTGGACGTAGATCTTCCGGCCGACATCAATGCCGGCAAGGGCAGCGAGCGAGCCGGCCGGACCGCTGATCGCCATGTGGCCCATGCGCGTGCCGGTCTTGCTGCCGACGCCGGCGTCGGGCATTTCCGTGTCGGTATAGACCGTGCCGTCGAACAGCAGGCAGGCGGCTCCGGCAAGCCGGGCCTTCAGGGCATCGGGAACGGCGGCACAGCCGGGGATGTAGAAGATCGTCTGCGGCGCTCCGCCTGAGCGCAGGGCGAGGCCGATGGTGTCGCCGGGCGCGGAGCCGAAGCGGCCGTCTGCGGCGCCTTCGTCCTCCAGGAACAGGGCCACTTTGCCCGGCACCGGGAAGGTCTCGACCGACAGGCCGAGTGGACCGTCGGGCCCTTCCAGATCGGTCACGCCGTCGAGCGGCAGTACGCGGCGCTCCACCACCGCCGGGGTCAGCACGTTGAAGACCGAATTGGCGGCAAGCGTCGCCAGCACCCGCTCGCTGGCATAGATCACGAAGGGTGTGCCTTCGCGCAGCGACAGCAGGCCGGCGATGTGGTCGACGTCGGCATTGGTCAGCACTACCGCCTTGATGGGCGAATGGCGCAAGGGGCCGTCCGGACGCGGATTGAGGTCCGGCGTCGCGGCGATCTGCTGGCGGATGTCGGGCGAGGCGTTGAAGATGGCCCAGCTCGTCCCGTCCGCGCTGGCAGCCACGCTCGACTGGGTGCGGGCGAGAAAGCCGGGCCTTTGTTCGCGCACCGCCCGGCTCAGAGGGGCGTTGCAGTTCCATTGCGGGAACCCGCCGCCTGCGGCCGAGCCGAGGACCCTGATCTTCACCGGGGGCCTCCCGTGCGCATCTTCCACTTACTTCTTGCGACCGCAGGTGCCGATCTCGGCCGGCATGTAGCGGGTCACTTCGAAGCCGGCTTCGACGCTGGTCATGGCCGGTTTGGTCCAGGTTTTCATGGCATTCCCTCCTTGCTGTGTTGAAGGCTTCCTATCGTAGCGTCATGCGGGGAGGACGGCCACGGCACGTTGGTCGGGTTGTGGTAAGGGGGATCTTGCAACCCTACCAAGTCATTGATCTTGCTCACCTTTCATCCATTGATGCAGCCGCGAGGCAGGCAGTTGAGAGCCGGAACGCCATGAGAATCTTAAGAACGTGTCTGAGAATCCTGAGAGCGGCTGCGCCGGTCAGAGGCCGAACAGGAGGGCACCGCCGGCGACGACCAGCACCGCGCCCAGCCAGGCGGCGGGGGCGGGCATCTCGCCGGTGCGCAGCCACAGCAGCGGCAATTGCAGGGCCGGCGTGGTCGCCGACAGGGTCGAGACGATGCCGACCTTGCCTCCCGAGAGGGCAAAGAGCACGAGTGTCATGCCGACGCCCATGCCGAGCAGGCCGGTGAGCAACACCTGGAAGGCGATGCCGGCGGTCGCCGGATTGGCGGCCTGGAATCGCTGCACGGGAAGCTGCATCAGCAGGGTCAGCCCTGCAGCGGCGACGCCGATGCGCAGCATCGAGGCGGCGACCGGATCGACGCCGGTCTCCATCACCGGCCGGGCGATCAGCGAGCCGACCGACTGGGCGAGGGCGGCGGCCAGCCCGAGCAGCAGGCCGAGCCAGAGCGGCCCCTTGACGCTTTCCCAGACGTGCAACTGCGAGCGGCGCTTGCCGAAGGCGATGGCGAGGACGACGCCGGCGAGCGTGATCGCCACGCCCGCCAGGGTGCGCGTCGACAGGGCCTCGCCGAGCACGAGCCAGCCGAGCACGACGGACATCGGGGCGTTGAGCGAGAACAGGATCGCCGTGCGGCGCGGGCCGAGCCGGTTCATGGTCAGGAACAGCGCCGTGTCGCCGAGGAAGATGCCGATGAACCCGGACAGCACCAGCGGGCCGATCATGTCGGACCGCAGCGTGTCCCATGTGCCGGCGAAGCCGACCCACACGCCGAGCAGGGCGAACACCATGACCATGCGCATGCGGTTGAAGGCGATGGCACCGAGGTGCTGGGACGGTGCCGCGGCCAGGATGCCCGTGAAGGCCCACAGGGCGGCGGCGGCAACGGCGGCGAGTTCGTGGACGAACATGATCCGGTGATCCGGCGCCGCCGTCCTGCGGCGAGGCGCCAAAGGAAACCGGCCCGACGCGGGGCGCCGGGCCGTTAACGGGGAGAGAGGCCGCCGACCGCGCCGGCGGCCGGCACGGAGCCGGTCAGGCGGCCCGCTTCTTGGGCTGTATCAGGCGGCGGTTGACCAGCACCTCGGCGATCTGCACCGCGTTGAGAGCGGCGCCCTTCCTGAGGTTGTCGGCGACGACCCACAGATTGAGGCCGTTCTCCACCGTTGCGTCCTCGCGGATGCGGCTGATGTAGGTGGCGTCCTCGCCGGCGCTCTCGTAGGGTGTGATGTAGCCGCCGTCCTCGCGCTTGTCGATGACCAGGCAGCCCGGCGCCTCGCGCAGGATGTCGCGCGCTTCATCGGCCGAGATCGGCTTCTCGAATTCGATGTTGACCGATTCCGAATGGCCGATGAACACCGGCACGCGCACGGCGGTGCAGGTCACCTTGATCTTCGGGTCGAGCATCTTCTTGGTCTCGGCCAGCACCTTCCACTCTTCCTTGGTGTAGCCGTCCTCCATGAAGACGTCGATGTGCGGGATGACGTTGAAGGCAATGCGCTTGGTGAACTTGTGTGCCTCGACCGGGTCGTTCACGAAGACGGCGCGGGTCTGGTTGAACAGCTCCTCCATCGCGTCCTTGCCGGCGCCGGAAACGGACTGGTAGGTGGAGACGACGACGCGCTTGATCGTCGCCGCGTCATGCAGCGGCTTCAGCGCCACGACGAGCTGGGCGGTCGAGCAGTTTGGGTTCGCGATGATGTTCTTCTTGGAAAAGCCGATGATGGCGTCGGCATTGACTTCCGGCACGATCAGCGGCACGTCGGCGTCGTAGCGCCAGGCCGAGGAATTGTCGATTACGACGCAGCCCTTGGCGCCGATCTTCGGCGCCCAGTCCTTCGACACGCTGCCGCCGGCAGACATCAGGCAGATGTCGGTGTCTGAGAAGTCGTAGTTTTCCAGAGCCTGCACCTTCAGCGTCTTGTCGCCGAAGGAGACTTCGGTGCCCTGCGAGCGGCGCGAGGCCAGCGCAACGACCTCGTCGGCGGGGAAGCCGCGTTCGTCCAGGATGTCCAGTATCTCGCGGCCCACGTTGCCTGTGGCGCCCGCGATGGCGATCTTGTAGCCCATCGTATCCTCTCTCGTCCGTCTCCCCGCATGCCGGGCAGCCGCGCACTGACGACCGTCTGGCTCTTCGGCGCCCACCATCCCGGGGGAGCGCGGGACGAGAGGCTCCGTCAAGCGGTGGTTTTGGTCGTCGTCTTGGTGAGTTTGGCGGTGGTCGCAGTCCGGGCGCGCGCAAAGGCTCCGCCGGCCGAGGCCGTCGTCGTCCTTGCTGCGATGTCGGCGAGGCGCCGCGCCATGGTCTGCCATCCTTGTCACACGAACCGGCGTGTTCTTGGCGCGGAACGGGCGCAAAGTCAACCGATTTGGCGGGCAGCTTGCCGGCGCCGCAAGGTCAGTGCGCGCGCCGGTAGAGCGAGACGTTGGTGTAGCTGGCGACGTCCGGCACGTGCACGGTCTGGGTCACGGTCAGGGTCCGGCCATCCTCGGACAGCTCGCGGTCCGCCTTCATCAGCGTCACCCCGCCGCGGCGTGCCTCCGAGACCAGGTTGCGCGGTCCCTGGAACACGAGGCGCATGGCGTCGACGAGGCCGCTCTTGCCGAGTGGGGTCTCGGGACCGTCAGGGAGGGCGGAAAAGCTGTCGGTGACGGTTTCGCCGTCCGACGTCACCTGGCTCATGGTGAACCGGACCATGCCGAACTCGTCCTCGATCCTGAGCGTCGCGCTCCGCGGCGGCTCGCCGTGCTGGAAGTCGCTTTCTTCGACGTCGAGGATCCAGGTGCCAAGGAAGGGGGCGAGCGTGTCGGTCATGACGAAACTCCGGGAACGGCTGCGGCCGCCTCCCGGCCGAGGGCGCAGGAGGCGGCCGCACTCTGCATCGGACCTTCAGGCGCTGAGCGCGTCGAGTTCGGCGACGATGGCGTCGCCCATGGCTGCGGTGCCGACCACGGTCGTGCCCGGCGAGGCGATGTCCTTCGTCCGCAGGCCCTTGTCCAGCGTGCCGGCGATCGCCCTGTCGAGCAGATCGGCGTCGGCGCCCTTCTCGAACGAATAGCGCAGCGCCATGGCGAAGGAGGCGATCATGGCGATCGGGTTGGCGGCACCCGTGCCGGCGATGTCCGGGGCGGAGCCATGCACCGGCTCATAGAGCGCCTTGCGCTTGCCGGTGCGGGCATCGGGCGCGCCGAGCGAGGCGGAGGGCAGCATGCCGAGCGAGCCGGTCAGCATGGCGGCGACGTCGGACAGCATGTCGCCGAACAGGTTGTCGGTGACGATGACGTCGAACTGCTTGGGCCAGCGCACCAGCTGCATGCCGCCGGCGTCGGCCAGCATGTGCTCGAGCTGGACATCCTCGTAGCCGTTCTTGTGGGTGGCGGTGACCACCTCGTGCCACAGCACGCCCGACTTCATCACGTTGCGCTTTTCCATCGACGTGACCTTGTTGCCCCGCGTGCGGGCCAGCTCGAAGGCGGCCCTGGCGATGCGCTCGATCTCGTAGGTGTCGTAGACCTGGGTATCGATGGCGCGCTTCTGGCCGTTGCCGAGGTCGGTGATGGTTTTCGGCTCGCCGAAATAGACGCCGCCGGTCAATTCGCGCAGGATCAGGATGTCGAGGCCTTCAATCACCTCGCGCTTCAGCGAGGAAGCGTCGGCGAGCGCCGGATAGCAGATCGCCGGGCGCAGGTTGGCGAACAGTTCCATGTCCTTGCGGAGTCGCAGCAGGCCGGCCTCGGGCCGCACGTCATAGGGCACGCCGTCCCACTTGGGGCCGCCGACGGCGCCGAAGATGACCGCGTCGGCGGCCATCGCCCTGGCCATGTCCTCCTCGGAGATCGACTTGCCGTGGGCGTCGTAGGCGCAGCCGCCGACCAGGCCGTCCTCGGTCTCGAAGCTGTCGCCGCCGCGGGCGTTGAACCAGGAGATGATCTTCTTCACCTCGGTCATGATTTCCGGGCCGATGCCGTCGCCGGGAAGAAGAAGCAGCTTGTGTGTCGCCATGGGTGTGTCCGCCCCGCTTTGTGTCAGCAAAATCCGTCCGCGTTGGGTAGCCGGTCACCGGCCGCTTGGCAAGAAGCAGCCGGCGCGAAGAACTCAAGCGCCGGGGCATGAAAGGTCAACTGACCGCCGGCTGGCGGCAGTCATGCGAGGGCGCGCGGAAAGCGACCCGATCCGACCCGGTCGACCCCGCCGGTCACAGGCCGAGAAGATCGCGCGCCGCGCGCCAGAGCAGATTCGCCGCGAGAAGGGTCATCACCAGCTTGAAGCCTTTCTTGAAGGTTTTCTCGTCCATCCTGCCCAGCAGCCGCGAGCCGACCACGGTGCCGCCGAATCCGGACAGGACCATCGCCACGATGAGCCCGGCCCAGGGGGCGAAGGCAAAGCCGAGCACGCCGAAGGCGGCGAACTTGAGCACATGCATGGTCAGTGCGGTCGCCGCCTGGTTGGCGACGAAGCCGTGGCGGTCGAGGCCGAGGGTTGACAGCACCGCGGCGCCGATCGGGCCGGCAGCGCCGAAGAACATGCTCAGCAGGGTGGCAGCGAATCCGGCCGCGGCCATCGCCGGGCGGGCCGCCTCGCCGTTGAAGCGCGGCGGCCGGCCCCACACCGACCACAGCACGAACAGGCCGACGCCGAGCCGCAGGATGGCGGAGGGCAGGGTGACGACGATGCTGCCGCCGATGGCGGCGCCGAACACCGCGCCGAGCGTGAACCAGAGCATGATGTCCCAGTGGACGTGCTTCAGCAGCACCAGGGCCCGGCCGGCATTCGAGCCGAGTTGGACGACGCCGTGCACCGGAATGAGGGCCGCCGCCGGCATGACGTTGGCCATCACCGCCAGCAGGGCGATTCCGCCGCCGAGGCCGAGCGCGGCGGTGATCGCTGAGGTGACGAAACTTGCCGCGATCAGCACAGCGGAAGTGAACGTGGACAGGCTGTCCGGCAGCAGAAGGGCGAGAAGGGAGTCCATGGTGGGATCCGGATCCGGTGGGATCCGGCAAGTCTCGCCCAGCCGCCGCCGGAATGCAATCATTGTATACTCATGTATCCAATGACCTTGCGCCACTTCGGGAAGCGGCCGTCGGCGGCGCGTCTCAACAGGCGGGACCGGTGCAGATACGAACGGTGCGCGCGGCCTTTTCCGCCACGCCGGATTCGGTCGCCGCATCGGCGAGGCTCGGGCCGAATGTCGCGGCGATGACGCCGTCGGGCGCCGCCTTGGCGTCGGTCTTGAGTCGGGCGATCTGGCGAACCAGCAGGTCGTGGTTCTCGATCGCGACGCCCTGCGGCAGATGCAGGATGGCCACGGAACAGCTCAGCAGCGGAAAGCGGCGTTCCAGGCCGGAGCGGTCACGCGCGGTGATGAAGCCGGTCTCGCGATGCTCCGCATCGTAGAAGCTTTCGGCCTGGTGGCGGAACTCGTCGCGCAGGCCGGCCATCATCTGCACCACGGCGGCCACGTCGCGGTTCTTCAGGCCGATGAAGAAGTCGTCGCCGCCGACATGGCCGGCGAAGGCGCGCGACGGGCCGGCGAGGCGCTTGATCAGTTCGGAGAACAGCAGCAGGGCCCGGTCGCCGGTGCGGAAGCCGTAGGTGTCGTTGAACGGCTTGAAGTTGTCGAGGTCGATGTAGCAGAAGCTGCGGTCGGCGGCCGAGGCCGAGGCCTCCTCGAACACGAAGGCGGTCACCGACAGGTTGCCGGGCAGCTTGGTCAGCGGGTTCTGGTCTTCCGCCGCCCGCATGCGGATCTCGTTGGCGATCTTCAGCAGCGAGCTGGTGGTCAGGAAGCCGTAGTACTTGCCGTTCTTCGTGATGATCACGCCGGCGGTCTTGTCGTCGTCGGTCGCGGTCATGCCGATCAGGTGGTCGAGGCGGGAATGCAGGTCGGCGACGGGACAGCGGTGCAGGAAGTTGCGGAGCTGGTTGTTGACCGACTTGTTGCGCAGCAGATCCTGGCCGAATGGCAGATAGATCAGGTTCTTGATGTCCGATTCCTGGATCAGGCCGCGCGGTTCGCCGGCGGCGTTGATGACCGGGATGAACGGATGGGCGCGCCCGGCCCGCAGCAGGGCGAGCACATCGTCCATGCGCGCGGTGTCGCGCAGCGCCACCAGCGGGCGGATCTCGCGCCGGATCAGCTGTTCGTCGGACTTGAGGCTGCGGTGGTGGCTGGCCTGCGTCGCGGCGAACTGCTCGTAGCGCGGCCGCGCCTCGTCGAGGCAGGTGAACGGCCGGGAAACCAGGTAGCCCTGGAACAGGTCGCAGCCGATCTGGCGGCAGACGGCGAGCTCCGCCTCCGTCTCGACGCCCTCCGCGACCACGCGCATGCCGAGCACATGGGCCAGATCGACCATGGATGTCACCAGCAGGCGCTTGCGCGCGTCGTTCTGGATCGCCTGGACGAAGAAACGGTCGACCTTCAGGATGTCCGGCTCGATATCGTAGAGGCTTTTCAACTGCGAATAGCCCTTGCCGAAATCGTCGATGGCAATCGCGAAATCGAGCGCGCGCGCCTTGCCGACGAAGTCGCCGAGGCGAGACAGCGTAGAGGTGTCGTTGGTCTCGGAGATCTCCAGGCAGACGCTGGATGGCGCTAGCCTGTGCTGCGACAGGAGTGTGGCCGTATCCTGCAGCAGGAAGCCCGGCGTCTCGAGCAGACGGAGATCGACGTTAAGGAACAGCCGCGTCGCCTTGCGCTCGCGGATGCCGGCGTATTTCTCGATCGCCATGCGCCGCAGCAGCAGTTCCAGCGGCGCCAGGCAGCCCAGGTCATGGGCTAGGTCAAAGACGGCGCCGGGCGTCGCGCAGTCGAGCTGGTCGACGTTGCGCAGCAGCGCCTCGTAGCCATAGACGTCGCCCGTGTGGGTGTCGACGATCGGCTGCAGGGCGTAGTCGAGGACGGCGGCCGCGTTGGTCAGGAAGATTTGCGGATTTCTGTCCAGCCGCAACGCCCCGGTCCATTCCTGATTGATTGCGTTCACGTCCAGCCCGTCCTTGAACAAGGTCAACCCCAGGGCGAGACGATAGCGCCAGACGACACGATTTGTGTGACAGTTGCGTGTCTAATATTTTGATTTGGTTAGCAAATCTCTTATGAAAGGCAAGGGTCGCAGCGCGTCCTTTGCGTGTAGTCAGGCCTCGGACACCATCTGCCGCAGCGTCTTCCCGGGATTTCCAGGGGGGGGCACGTCGGCTGAGGTTCAGGCGGCGGCCGGCAGCGCGGTCTCGACCAGCTTGACCCAGTAGGAACAGCCGACGGGAATGAGGTCGTCGTTGAAGTCGTAGCGCGGGTGGTGCAGGCCGGCGCTGTTGCCGTTGCCGGCGAAGATGAAGGCGCCCGGCCGCTGCTCCAGCATGTAGGAGAAGTCCTCGCCGCCCATCATCGGCGACACCTTGCGGTTGACCTTTCCGGGACCCGAAATGCCTTCGGCGATCGAGGCAGCGAAGTCTGTCTGGTCCTCGTGGTTGACGGTGACCGGATAGCCGCGACGGAAGCTGACTTCCGCGCTGGCGCCGAAGCCCTCGGCGATCGAGGCGACGAGCGTGCGCAGGCGGGTCTCGGCGAGGTCGCGCATCGCCGGCGTCAGGGTGCGGATCGTGCCGCGCAACTGGGCGGTTTGCGGGATCACGTTGAAGGCCTCTCCGGCGCGGAATACGGTCACCGATACGACGACGGAGTCGAGCGGGTCGGCGGAGCGGCTGGCGATGGTCTGCAGCGCGCTGACAATCTGCGCGCCGATCACCACCGGGTCGATGGTCTCGTGCGGCTTGGCCGCATGGCCGCCGCGGCCGGTAACGGTGATGCCGAACTCGTCGGTCGCGGCCATGATCGGACCGGAGCGGATGGCGAACTCGCCGACCGGCAAGCCGGGCATGTTGTGCATGCCGTAGACCTCGTCGATCGGCCAGCGGATCATCAGCCCGTCGTCGATCATCGCCTTGGCGCCGGCGCCGCCTTCTTCGGCCGGCTGGAAGATGACCACCACCGTGCCGTCGAAGTTGCGGGTTTCGGCCAGATACTTGGCCGCACCGAGCAGCATCGAGGTGTGGCCGTCGTGGCCGCAGGCGTGCATCTTGCCCGGCGTTTTGGAGGCGTAGGGCAGGCCGGTCGCCTCCTCGATCGGCAGCGCGTCCATGTCGGCGCGCAGGCCGATGGTCTTGCCGGCGCCGCCGTTGCGGCCCCGGATGACGCCGACGACGCCGGTCCTGCCGATGCCGGTGGTGACCTCGTCGAGGCCGAAGCTGCGCAGCAGCTCCGCCACCCGCCCGGCGGTGCGCACCGTCTCGTAGAGGATTTCCGGGTTCTCGTGGAAATCGCGACGCCAGGCGGCGATTTCGTCGGCAAGATCGGCAATGCGGTTGACGATCGGCATCGGAAGGCTCCTGCGGGATGGGGCGGGCGCGGCGCGCGCGTGGGCACTTGCCTCTATCTGACGGACGGCGCGGGCAAAGCGCAAGCCCGTTGTTGCGGCGCAATCCGGCGTTCAGGCGCCGGCGCCGTGTGCGACGACGAGGCGGTAGACGCTGGTCTTCTTGGTTTCCGAATCCTCCAGCGCGCCGACTACCGGCACCGTGTAGGTGGCCAGATGCGCCAGCCGGTCCTTGGGCAGATAGGACCGGCCCGGATCGCCGACCAGCACCTCGATGCCCTGCTCCAGCGCCCGGTCGAGCCAGGCGAGCACCTTGCGCGACATCGGCAGCTCGTAGAACACGTCGCCGCAGACCAGCAGGTCGGCGTCGGGCGGGGCGGCGCCGGTCAGGTCGCCGAGCACGGTCTCGATCTCGACGCCGTTGAGGTCGGCGTTGACGCCGATCGCAGCGATGGCGAAGGCGTCTATGTCGGCCGCAACCACGCGCCGGGCGCCGGCGACTTTGGCGGCGATGCCGACGATGCCCGATCCGGCGGCGAAGTCGAGCACGCTGCGGCCCGCGACCCGCTCCGGATGGTCGAGCAGGTAGCGGGCGAGCGCCTGGCCACCCGCCCAGGCAAAGGCCCAGAACGGTGGCGGCAGGCCGAGCGCCCCGAGTTCGTCCTCCGTCTTCTGCCACAGCTCCATCGCTTCGTCGGCAAGCTGCAGACGGATCTCGGCCGCATGCGGCACCGGCCGGGCGACGGTGTTGTCGCGGATGAAGCGGACCGGATCGGAAATGCCTGCCACGCGGCGGGTGTCCTTCTGCTGCGCGCCGGTCAGGCGCCTTCCGGCAGGCCGCCCATGGCGCAGACGATCCGCCATTCCTCCTCGGTCACCGGCTGCACCGACAGGCGCATGGAGGTGACCAGCGACATGTCGGCCAGCCGCGGCTCGGCCTTGACCTCGGCCAGCGTTACCGGCCTCGGCAGGTCGCGCAGGGCCCGGATATCGACGCACTCCCAGCGCGGGTCGTCGGTCGTGCTGTCGGGATGCGCCAACTCGCAGACCTCGACGATGCCGACGATCTCCTTGCCCTCGTTGGAGTGGTAGAAGAAGCCGCGGTCGCCGATCTGCATGGTGCGCATGTTGTTGCGTGCCTGGTAGTTGCGCACGCCGTCCCATTCCTGGCCGGCGGCGCCCTTTGCCTTCTGCATCTCCCAGGACCACTTGAACGGTTCGGACTTGAACAGCCAGTAGCGCACCTATTTCGCCTCCGGATTCTTGATCGCCCAGGTCCAGGGGCGGATCTCGACGCTCTCGAACAGGCCGGCGCGGGCATAGGGGTCTTCCTGCGACACGGCAAGCGCCTCGTCGCGGTTCGACGCCTCGATCACCACCAGCGAGCCGGTCATGGTGCCGGCGTCGTCGAGGAACGGACCGGCGGCCTTCAGCCGGTCGCCCAGGCTGTTGAGGAAGGCGACGTGCTCGGGCCGGGTGTCCAGCCTGAGCTGTAGCGAATGCGGCTTGTCGGTGCAGATGAGGGCATAGAGCATGGTCGTGTCTCCTTGTCCGGCGACCTTAGAAAGGCGCGGCGGGGAACTCAATGAGGGGCGTTCAGCTTTGCTCAGCCTCCCGCTTCAACGGGCGGGACATCAGGGCGGTCAGCGCGTCGTCGACGGTCAGCGTGCCGTCGAGCACGGCGGCGACGGTCTCGCAGATCGGCAGCGACACCTTGTGGCGGCGGCCGAGCTCGACGGCGATGCGCGCGGTATGGACGCCCTCGGCGAGCTTGCCGCCGAGCGTGACCAGGTCGCCGACCGGACGGCCCTCGCCCAGGTGCAGGCCGAAGCTGAAGTTGCGCGACTGCGGCGAGGAACAGGTCAGCACCAGGTCGCCGAGGCCGGACAGGCCGGTCAGGGTCTCCGGCCTTGCTCCCATGGCGGCGCCGAGGCGCGAGAGTTCGGCGAAGCCGCGCGCGGTCAGCGCCGCCTGCGCGCTGGCGCCGAGCCGGCGCCCGACCACGGCGCCGCAGGCGATTGCGAGCACGTTCTTCAGCGCGCCACCGACCTGCACGCCGACCAGGTCGGTGGAGGCGTAGGGGCGGAAGCTCGGCGCGGCCAGCGCCTGGGCGAGGGCGTCCGCGACCGCCCCGTCGCGGGCGGCGACGGTCACCGCCGTCGGCAGGCCGCGGGCCACGTCCTCGGCGAAGCTCGGACCCGACAGCACGGCCGGATGCGCCTGCGGCAGTTCGTCCTCCAGGATCTCGGTCAGCAGCTTGCCGGTGCCGCGCTCGATGCCCTTGGCGCACAGGACGACCGGCGTGCCGGGCTTCAGGTGCGGGCGGATGGCGGCAAGCATCGAGCGCGTGGTCTGCGCCGGCGTGACCAGCAGCACGGCATCGGCCCTTGAGACCGCGGCAAGGTCGGTCGTCGCTTCCAGCACCTCGTCGAAGGTGATGCTCGGCAGGTAGGCGGGATTCTGCTGGCGCGAGCGGATGGCGGCGACCACGTCGGCATCGCGCGCCCACAAAATTGCCTCGCGTCCGGCGCGCGCCGCGGTCAGCGCCAGCGCGGTGCCCCAGGAGCCGCCACCGAGGACGACGATGGTTCGGTATCCGCTCATGCGGCCAGTTCTCCGATCCGTGCGCGCAGGGTGTCGAGAGGGACATGGAAGCCCTGAAAGAAGGCGCCTGCATCGTGCGCGGTGGGGCCGAACAGGTCGAGCCAGAACAGGCGGAAGCGGATCGGCGCGCCGCCGCTGCTTGGTGTCATCTCGTAGTGTTCCCAGTCTTCGCGCGGCGGCGTCGCGATCCGGGCGTGGAAGTGGCGGCGCCGGTGCAGGCCGTGCAGGCTGCCGTCCTCGCGATGGAAGATCTGGTCCTGGTCGGCGAGATGGTCGAAGGCCCATTCGGGCATGAGGCCGGTCTCCTCGTGGAACTCGCGCCGGGCACCCTGCAGGTAGCTTTCGCCCGGATCGAGCGTGCCGCCGGGCACCTGAAGACCGATATGCGGTTCGTCCGGCTGGCTGAATACCAGCAGGCGCGACCCGCAGGTCAGATAGACATAGGCCTTGTGATAGACGCGCATCCGATTCCCGCCGCTCGAGCCGGCTCTGTCCTAGCAAAGTCGGGCGCGTCGGTGAACTGCCGATGACGCCAGCGCCCCGTCACGCCTTGGCGCCCTTCCTGCCAGAGCCGAGCTTGCCGGCAGCCGTCTCGTCGAGCGGCCAGCGCGGGCGCGGCGACACCGCCATGTCGTCGACCGGGCCTTGCGCCAGATGCTCTATGCCGGCCCAGGCGATCATCGCTGCATTGTCGGTGCACAGGCGCGCCGGCGGGGCGACGAATCGGGCACCGGCGTCGGTCGCCGCCGCCGTCAAGGCGGCGCGAATCTCGGCGTTGGCGGCGACGCCGCCGGCGACCACGATGACGGGCGGCGCGTCGGGAAAGCGGTCGCGAAACAGGGTGAGCGCCGTGCGCGTGCGCGCCGCGAGTACCTCGGCAACGGCGCGCTGGAAGCCGGCGCACAGATCGGCGACCGTCTGCTCGTCGACCGGCTCCAGTTTCTGAGCCTGCGTCCTCAGGGCTGTCTTCAGTCCGGCGAAGGACATGTCGAGACCTGGGCGGTCGAGCAGCGGTCGGGGCATGGCGAAGCGGTCCGGATCGCCGGCGCGGGCCATGCGCTCCACCGCTGGGCCGCCCGGATAGGGCAGGCCGAGCAGCTTGGCGGTCTTGTCGAAGGCCTCGCCGACGGCATCGTCGATCGTCGTGCCGAGCCGCTCGTAGGCGCCGACGCCGGTGACCAGTAGGAATTGGCTGTGGCCGCCGGACACCAGCAGCAGCAGGTAGGGGAAGTCGAGACCGTCGGTCAGCCGCGCGGTCAGCGCATGGCCTTCCAGGTGGTTGACCGCGACCAGCGGCTTGCCGGCCGCCATGGCGATCGCCTTGGCGGTCATCAGCCCGACGATGACGCCGCCGATCAGACCCGGTCCCGCCGTGGCGGCCACCGCGTCGATGTCGTCGAAGCCGACGTCCGCCTCTTGCATCGCCTCGGCGACGATCCTGTCCAGGACGGCGATATGGGCGCGCGCGGCAATCTCGGGCACGACGCCGCCGAAGTCCGTGTGCTCGTCGATCTGCGAGCGGATGACGTCGGACAGGATCTGCGGGTGCCCCGGCCCGCGCACCACGGCGGCGGCCGTCTCGTCGCAACTGGTCTCGATGCCGAGCACGGTCAGGTCGCGACCGGCGCGGTCAGCCGGTGTCATCGCCGAATTCCGGGATTGTGCCGCATTGGCCAATGGGGCTACAGGACCTATTGTGTGAAAACCAGTCCTGCCCCTAACACCGGGATCGTGATCCTTGCAATCAAAACCTTTGCGCATCGGAACGCGCGGCAGCGCCCTCGCCCTCGCCCAGGCCCATGAGACCCGTGCGCGGCTGATGGCCGCCCACGGCCTTGCCGAGGACGCGTTCGAGATCGTCGTCATCAAGACCTCCGGCGACCGCATCCTCGACCGGCCGCTGTCGGAGGTCGGCGGCAAGGGCCTGTTCACGAAGGAGATCGAGGAGGCGCTGCTCGATGACCGCATAGACCTTGCCGTGCATTCCTCCAAGGACATGCCGACGCTCCTGCCCGATGGCCTGGCACTGACCGCCTTCCTGCCGCGCGAGGACGTACGCGACGCCTTCGTCTCGCCGAAGGCGAAGATGCTCATGGACCTGCCGCAGGGTGCGGTCGTCGGCTCGTCGTCGCTGCGCCGCCAGGCGATGATCAAGCGCCTGCGTCCCGACATCGAGGTCGTCATGTACCGCGGCAACGTGCAGACCCGGCTGCAGAAACTGGAAGACGGTGCGGTCGACGCGACGCTGCTCGCCTATGCCGGCCTGAGGCGCCTCGGACTTGCCGACGTGGTCACCAGCCTGCTCGACACCGACGCCTTCCTGCCGGCTGTCGGACAAGGCGCCATCTGCATCGAGAGCCGGGTGGAGGATGCTGCCACACTCGGCCTGCTCGCCGCCATCCACGACCGCGAGACGGAGATCCGGCTGACCGCCGAACGGGCCTTCCTGGCCGAACTGGACGGTTCCTGCCGCACGCCGATCGGCGGTCTGGCGCGGATCGACGGCGACCGCCTGTCGCTGGCCGGCATCATCCTGCGTCCCGACGGCAGCGAGGCGCACGAGATCGCCCGCGAGGGCGCCGTCGCCGACGCCGAGGCGATCGGCCGCGAGGCCGGCCGCACGCTCAAGGCCGCCGGCGGGCCCGGTTTCTTCGCGGCCTGAGGAGGCCGTCGCGCCATGCGCTTCCTGGTCACCCGACCCCAGCCCGACTGCGCCCGCACGGCACAGCGGCTGCGGGCGCTGGGCCACGAGGCGGTCGAGGCGCCGCTGCTCGCCATCGTCGAGACGCCGCCCGAAAGCTTCGACCTCTCCGGCGTCGGCGCGCTGGCGGTAACCAGCGGGCGTGCCCTGGCCGTCCTCGCCGGCCATCGCCAGCAGGACGTCCTCGTCGGCCTGCCGCTCTACGCCGTCGGCGATCGCACCGCGGAACGCGCCAGGGCGCTCGGCTTTGCCACGGTGATCGCGGCCGGCGGTGACGTCGCCGCCCTGGCGGAACGCATCGCCGCCGATGGCGTTCGACAGACGGTGCTCTATCCCGCTGCGCGCGAGCGGGCCGGCGATCTGGAAGGCCTGCTCGCCGCCCGCGGCGTCGCCTGCCGGACGGTCGAGGTCTACCGCAGCGAACCGGTCGACGCGCTGCCCGACGCCGTCGCGGCCGCGCTCGCCGCCGAGGCCTTCGACGCGGTGCTGGTCTATTCCGCGCGCACCGCCGGGGCACTGGCCGCGCTCCTGGCACGGGCCGGTCCGGCCGCTCGAAGGCCGCGCGTGGTGGCGATCTCCGCGGCGGCCGGCGCACCGCTCGACGCCCTGGCCGATGTCGAGGCTGCGGACCGGCCCGACGAGGCGGCGCTGATCGCGCGGGCCTTAAGCGCCTGTTAACTGCGGCTGGCGCGTCGTGGATGCCGCGTTGCGGCATTTCGCCCTTTCGTTGCGGTTCCGCCCCGGCGGCGACCGTGTATAGTTGAGCAGGTCCGTCCCGGTGCAGGGACGTGCGCGGGAGAGGAGGACAGGCAATGGTATCCGACAAGGACAAGCCCGGCACGACAGCCTCCGCCGGCAGCTCCGGATCGTCCGGCACGACCGGGCGGCGCCCGGTGACCATCGACCTGAAGGCCGAGAAGGTGGAGCCGCGCACGCCGCCGTCCTCGGCTGCGGCTGGAACCGCGACATCCGGCAAGTCCGACACATCCCCGGACAAGCCCGCTGCGCCGGCGTCGAAGCCGGGCGGCGCCACGGCAGGCGCGGCAGAGGCGACCAAGACCGGGCCGGCCAGGCCCGAGGCGCAGAAACCCGAGGCGCAGAAACCCGAGGCTCCGGCGACTGCGGCGAAGACCGAGACCGCGAAAGCTGAGACCGCAAAGCCGGCAGAGGCCGTATCGGAGTCCAAGCCGTCAGGTGCGTCCGCGGCGACGGCCGCCGGCTCCTCCCCAGGCTCGAAATCTCCCGAGCCCAAGCCGTCCGAGCCCGAAAAGGCGTCCACGATGGCGCCGCCGGTCGTGGCGGAGCGCCCGGGCCTCGGCGTCGTACTCGCTGCCGCCCTGCTGGTCGGGGTCGTGCTCCTCGGAGGTGCCTACGGCCTCAACCGCGCCGGTTACCTGCCGCTCGCCGGAGCTTCCGGCGATGGCGAGGCGCTGGCCGCCGCGCAGGCGCGTATCGACACGCTTGAGCAGCGCCTGGCCGAGCTTGCCGGCCGACCGGCCGCGGAGATCGGTCGTGCCGATCTCGAGCGCTTGTCCGGTCGCCTGGCCGATCTGGACGCGCGCGTCGCCGCAGCGGGCGAGGCCGCCGCCGGAGCCGATCCGGCGCCCGAGATCGCGGCGCTGAAACAGGGCCTAGACGAGGTCAGGGCAACCGTCGCGTCGCTTGGCTCTGCCGGTGCGGAACCGGCGGGCGCGGGCGAGATCGCGCAGCTGCGCGAGGCGCTGTCGGACGTCAGTACCGGCCTTGCCGCCGTCGAGACCGGCGCCAGGAGCGCGGAGACCGCCGCCGCTGCGGCCCAGGCGGCGATTGCGACGACCGAATCCTCGCTGAAGACGCTGGCCGACGCCCAGCAGCGCACCGCCGCCAGCGTCGCCGAGCTGTCGGCCGGGCTGAGCGCGGCGGGCGCGGCGAGCGCTGCCGCCGTCGACGAGTTGAAGACCGAGCTTGCCGCCGTCGCCGCGCGCCTCGACGCGGTCGAGGCGACCATGGGCGACGCGACCGCGCGCGAACTGGCCGCCCGGGCGCTTTCCGTCGCCGCGCTGAAGGCTGCCGTCGATGCCGGCAAGCCGTTTGCGACCGAACTCGCCGCCGTCAAGGCGTCGCTGCCGCAGCAGGCGGCGGACCTGTCGTTGCTCGAGTCTCACGCCGCGACCGGCATCGCGCCGGCGCCGAAGCTGATCGCCGAGTTCCCGGCTGCCGCGCGCGCCATCCACGCGACGTTCGAGCGTCCGTCGGCCGACGGCGACTTGCTCGACAACCTGCTCGCGGGCGCGCGCTCGCTTGTCGCCGTGCGCGGGCCGGGCGACGCCTCAGGCACCGGCCCCGAGGCCGCGCTGCGGCGCATGGAGGATGCGGTCGCCACGGGGGACCTCGCCGCCGCGCTCGCCGCCTATGCTGATCTGCCGGAGGCCGCGCGTGCCGCCGGCGCCGGCTGGGCGGCGTCGGCCGAGGCGCGCGTCGGCGTCGACCGGCTGACCGAACAGACCGCCGCCGCCGTCCTGTCCTCGCTCGCCCGCAGGGGCAGCTGATTACGCATCTTCAAGGGAACGACCGGCATGATCCGCGCCCTCGTCTTCTTCGCCGTCCTGTTTGCCGTGGCGTTCGGCTTCGCCTGGATGGCCGACCTGCCGGGCGTCGTCTCGGTCAGCTGGCAGGGCTACGTGTGGGAACAGCCGCCGGTGGTCGCCGCCGTGCTGATCGGCCTCGCGCTGGTGCTGGTGCTGCTGGCGTTCTGGCTGGTCGGGGCCATCCTGCGCTCGCCGAGGATCGCCCGGCGCTTCTTGCGCCGCCGACGGCGCGACAAGGGCTACGAGGCGCTGTCGCACGGGCTGATCGCGCTCGGCACCGGC
The DNA here is from genome assembly GCF_000192745.1 of Polymorphum gilvum SL003B-26A1. Classification (NCBI taxonomy): domain Bacteria; kingdom Pseudomonadati; phylum Pseudomonadota; class Alphaproteobacteria; order Rhodobacterales; family Paracoccaceae; genus Polymorphum; species Polymorphum gilvum. The sequence goes on from NC_015259.1 coordinate 375,529, forward strand.
AACGCGAAACGCGCCCGCCGCTACGGCCAGGACGCGGACAAGCTGCTGCGCGGCGAGTCGGCGGCCAGGCTGCTGCTCGCCCAGGCGGCGCAGATGTCCGGCCAGCACGACGAGGCCCGCCAGCGCTTCGAGGCGATGCTGAAGGATCCCGAGACGCGCGCGCTTGGCCTGCACGGCCTGTTCATCGAGGCCGAGCGCCAGAACGAGCCGATCGCCGCGCGCCACTACGCCGAGGAAGCCGCGCGCGCCGTGCCGGGCCTCGACTGGGCCGGCAGGGCCGTTCTCGGCTACCAGGCGGTCGCTGGCGACTGGGAGGCGGCGATCGCCACCCTGGAGCGCAATTACGCCGCCAGGCTGGTCGACAAGAAGACCTATCGCCGCCACCGCGCCGTGCTGCTGGCCGCGCGCGCCCTGGAACTGGAGGACGGCGATCCCGAAACCGCGCTGACGCTCGCCAAGGAGGCGCACGGCCTGGCGCTCGACCTGGTGCCGGCGGCGGTCGTCGCCGCGCGGCTCGCCACCCGCAAGGGCGACGTGCGCAAGGCGGCCAAGATCGTGGAAGCGACCTGGCGGCTTTCTCCGCATCCGGACCTTGCCGATGCCTATGCCCACGCCCGCATCGGGGACGCCGCGCTCGACCGGCTGGCCCGCGTCAGGACGCTCGCCGCGCAGCGCGCCCACACCGCCGAAGGCGCGCTGGCGGTCGCCCGCGCCGCGCTGGAGGCGCGCGAGTTCGGCGAGGCGCGCGAGCAACTCAAGCGCGTGCTGCGCTCCGAGCCGACCCGCGGCGCGTTCGTGCTGATGGCCGAGCTGGAGGAGGCCGAGCACGGCGATCGGGGTCGCGTCCGCGAATGGCTGGCCCGGGCGGTGCGTGCGCCGCTCGACAAGGCCTGGGTCGCCGATGGTGTGGTGCGCGAGGCTTGGGCGCCGGTATCGCCGGTCACCGGCCGGCTCGATGCTTTCGAATGGACAACGCCGACCGGCCTGCCCGAGACGCCGCTGGTCGAGGCGCTCGACGACGCGCTGTTCGAGGCGCCGGCGCTGACCGTCCGGCCGGCCGCGCCGAAATTCGACACGCCTGCGGAGGTGCCGCCCGCCGCCGGGGCGGCGCCGGAACCCGCTGCCGACGCCGCCGTGTCCGTGCCGGCGGCCGAGCCGGAGCCGGACGTTGCCGCGTCCGCCAGTTCCGTCGCCAGCCCCCCCGTCGGCCCGGCGGCGGACAGGGCATCGAGTGGCGGCGCAGCCACCGCCGTGGAGCCTGCAGCAGTTCCCGCTGCCGCGACACCACCGGCGGCGTCCGTGCCGTCCGCGGCCCTCCCTGTCCAGCCGGCGACGGCCGAGAAGGCTGGCGACAGGACGGGCGGCAAGGCAGCCTCCGAGGCCGGCGTCAACGGCGCCGACCAGCCGATCACCCTGCCGCTCGGCCGCATGCCCGACGACCCCGGCACGGACGAGGAGGACGACCAGCCCAAGCCACCGGGCCCGCGCTTCTTCAACTGAGGTGTCTTGGCGGCGACCCGCCCGCCGGTTGCGCGTATCCGCCCCGCCTGCGTCGCGGCGGTCTGCGGCGGGAGCGGTCGCTGTGACATCCCCGGAACCGGGCGAAAGCGCTTGCATCCGCCGCCCGCCTCCGCTATCTAGCGGCCCACGATCCGCTCGGCGGCCACGCGCCGCTGCCACCCGGATTCGCCGCTGTAGCTCAGTTGGTAGAGCACGTCATTCGTAATGATGGGGTCGGGGGTTCGAGTCCCTTCAGCGGCACCAGTTCCTTTCAGGACACGACACAAACGGGCGGTCCTGGCGAACCCTGTTTCCGTCTCCTTCCCCCGACCCGTTCATCCTTCCTTTGGGTTGTTCTCGCCCCGCTCTTGACCCGGCGTCCGAACGCGATTCAACTCGTCTTCCAATGGGGCCGACTCGGCGTCGGCCCCTCAAGAACACGCAACTGCCGGAGGAACGGCCTTGGGCGAGACGGGCATGGTCGAACTGGTACGGCGCCTCGGCGCGCTGGGCCTTGCCGTGCTCGGCGTCGCAGGCGGGCTGAGCTTCCTCTCCCCCGTCACCGGGCTGCTGTGCCTGGCTGCGGCGGTCGCGCTCTATGCCGCCCTGCCGAAGCCCAAGCCTCCGACCGGCGCGGTGCAGCCGGACTGGCGGCCGTCCCTGCTCGTCTCCGACCTGATCGGCTTCGCCGTCGGCGTGCCGCTGGTCTCGCTCGCCCTGCTCGGCGCAGCGCTCACCCCGGGCGGTGGATCGCTGCTGTTGCTGCTGTTCCTGATCCCGGCCGCGCTCGCCTTCGTCATCTTCGTCATCGGCGCGCGCCAGGCGACGTCCTGGATCCGCTTCTTCGGCAACGGCTTCGAGGCGACCGAATTCGGCCGCAGCCACCGCGTGCGCTACGCCGATCTCGCCTCGGTGCGTATCCGCCTGTGGACCCTGCCGGGCGGCATCGCCTGGCTGGTCGGCGCCCTTGGCCGGCCCGACGGCATCGCCTTCCACAGCGGCGCGCGCAGTTCCAAGACGCTGGTGTTCACGCGCAGGGACGGCTCCGTATTCGTCATCTCCTCGGAGGTCATCCCCGACCTCGAACGCGTCCTGGTCGACATGGACCGGGCCGGCATCGACCTGCCCGCCGGCCTGTCGGAGCGCGGGCGAAAGTCGATCCGCAAGGTGCGCGAGAAGCGCTACGGCAAGGTCGAGGAGCCGCTGCCGCCGGCCCGCTCGCCGTTCCAGCGCGGCTGAGCGGGCGGAAAAGCCGGTTCCCGAAGCTGGCCTGCCGCGAGCATTCGGTTTTTCGGCGCGCTGCTGCACCGCACATTTGTCCCTTTCGGGGCGCCGCGCCGCGGTGCTACTGATGGAGCAGGGCCGCCCTTGGCGCGGCGCCGCCAACGGCAGGGGACGCCATGACACTGGATCAGCTCGTTGTCTTCGTTCTGGTCGGACTTGTGTTCCTCAGTTTCCTGAAGGAGGTCTACCCGCCGGAGGTGACCGCGCTCGCCGCGTCCGCGGTGCTGCTCGCCGTGGGCATCCTCGAGTCCCGGGAGTTCCTGCAGGTCTTCAGTTCCGGGGCGCCGATCACGATCGCGATGATGTTTATCATCAGCGCCGGACTGGAGAGCACCGGCGTGCTCCAGCTGCTCGGCGACTGGCTGCGCAAGTCCGCCCGCGGCTCCGCGCTGCGCGCCCTGCTCTACATGATGGTCGCCACCATCGCGGCGTCTGCCTTCATGAACAACACGCCGGTGGTGATCCTGCTCACCCCGGTGATGATCTCGGTGGCCGCGAGCCTGCAGATCGCGCCGTCGAAGTTCCTCATCCCGCTGTCGTTCTCCGCGATCTTCGGCGGTACGCTGACCCTGGTCGGCACCTCGACCAACATCCTCATGAGCGGCGTGGCGGCGACCGCCGGCCAGCCGGCCGTGACCATGTTCGAGATGACCCTGCCGGGCTTGGTCTTCGCCGCCGTCGGCATGGCCTACATGCTCCTTGCCGGTCGCTTCCTGCTGCCCGAGCGCCATTCGCTCGCCAGCCTGATCGGCGACGGCGGGCGCCGGCAGTTCATCGCACGGCTGCTCATCCCGGCCGGATCGCGCTATCTCGGGCGCCCGCTCGCCGACCTGCCGTTCACTGGCGGGCAGAGCCGGATCCTCGACGTGATCCGGGGCGAGGCCTCCCTGCGCAAGGCCATGGACGGCCTGTCGCTTGAGGCAGGCGACCGGATCGTGATCCGCACCGGAACCGGCGAGATCCTGGGCCTGAAGGAAAACGGCCAGGTCCAGTTCCGCGATATCTCCGACCAGGGCTTCGAGCCGGTCGCGGCCGAACAGTCGGTGCTGATGGAGGCCAGCGTCGGGCCCAAGTCGCATCTGATCGGACGGCCGCTCGGCGAACTCAACCTGCGGCGCAGCTACGGCGTCTATGTCATGGCCGTGCATCGCAACGACCGCAACATCAGCGACGACATCGACACCCTGCGGCTGCATTTCGCCGACACGCTGCTGCTCGAGGGACCGCCGGAAGGCCTGCGCCGGCTAATGCAGGACGGCGGCATCATCAATCTGTCGGCGCCGCAGGAGCGGCCGGTGCGGCGGGAGAAGGCGCCGATCGCGATCGCCACCATCCTGGGCGTGATGGGGCTGGCGGCGCTCGGGGTCATGCCGATCGAGGCCCTGGCGGTGATCGGCGCGGTGGTGGTCATGGTTACGCGCTGCGTCGATCCTGCCGCCGCCTTCGAGGCCATCGACTGGCGCATCCTGTTCCTCATCTTCGGCATGCTCGGGCTCAGTCTCGGCCTGGAAAAGACCGGCGCCGTGCGCCTGATCGTGGAGATCGTGGTCGGGCTGCTCGACGGGCTCGGCCCGCTCGCGGTCCTGGCGACGGTCTATGTGCTGACTTCCGTCCTGACCGAAATGGTCAGCAACAATGCCGTCGCGGTGCTGATCGGTCCGATCGTCATCGCGCTCGCGGTGCAGCTCGGCTACGATCCGCGGCCCTTCATCATGGCCGTCATGTTCGCGGCCAGCGCCAGCTTCGCCACGCCGATCGGCTATCAGACTAACACCTTCGTCTACAGCGCCGGGGGCTACCGGTTCCGCGACTTCCTGGTTGTCGGCCTGCCGCTGAACGTCCTGTTCGCGATCCTCGCGGTCGCGGTGTTGCCGCTGTTCTTCCCGTTCTGAGGCTCAGGCATCGATCGCCCAGGCTGGCTTGCGCCGGTCGAAGAAGGCAGCGATGCCCTCGCGCGCTTCCGGCGCCTCCCAGCAGTCGGCGAGCTTCTCGACCGTCTCGGCGATGACCGCGTCGGAGATCGCCGGGCCGAGCGAACGGGCGAGCGCCTTGGCGGCGGCGACCGCGCCGGGGGCGGCGGTGAGATAGGGTTTCACTTCCCGCTCGACCGCCTCGTCCAGCTCGTCGGCCTCGACGACGCGGGACACGAGGCCGAGCTCGCGCGCCTCCTCGGCGGAGAAGATCCGCGCCGACATGAACACACGCCGGGCGTTGCCCTCGCCCATGCGGGCAAGCACATAGGGGCTGATGGTCGCCGGGATCAGGCCGAGGCGGGTCTCGGTCAGGCCGAACTTCGCCCAGGCGCCGGCGAGCGCCACGTCGCACACGCTCATCAGGCCGATGCCGCCGCCGAAGGCCTGGCCCTGGATGCGGCCGATCAGCGGCTTGGGCAACTCGTTCAACGCCTGCAGCATCAGCGCCAGCTTGCGCGCCTCGGCGATGCGGGTCGCCCGGTCGGCGTCGAACTGGGCGCGCATCCAGGCGAGGTCGCCGCCGGCGCAGAAGCTCGTGCCCGCGCCGGTCAGCACGACGACGCGCACGCTGCGGTCGGCGGCGAGCTGGCGGGCGGCCTCGGTCAGGTCGTCGATCATCTGCGCCGACATGGAATTGTGCTTGTCTTCGCGCGACAGGGTCAGCGTGGCGACGCCGCGTGCGTCGGTGGAAAGCGCGATGGTCTCGAACATGGCTCAGCGGTCCTCCCGGAGCGTGCGGGCATAGGCGGCGGCGTCGGTCAGCCGGTCTAGGTCGAGGCCGGTGTCGAAACCGCGGTCGGCGAGCAGGCGGGCCACCGCCTCAGTGGCGACGTTGCCCTTGGCGCCGGGTGCATAGGGGCAGCCGCCGAGGCCGCCGACGGCGGCGTCGAAGGTCCTCAGCCCCTTGTCCAGGCTGACGGCGATGTTCTCCAGCGCCCGGCCGCGGGTATCGTGGTAGTGGCCGGCGAGCCGGTCGGCCGGCACGGCGGCAAGGACCGCGTCGAGCATGCGCGCGATGGTCTCCGGCGTGCCGGCGCCGATGGTGTCGCCGAGCGAGACCTCGTAGCAGCCGAGCTCGAACAGGCTGCGGGCGACCCGCGCGACGGCCTCCGGCGGTACGGCGCCGTCATAGGGGCAGTCGGTGACGCAGGAGACATAACCGCGCACCGGGATGCCGTCGGCGAGCGCGGCCTCGATGACAGGGCGGAAGCGCTCGATGCTCTCGGCGATCGAGCAATTGATGTTCTTCTGCGAAAAGCCCTCTGAGGCCGAGCCGAATACCGCCACCTCGTCGGCGCGCGCCGCGCGGGCGGCCTCGTAGCCCTTCATGTTGGGGGTGAGCGCGGTGTAGGCGACGCCCGGCCGGCGGCGGATGCCGGCCATCACCTCGGCGGCATCGGCCATCTGCGGCACCCATTTCGGGCTGACGAAGCTGGTCACTTCGATCTTGGCGAAACCGCAGTCCGACAGCATGTCGACCAGGCGGATCTTGTCGGCTGCCGGGATCAGCCGCTTCTCGTTCTGCAGGCCGTCGCGCGGGCCCATCTCGAACAGGGTAACGAAATCGGACATGGGTCAGCTCTCCTGGAGTTCTTCGATCGCGCGCCGGCGCAGCTCCCGGCGGATCACTTTGCCGGTGGTGGTCATCGGTAGGGCGTCGACGAAGGCGATCTCGCGCGGATACTCGTGCGCGGCAAGCCTGTCCCTGACGAACTGCGCGATCTCGGTGGCGAGTGCGTCGCTCGCCGCCACGCCGTCCTTGAGCACCACATAGGCTTTGACGATCTCGGTGCGCTGCGGGTCGGGCTTGCCGATCACGCCGGCGAGCGCGACCGCCGGGTGCTTCAGCAGGCAGTCCTCGATCTCGCCCGGGCCGATGCGATAGCCGGACGAGGTGATGACGTCGTCGTCGCGGCCGACGAAGCGGATCCAGCCGTCGGCGTCGCGCATGCCGGTGTCGCCGGTCAGCAGCCAGTCGCCAGCGAATTTCGCCGCCGTCGCCGCCGGGTTGTTCCAGTAGCCGAGGAACATGACCGGGTCGGGTCGCTTCACCGCGATGATGCCGAGCGTCTCGTCGGGCACCACGGCGCCCGAGGCGTCGACCACGTCGACCGCGTGGCCCGGCACCGGCCGGCCCATGATGCCAGGTCGCGCCGGCATCACCGCCGCGCAGCTCGACACGATCATGTTGCACTCGGTCTGGCCGTAGAACTCGTTGATGGTCAGGCCGAAGGTCTTGCGGCCCCAGTCGATCAGCTCGCTGCCGAGCGTCTCGCCGCCGGAAGCGACTGACCTCAGGGAGAAGGTCCAACGGGTCTCCGGGGCCTGTACCTGGCGCATCATCTTCAGCGCCGTCGGCGGCAGGAAGGCGTTGCGGATCTTGTGGTCCTGCAGCAGCTGGAACGCCGCCTCGCCGGTGAACTTGCGGAACCGGCAGGCGACGACCGGGATGCCGTGGTAGAGCGCCGGCATCAGCACGTCGAGCAGGCCGCCGATCCAGGCCCAGTCGGCCGGCGTCCAGAACCGGTCGCCGGGCTGCGGCAGGAAGTCGTGGCTCATCTCCACCCCCGGCAGGTGACCGAGCAGCACGCGGTGCGCGTGCAGGGCGCCCTTGGGCTGGCCGGTGGTGCCCGAGGTGTAGATGATCAGTGCCGGATCGTCGGCGCGGGTGGCGACCGGCCGGAAGAGGTCCGGCTGATCGGCCATCAGCGCGTGCAGGTCTTCCGCGCCCTCCGCCGGACCGTCGGTGCACAGCACCGTTTCGAGCGCTGGTAGGCGGTCGCGGATCGTTGCGATCCTGGCCGCGCCGGTGCGGTCGGTGACGACGATCCCGGTGCCTGAATCGCCGAGCCGGTACTCCAGCGCCTCCGCGCCGAACAGGGTGAACAGCGGGATGCTGATCGCGCCGGCCTTCAGCGCCGCGATGTGGGCGACGGCCGTCTCCGGGCTCTGCGGCAGCAGCACGCCGACGCGGTCGCCGCGCTTGAGGCCGCGGGCGACGTAGAGGTTGGCGAGCCGGTTCGACAGCGCCCTGAGCTCGCCGTAGCTATAGCTGCGAACCGGGCCGTTTTCCTCGGCAAACACCAGCGCCTCGCGCGCAGGCTCGGCCTCGGCCCAGCGGTCGCAGACCGCGACGGCGATGTTGAACGTCTCCGGCACGTCCCAGCGGAAACGCGCCCGCAGGTCGGCGTAGTTGGACGCGTCAGGAAGCATGGGGCTCCTCCTCCAGCCGCAGCAGCACGGCGCCGTCCTGCACCTGCTCGCCGGCGGCGACGAAGACCTCGGCGACGGTGCCGTCGCGCGGGGCGACGAGCGTGTGTTCCATCTTCATCGCCTCGAGGATGACCAGTCGCTGGCCGCGGCTGACCGCATCGCCGGCGGCCGCCGACAACACCTTGACCAAGCCCGGCATGGGCGCCACCAGCCGGTCGCCGGCGGCCTCGTTCTCCTCCTCGGCCGACAGCCGGTCGGGCAGGACGAAGTCGTGGGCCCGGCCGGCGAGGAACACGGTCAGCGCCTTGGCGTCCTGCACCACGCGCGCGCGCTGGCGGTGGCCGGCGATGTCGAAGGTGATGCCGTCGGCGTCGATCGCGGCCAGTTCGACGACCGCCGGGGCCGGCGCCAGATGCACCTGGAAGCGCCGGTCGCCGAGCGTGTGCACCTCGACCTCGATCCGCTCGCCGCGGCTTTCCAGCAGGGCGTACTGGCGCGCCGCGCTCCACATCCGCCAGCCGGCAAGCCGGTCCCAGGGATCGGTGCCCGTCTTCGGCGCGGTCAGCCCGAGGGCGGCGAGCGCGGCCAGCGCCAGCGCCGCCTCGGGCACCGGTTCGTCGGCGATCAGCGCGGCCAGATCGCGGTCGATCAGGCCGGTGTCGACGTCGCCGCGGGCGAAGGCGGCGTGACGGCACAGGGCGGCGAGGAAGGCGGCGTTGGTCACCGAGCCGGCCACCTCGGTCGCCTCCAGCGCGGCCAGCAGGCGGGCGAGCGCGGTGTCGCGCGTCGCGCCGTGGACGATGATCTTGGCGATCATCGGATCGTACCAGGGCGTGATCTCGTCGCCCGCGCGCACGCCCGAATCGACCCGCGCGAGGCCCTCGGGCAGGGCGAGGTGGGTCAGCGTTCCGGTCGCCGGCAGGAAGCCCCTGGTCGCGTCCTCGGCATAGAGGCGGGCCTCGAAGGCCCAGCCGTCGAGCGTCAGCTCGTCCTGCCTGAGCGGCAGCGGCTCGCCGCTCGCCACCCGCAGCTGCCACTCGACCAGATCCTGGCCGGTAACGAGTTCTGTGACGGGATGCTCGACCTGCAGGCGGGTGTTCATCTCCATGAAGTAGAAGCGATCCTCGTCGAGGCCGTCCGACACGTCGGCGATGAACTCGATGGTGCCGGCTCCGCAATAGGCGATCGCCCGGGCCGCGCGCACCGCCGCCTCGCCCATGCGGGCGCGCATCGATACGCTCATGCCCGGCGCGGGGGCCTCCTCGATCACCTTCTGGTGGCGGCGTTGCAGCGAGCAGTCGCGCTCGAACAGGTGCACGACGTTGCCGTGGCTGTCGCCGAAGACCTGGATCTCGATGTGGCGCGGCCGGGTCAGGTATTTCTCGATCAGCACGCGCGGGTCGCCAAAGCTCGTCTGGCCCTCGCGCGCCGCACCCTCAAGCGCGGTCTTGAAATCCTGCGCCCGGTCGACCCGGCGCATGCCCTTACCGCCGCCGCCGGCACGCGCCTTGATCAGCACCGGATAGCCGATCCGGTCGGCCTGTTCCTGCAGGGCGTCGGGATCCTGGCTGTCGCCGTGATAGCCGGGCACGACCGGCACGCCGGCCTTCTCCATCAGCGCCTTGGCGGCGTCCTTCAGCCCCATGGCGCGGATCGCCGCTGCGCTGGGGCCGATGAAGGCGATGCCGGCCACCTCCAGCGCCTCGACGAAGGCGGGGTTCTCCGACAGGAAGCCGTAGCCCGGATGTACCGCCTCGGCGCCGCTCTGCCGGCAGATCTCGACGATCCGGTCGATGCGCAGGTAGCTGTCGGCGACCGGCGCCGGCCCGAGGCGGAAGGCCTCGTCGGCCATGGCGACGTGCCGAGCGCCGGCGTCGGCGTCGGAATGGACGGCGACGGTGCGGATGCCGAGGCGCTTGGCGGTCTTGATGACCCGGCAGGCGATCTCGCCGCGGTTGGCGATCAGGATCTTCTTGAACATGGCTTTGTCCTCACATCCTGAACAGGCCGAAGCGGGTGTCGCCGATCGGCGCGTTCAGCGCCGCCGACAGCGACAGGGCGAGGATGTCGCGGGTCTTCCTCGGATCGACGATGCCGTCGTCCCACAGCCGCGCCGAGGCGTAGAGCGGGTGGCCCTGGGCCTCGAACTGGTCGACGATCGGCTGCTTGAACGCCGTCTCTTCCTCGGCGCTCCAGCTGCCGCCCTTCCGCTCGATACCCTCGCGGCGCACGGTGGCGAGCACGCCGGCGGCCTGTTCGCCGCCCATCACCGAGATGCGCGAGTTCGGCCAGGTCCACAGGAAGCGCGGCGAATAGGCGCGCCCGCACATGCCGTAGTTGCCGGCGCCGAAGGAGCCGCCGACCAGCATGGTGATCTTCGGCACCGAGGTGGTCGCCACCGCCGTCACCAGCTTGGCGCCGTCCTTGGCGATGCCGCCCGCCTCGTACTTGCGGCCGACCATGAAACCGGTGATGTTCTGCAGGAACACCAGCGGCACCTTGCGCTGCGAGCACAGCTCGACGAAATGGGCGCCCTTGACCGCGCTCTCGGAGAACAGCACGCCGTTGTTGGCGACGATGCCGACCGGCATGCCGTGGATATGGGCGAAGCCGCACACCAGCGTGGTGCCATAGCGCGACTTGAACTCGTCGAAGCGCGAGCCGTCGACGACGCGGGCGATGACCTCGCGGATGTCGTAGGGCGTCTTCAGGTCGGCTGGCACGACGCCGAGGATCTCGTCGGGATCGTAGAGCGGATCCTCCGGCGTGCGCAGGTCGAGGTCGACGCGCTTGACCCGGTTGAGGTCGGCGACCGCGCGGCGGGCAAGTGCCAGCGCATGGGCGTCGTCGCGGGCGAGGTGGTCGGCGACGCCGGACAGGCGGGTGTGGACGTCGCCGCCGCCGAGGTCCTCGGCCGTGACCTCCTCGCCGGTCGCCGCCTTCACCAGCGGCGGTCCGGCCAGGAAGATGGTGCCCTGGTTTTTGACGATGATGGTCTCGTCGCTCATCGCCGGTACATAGGCGCCGCCTGCGGTGCACGAGCCCATCACCACGGCGATCTGGGCGATGCCCTTCGCCGACATGGTCGCCTGGTTGAAGAAGATGCGGCCGAAGTGGTCGCGGTCGGGGAACACCTCGTCCTGGTTCGGCAGGTTGGCGCCGCCCGAATCGACCAGGTAGACGCAGGGCAGGTTGTTCTCGGCGGCGATCTCCTGGGCGCGCAGGTGCTTCTTCACCGTCATCGGATAATAGGTGCCGCCCTTCACCGTGGCGTCGTTGGCGACCACCATCACCTCGCGTCCCTCGACCCGGCCGATGCCGGCGATCATGCCGGCGGACGGGGCTGCGCCGTCGTACATGTCGTGGGCGGCGAACAGGCCGACCTCCAGGAACGGCGACCCGGGATCGAGCAGGCGCGAGACGCGCTCGCGTGGCAGGATCTTGCCGCGCGCCACGTGGCGCGTGCGGGCCGTTTCGCCGCCGCCGTCGAAGGCGAGGCGAGCGGCCTCGCGCACCTGGTCGAGCGCCTTCTCGTGGGCTGCCCGGTTGGCGGTGAAGGTGTCGCCGCGCGTGGCGGCGTTGGATTTCAGGACGCCCATGTCAGTCGGTCCCTCCCGGTGGTGTTGGTCCCGCGGTGACGCTCCTGGTCACCAGGGTCAGGTAGATGTCCTCGATCTCGGCCTTGCTCAGCGGCCCGCCCGGCCGGTACCAGGTGCCGACACCGGTCAGCATGGCGATCAGCGCGCGGGTGGTCACGCGCGGCTGGCGGACCTCGAACAGTCCGGCGGCCGCGCCCGCCTCCAGGATCGCGGTCAGCACGTCCTCGTAGGCGCGGCGCAGGCGCTCGACCGCGTCGAAGTTCTCCGGCTCCAGGTTGCGCAGCTCCATGTAGGAGATGAACACCTCCTCGGTGCGCTCCAGATGATAGCGGATGTGGAAGCGGGTGAAGCGCTCAAGCGCAGCATCCGGCGCCTCGCCGGCGACGGCCTGCGCCTGCCAGGCGGCGATCAGCGCGCGCATGTGGTTGACGAGCAGGTCCTTGAGCAGGTCCTGCTTGGTCGGGAAATGATTGTAGAGCGCGCCCGGCTGGACGCCGACCTCGGCCGCGATCTGGCGCATGGACACCGCCGCATAGCCGTGGCGTGCGAACAGGGAAAGCGCCGCTCGGCGCACCCGCTCCGCGGTATCGCTGCCCTTCGTGCCCGCCGGTCTCGCCAAGATGCCGTCCTCCCGTCGATCAAATTAAATGAACGATCATTCAATTTCAAGCGTCCGTTCGCCCCGCCTGCCGTCCGGCCGCGCGACAAGGATTCGCTAGTGGTTGAGGTCCTCGTAGAGGTCGCCCAGTCGAGGTTGAAGCGGGTGATGGCCTCGATCTTCCAGGCCCGAGGCCACCGCTTCAGGCGCTTCTCGCGGGCGATCGCCGCATCTGGCTCGTTGAAGCTCTCGTAGTAGACGAGGCGTGTCACGTCGTAACGGCGGGTGAAGATGCTGTCGGTCTTCTCCCTGTGTTCGAAAACCCGCCGGACGAGGTCGTTGGTGACGCCCGTGTAGAACGTCCCGTAGGGCTTGCTGGCGAGGATATAGACGAAGAACGCCATGCGGTCTTGCTGCGTGCTCGGACAGCCGAGCGGTGCCCGCCCTGGCCCAAGCTCCCCGGCATGACCCTCCCGCCCCGGCCGCCACCCCGCGCCGGCGACGGCCGGCTCGTCCCGCATTGCCTTTGCGCCCGCCGGCCCCACATCATCGGGGGGGTCTTCGGCAATCTGTCGCAAAGCGCGTGTAGGGTGCCGGAACCGGTGTGGGCGGCGGTCAGGCGCCGAGGCAGGGACGAGGGTGATGGACGAGAAGCGCGGGCAGAGCTGGGTCGAGGCGGAATGGCTGGACAGCCTCGACGAGGAACTCGAGATGGAGATCGACGACCAGCTGGTCGCCCGGGATCTCGCCTTCATTTCCGACCTCAAGCATGCCTCCACGGTCGAGCGGCAGGTCTATTTCCACGAGTTGCTGCGCCTGCAGGCCGAGCTGGTCAAGCTGCAGGACTGGGTCCAGCACACCGGCTACAAGCTCGTCGTGCTGTTCGAGGGGCGCGACGCGGCCGGCAAGGGCGGCGTCATCAAGCGCATCACCCAGCGCCTCAACCCGCGCATCTGCCGCGTCGTCGCGCTGCCGGCGCCGACCGAGCGCGAGAAGTCGCAATGGTACTTCCAGCGCTACGTGCCGCACCTGCCGGCGGCCGGCGAGATCGTGCTGTTCGATCGTTCCTGGTACAACCGCTCCGGCGTCGAGCGGGTGATGGGCTTCGCCACGCCCGAGCAGGTCGAGGAGTTCTTCAACGACGTGCCGGAATTCGAGCGCATGCTGGCGCGCTCCGGCATCAAGCTGGTCAAGTACTGGTTCTCTATCACCGACCAGGAGCAGCAGCTGCGCTTCCTCATGCGCATCCACGATCCGCTCAAGCAGTGGAAGCTGTCGCCCATGGATCTGGAATCGCGCGTGCGCTGGGAGGCCTATACCAAGGCCAAGGAGGAGACCTTCGAGCGCACCAACATTCCCGAGGCGCCCTGGTTTATCGTCGAGGGCAACGACAAGAAGGCGGCGCGGCTCAACTGCATCAGTCACCTGCTCAGCCTGGTGCCCTACGAAGAGGTCCCGCACGAGCCGATCGCGCTGCCCGAGCGCGTGTTCAACCCCGACTACGAGCGCAAGACGCTGCCCGACGAGCTCTACGTGCCCACGCGCTACTGAGTCTTGCCGGCCGCTGCGCCGGCGCGCTAGGCTGACCGCCCGTCCGCCCTGCGGCGGATCGGGACAACGGGAGGCAGCCATGGCCGGCACGGGAAAGACGATCCGCTGGGGCATCCTGTCGACGGCGAAGATCGGCGTCGAGAAGGTCATACCCGGCATCGGCCGCTCCACGACCGGCACGGTCGTCGCCATCGCCTCGCGCGACGCCGCCCGCGCCGAAAGGGCGGCGGCCGACCTCGGCATTGCGCGCGCCTACGGCTCCTACGAGGCGCTGCTGGCCGATCCGGAGATCGACGCGGTGTACAATCCGCTGCCGAACCACCTGCACGTGCCGCTGACCCTCAAGGCGGTCGAGGCCGGCAAGCACGTGCTGTGCGAGAAGCCGATCGCGCTCGATGCCGACGAGGCGCGCCTGCTGACCCGGCTGCCGAGGGACAAGCTGGTCGCCGAGGGCTTCATGGTGCGCTGCCATCCGCAGTGGCTGCGCGCGCGCGAGATCGTGCGCTCCGGCGCGCTCGGCGAGCTGCGCGCCATCCAGTCCGTCTTCAGCTACTTCAACGACGACCCCGGCAATATCCGCAACCGGGCCGACATCGGCGGCGGCGCGCTGCTCGACATCGGCTGCTACCCGATGGTTGCCGGCCGCTATTTCTTCGAGGCCGAGCCGGAGCGCGTCCTGTCGCTGGTCGAGCGCGACCCCGCCTTCGGCACCGACCGGCTGTCGAGCGCCCTGATCGACTTCGGCGGCGGGCGGCGGCTCGACTTCACCGTCTCGACCCAGCTCGTGCCCTACCAGCGCTTGCAGCTGTTCGGCACCCGAAAGCGGCTCGAGATCGTCATCCCCTACAACGCCCCCCAGGGTGGGGAAACCCGCATCGTGGTCGACGACGGCAGTCGGCTTGGCGACGCGTCGGCGACCTTCGAGATCATCGCCGCCGCCGACCAGTATGCCGAGCTCGCCGACTGTTTCGGCCGCGCGGTGCTCGGCGAGGCGGAGCTGCCCTTCGGGGCGGAGGACGCGGTGAAGAACATGGCCGTGCTCGACGCCCTGTTCGCTTCCGAGGCGAGTGGCGGCTGGGTGTCGCTCGCCGGCTGACGGCCTGATAGAAAGTGACAAGACACCGGCGGGTCTCCGGCGCACATCCGGCAGATCTCCGGCAGGTCCTGGGGGGTCAGGCGTTGACGTCGACCACTACGCGGCCGCGGACCTCGCCCTTCAGGATCGCCTTGCCGAGGTCGGGCAGGTCGGCCAGGGTTGCCGGCTGCACCATGGCGTGCAGCGTGTCCATCGGCAGATCCGAAGCGATCCGCCGCCAGGCGCGCAGGCGATCCTCGTAGGACCGCATGACGCTGTCGATGCCGAGCAGGTTGACGCCGCGCAGGATGAAGGGAATGACCGTCGCCGGCAGCGTCGCACCGCCGGCGAGGCCGACGGCGGCGACCGAGGCGCCGTATTTCATCTGTCCGAGCACGCGGGCCAGCATGGCGCCGCCGACGGCGTCGACGCAGCCGGCCCAGGTCTCGCTCTCCAGCGGACGCTTGACCGTCTCGGCCAGTTCCTCGCGGGCGACGATGCGGCTTGCGCCCAGTGATTCCAGGTAGTTGGCAGTTTCGGGGCGGCCGGTGACGGCCGCTACCTCGTGGCCGAGGCGGGCGAGGATCGCGGTCGCGACCGAGCCGACGCCGCCGGCGGCGCCGGTGACCAGAACCGGGCCGGCGCCGGGTTTCAGGCCGTGGTCCTCCAACGCCATCACCGCCAGCATGGCGGTCAGGCCGGCGGTACCGACGGCCATGGCGTCGCGGCTGGTCAGGCCGTCGGGCAGCGGCACCAGCCAGTCGGCCTTGACGCAGGCCTTCTGGGCATAGCCGCCCCACCAGGTCTCGCCGACGCGCCAGCCGGTCAGCACGACCCTGTCCCCGGGCCTGTAGCGAGCGTCGCGCGACGCCTCGACCGTGCCGGCGAAATCGATGCCCGGCACATGCGGATAGGTCTTCACCAGTCCGCCGCCTGGACCCAGGCAGAGCCCGTCCTTGTAGTTGAGGGTCGAATACTCGACCGCGACCGTCACGTCGCCATCGGGCAACTGGCTGTCGTCGAGGCTGCGGACACTCGCCGAGGTGCTTCCGTCATCCAGCTTGTCGACGACCAAAGCCTTGAAAGTCATGATGTTCTCCTCCCGTACTCGTGTCCGCCCGTGCGCTCCAGAGCGTCCCGGAACGCCCTGCGCGCCCTGCGACGCTGTGTTCCGGGTCATGCTAGCGGGAATCGGACAATGTGCCAGAGCGCTTTCGGATGCCCCCCAGCACAGCCTTGCTGAGGTTCGCTACACAGAGAAAGGCTGCCGCCGCATCGAGCGCGGACCGACCCTGCGACGCGATGTCTCGACCCCGAAACCCATTTTCGATTGTGTCGTTAGATCATATTTATTTAAATTGCGAAAAAATAAACGATATAGTCGACCAGTTGTCCTTTGATGTACAGACCTGCCGAAATCGAGTCGAATCTGTGATTCTTGGCCTCCGGAAATGTTCTGCAAGCGTCGAAAAAAATCCGAAATCGCGGAAACAGTTAGAGCGTTTTGTGTGGTTTCGGAATCAAGAGGGATTCCCAAATTTGCGGGATCGTGATTCAAGATGAGGGCTGGTGAAGGAGGCCAGCCCTCATGGCCAAATCCTTGTCCGTTGATCTGCGCCGCCGTGTTGTCGAAGCCGTAGAAGCCGGTGCGTCGCGCCGAGCTGCGGCGGCTCGGTTCGGGGTTGGCGTGTCGTCGGCGATCCGGTGGGTCGAGCGCGCGCGGACGCGCGGGCACGTCGAAGCCGACAAGCGGGGCGGCAATCATCGCTCTCACCGGATCGACGCGCACCGCGGCCTGATCCTGGAATGGATCGATCAGACGCCGGATCTGACCTTGGCGGAGATCGCCGAGCGGCTGGATGCGGCCGTGGCCTATCGTCCGACGCCGAGCATCGTCTGCCGGTTCTTCCAGCGTCACGGCGTGACGCGGAAAAAAAGACTGCGCACGCCGCCGAGCAAGCGCGTGCCGACGTAGCCCGGCGCCGCCTCGCCTGGTTCGAGAGGCAGCCCGATCTCGACCCGGAGCGACTGGTGTTCATCGACGAGTGCGGGACCTCGACCAAGATGGCCCGGATGTATGGCCGTGCGGCCCGCGGCGAGCGGTGCCGGGCGCCGGTTCCCCACGGTCACTGGAAGACGACCACCTTCGTCGGAGCCCTCCGCCTGTCCGGCATGACCGCGCCGATGACCCTGGACGGTGCCATGAGCGGCGCCGCCTTCCTCGCCTATGTCGACCAGGTCCTGGTCCCGACCCTGCGGCCCGGCGACATCGTGGTGATGGACAACCTGCCGGCCCACAAGCCGCCGGCGATCCGCGCGGCGATCGAGCGAGCAGGCGCGGAACTCTGCTTCCTGCCGCCCTACAGTCCGGACTTCAACCCGATCGAAATGGCCTTCTCGAAGGTCAAGGCTCTCCTGAAGAAGACGGCCGCGCGGACCGTCACCAGCCTCTGGGACGCCATCCGTGACGCCATCGACGCCGTCACCACGGACGATTGCCGAGGATTCTTCACCGCTGCCGGGTATGAACCAGAATGATGGGAATCTGCTCTAGAATAATCCGCGAAAACAGCTTCGTGAATCCGGACATCGGGCCGATCAACGAGATTGCCGATATTGATATTTTTGTCATCTCTCCGCCCAAGTGCGCAACCACGTCGATCCAGCGCGGCTTCGAGCGGCTCGGGCACAAGGTCCTGCACGCCCACAACGACCTGACCACGCACGACGCCTTCGCGAACGGCGCTATCCTGCGCCGCCACGGCGTCGGCCTGCTCAGGCTGATCGAGGCCCGCCAGGCCACGTCGAGGCGGCCGGCGTTTTTCTTCTGCGGCTATCGGGAGGTGGTCGCATGGTATCTGAGCCTGGCCGGCCAGTTCGGATTGCCGATGACCGACGATCTGACGGTGGACGTACCGTCCGCTCTCGACCTCAAGATGCCCTGGAAGAACTATTCCTTCGAGGAGCCGCGGCGCATCCTCGAGGCGGCGACGGGACTTGGCATGACCGGCGCCCGCGCCGAAAACGGAGTGTGCATCCAGACGAAGGGGCGGGCGACGCTGGTGTTCTATCGCGCGGATCGGACCGACGTCGTCGCGCAATTCATCCGCAGCCGGATCGATCCCGGTTTCGAGAACCGGCGCGAACGGGAAAATGCCGATCCCGCCTATGCCGAGTTCAGAGCGCGCTTCCGGCTGCCGGAGCCCGTCCTGCGCCGGTTCTATTCGGACCCGGTGCATGCGTTCTTCTACAAGGCCGAGGAAACGGAGACGCTTGTCGCAACCTATGCGGCCTGATGGCCGGGGGTGCGCCACCCTTTGCGGCAGCGCAACACGTAGGAAGTGGCGACCCCGACAGGATTCGAACCTGTGACCCTCAGATTAGGAATCTGATGCTCTATCCTGCTGAGCTACGGGGCCCCGCGACAGCGCATAGCATGAAATTTTCGCGGGTGCGAGCCTTGCGGGCGATGTATCCGGGCCAGAGCGGTCGATGGCCGCAATTGCGCCGCAGAAACGCGTACTGTGCGACAGGATGAACGCACTGAGCCTCTTCCCTCGCCGGTCCTTCGTGCGGTGCCCGCCGCTGCCCCGTTGTGCGCAGCGGATTGGGCGTGGGACGGCCTGTGCTCTCGCCGCGCTGCTGCCATCGGTGCCTGCCGGCGCGCAGGCGCCAATTCCGCAGGCCTGCTTTGCGCAGGACGTGCAGCCCGAGGCGGTGGAGATCGTCGCCGGCGAGCCGTTCGGCGCGGTGCTCCTGGCCGACGGGCGCAGGCTGCGGCTGGCCGAGATCCGGCTCGCGGACGAGGTCGGCATGGCGGTCGAGGGCAGGGCGTTGATCGTCGTCACCGGAGCGCAGGACCGCTGGGGGCAGCTGCCGGCACATGTGCTCGCACAGGGCCCGCACGGAGCCGTCTGGCTGCAGGCGGATCTGCTGGAGCGCGGCCTTGCCGTGGTCGACCCGGAGACTGGCGGCCTGTCCTGCCTGCAGCCGCTGCTGGCCGCAGAGGACGCGGCCCGCCATCGGGACGTCGGGCTTTGGCGGGTTGCACCGGTCCTGCGCGCCGACCAGCCGGACCTGCTGCTGGCCCGCACCGGGCATTTCGCCGTTGTCGAAGGACGCATTCATTCCCTTGGAAAAACCCGCAGATATCGCTATCTGAACTTTGGCCGTCATTGGGCATCGGATTTCACGGCTACCGTCGATACGCGGGTCGAAGCGGACCTGACGGCTCGGGGATTGGCGCTTGACGACCTGAATGGTGCACGGGTGCGGATCCGGGGCGTTGTTCAGGCGCAGGACGGACCCCATATCGAGTTGACACATCCGGCGCAGCTCGAACGGCTGCCGATGGAGCAGATTGCGCAGTGAGCCTGATTTCGGTTTCTCCCCGCTTGGCGCCCTTGGAGACGCGCATGCCGTGCGTGTTGCGTCGGACGCGCCGCATCGCGGTCGTCGCCGTTGCCTTCGCGCTGTTGAGTGGCTGTCAGCTCCTCGGATCCAAGTCGCCGTCCGTCGGCGTCGTCACGCCAGGCACGCTGCGTCCGGGCCTTGCGGCTGACATCGGTGCGCGCGAGCATCCCCGCGTGGTCGCGACCTACGGCGGCGTCTACGAGAATCCGGGTGCCGAGCGGGCCATTGCGCGCGTCGTCGGCCGGCTGGTGGAGGCGTCCGAGGATCCGTCCCAGAGCTACAAGATCACGATCCTGAATTCCCCGGCTGTAAACGCTTTCGCGCTTCCGGGTGGCTATCTCTACGTAACGCGCGGCCTGCTCGCTCTCGCCAATGACACCTCCGAAGTGGCAGCGGTGCTGGCGCATGAAATGGCCCACGTAACCGCCAACCACGCCATTGAGCGCCAGCAGAAGGCGGAAGCGACCGAACTCGCCAACCGGGTCGTGAGCAATGTCGTTCGCGACCCGGACCGCATCCGCCAGGCGATGATCTCCACGCAGCTGTCCTTCGCCCGGTTCTCTCAAGTACAGGAACTGCAGGCCGACCTCGTCGGCGTGAAGACCCTGTCGAAGGCCGGTTTCGATCCCTTCGCCGCGGCCCGGTTCCTCAACTCCATGGCGGCCTTTGCCGCCTTCCAGAGCGCCCGCAACGACGGTTCCAGCGCGCCGGATTTCCTGTCCTCGCATCCGACCACGCCCGAACGGGTCAACCTGGCGGTGCAGGCCGCCCGGCAGGTGGGCGCTCCCGGCGTCGGCGAGCGCGACCGCAGCGCCTATCTCGCCAATATCGACGGCATGCTCTACGGCGACGATCCGCTCGAGGGCTTCGTGCGCGGACGCGATTTCCTGCACAAGGCGCTCGGCATCGGCTTCACCGTGCCGGAAGGATACGTGCTCGAGAACTCGTCGGAAGCCGTGCTTGCGAGCAACGGCTCGGGTACGGCGATGCGCTTCGATGGAGCGGACCTGACCAACTACGACAAGCTCGGCGACTACATGACCGCGGGCTGGATCAACGGTCTGATCCCGGACAGCGTGCGCGAGACGACCATCAACGGCCTGGCCGCCGTGGTCGGCTCGGCGATCACGCAGGGCTGGTCTTTCCGTATCGCGGTGGTGCGGATCGGACGCAACGGCTATCGCTTCATTTTCGCCAGCCGGGATCCGAACCCCGCCTTCACGCGCGACTACGAGCGCACCATCGAAAGCTTCCGCCAACTGACGCCGACCGAGCGCGCCCGACTGCAGTCTCTGCGCATCAAGATCGTCCAGACCCAGCCGGGCGACACGCCGCGCCGTCTGGCGATCGGCATGAGCGGCGTCGAACCGTCGCGGCGGCTGGAATTCTTCTCGATCTTGAACGGGTTCTCTGCCGACGAGGAAATTCCTGCCGGTACGTCGGTTAAGCTGGTCATCGACTGACGCCCGCTTGCCAAGCTCGCGAGCGACCGGAGCCTCTCCTGCTCACGGGCCGTCGGCTCAGCGGGTGAGAGCGAGCCGATCCGGCTGGGCCTTCAGCAGGGCTTCTCGAAGCTTTTCCAGGGCGCGGTTCTCGATCTGGCGAACCCGTTCCTTGGAAATGCCCATCTTAGCCCCCAGCGCCTCAAGGGTTGCTCCCTCCTCGGTGAGGCGGCGTTCGCTTACGATCTTGCGCTCGCGTTCGGTCAGGACGTTCATGGCCGACCTCAGCCAGCGGCGCTGGCGTTCCGAATCGATGTTCTCGGAAACGGTCTCGTCCGGAAGGGGCGCGTCGGAGATGAGGAAGTCCTGCCGGTCGGCGCTCGAGCCGTCGGAATCGATGATTGGCGCGTTGAGAGATGTGTCCGGTCCGGACAGGCGGGCGTTCATCAGGTCGACGTCAGCGGTTTTCACGCCGATCGCCTCGGCGATCTGCCGGTGCAGTTCGGTTTCGGGGAGGTCGACCCGGTTGCTGGACAGCTTGGCCCGCAGCCGGCGCAGGTTGAAGAACAGCGCCTTCTGGGTGGAGGAGGTGCCGCCGCGAACGATCGACCAGTTGCGCAGGATGTAGTCCTGGATCGAGGCGCGGATCCACCAGGTCGCGTAAGTGGAAAAGCGAACCTCCCGCTCCGGCTCGAACCGGGCCGCCGCTTCCAGCAGGCCGACATGGCCTTCCTGGATCAGGTCGTTCATCGGCAGGCCGAAATTCCGGAACCGGGAGGCGACGGCGATGACGAGCCGCATGTGGGCAAGCGACAGGCGTTCGAGGGCGGCGACATCCTTGTCCTGCCGCCACCTGGTTGCGAGTTCGAGTTCCTCCTCGCGCGTCAGGTAGGGGGCGTTCATCGCCGCCTTGACCAACTGCCGCCGGGTGCTCATCGAAGTCGTCATGGTGGCATCGCTCCACTATCGCTCTGGCCTGATACCGCTTTGGCTATGGTACGCAATCCGTCCGATGGCGGATCAGAGCCGGTGCCGCATCGTAGGCCCTTCGCGCGCCGCGACGGAACACATGCGCGTGAACGTGCGTCATGAACTGCTGGCACGAAACGGAAAAAGCCCGGCAGCGACCTGCCGGGCTTCGATTCTTCCTGCGCCGATCCGACGCGAACGGATGCCGCCGCCTGGGTTTCAGGCGGCTTCTTCCTGCTCGCCCTCGTCGTCGCCCGCTTCGGCGTCCTTAGCGCGGTTCGGCGTCCTGGCGAGGTTCTGCTCGATCTGCTTGACCGCTTCGGTCTCCGAGCACTTGTTGACTGCGGCAATTTCACGCGCCATCCGGTCGAGGGCGGCCTCGTAGAGCTGGCGTTCGGAATAGGATTGCTCGGGCTGCGTGTCGGAGCGGTACAGGTCGCGGACGACTTCCGAAATCGAGATCAGGTCGCCGGAGTTGATCTTGGCCTCGTATTCCTGCGCCCGCCGGCTCCACATCGTGCGCTTGATGCGCGGACGACCACGCACGGTCTCGAGCGCTTTCTTGACCGTCGGCGCATCGGCGAGCTTGCGCATGCCGACTGTGGCGATCTTCGCGACGGGGACGCGCAGCGTCATCTTGTCCTTCTCGAAGCTGATGACCAGCAGTTCCAGGGAATGTCCCGCGACGCTCTGCTCCTCGATCGCGGTGATCTGTCCGACGCCGTGAGAGGGGTAAACGATATGTTCGCCGGTCTTGAAACCTTGACGCTGCGCGGCCTTCTTTGTGATCGTTGCCATACGCTTCGTAACTCCTGCGCAGTTGCGGGTCCGGATGGACCGCTTGGCGGCGCCGGGCGGCGACGCCTTGTTCCTGTTGAGACTCACATGCTGCTTCCGGCGGCCCGACAGAGCGCCGATCGATGCCATGCGTCTATGGATGGTCAGTCGCCGAAGGTCACTTGCAGAGCCATGTCAATCGGGCGGAGCGCAAAGGACTCACGCACAATCCAGCTTCGGACTGCGGCCATAAAAAAACCTCCATTGGGAGGGGGTGAACCGAAGGAAACGACGACTACTTTTTTAAGATAGCATAAAAACTAAAAAAACCAAAGCACAAAGAAACCGCCGCCGGGCACAGGCACCGGCCGGCGCGAATGCTCCGAGGGTACAGACGAGCGTTCCGTACAGGTCAGTCCGGCCTCATTTCCCGTCCGGTCCGTTCGGCGAGAAGTACTGTTCAAACTTGCCTGCCTTGCCGTCGAACTCCGCCGCCTCGGGCAGGGGATCCTTCTTGACCGTGATGTTCGGCCATTTTGCGGCATACTCGGCGTTGATCTCGATCCACTTCTCCAGGCCGGGCTCGGTATCGGGGAGAATCGCTTCGGCAGGGCATTCGGGTTCGCATACGCCGCAGTCGATGCATTCGTCCGGATTGATGACGAGCATGTTCTCGCCTTCGTAGAAGCAGTCGACGGGACAGACTTCGACGCAGTCCGTGTACTTGCACTTGATGCAATTGTCAGTGACGACGTAGGTCATTGCGATCCTCTTGATGGCAGCCTTCCGAAGCCGCCGGGAGACCTTGCGGCGTTCTGGGATTTGGCGTCCCGTTCCAACGCCGTTGGGTAGCCCTTTTGACGGTGCGAAGCAAGCACGCTCAGGCAGCGCAGGGCCGCGAAACAGGAATGCCTGTTCGGGAAATCGGCCCTCAGTAGCCGTTCTTTCCATCCTGCTGTCGAAGGGCGTCCAATTGTCGCCGTTCCCGCTTGGTCGGCCGTCCCGACCCCTGTTCGCGCTGGCCTTGCGGCAGGTCGCCGGGCACTGGGTTGTCCGGCGGGGGAGGAGACAGGTCCTCGTACAGGGCCCTGGCCTCGGGAGCAGGCCCGCGCCGGGATCCGAGCGCGGCGATCTTCAGGACCAGGACCTTCCGGTCGAGCGTGATCGTCAGCACATCGCCGATCCGGACCGCCTTGCTGGCAGAGGCGATCTTCTCCCGGTTGAGCCGGACTTGTCCGGCAAGCGCAAGCTTCTGGGCGAGAGTGCGCGATTTCGCCACCCGGGCGAACCAGAGCCATTTGTCGATGCGCTGGGTAGCTTGCCCCGGCGCTGCGGGTGCCGTCCCGGAAATTACTTCTCGCCTTTCTCCATCGAGGCCTTGAGTGCCATCAGGGCGGCGAAGGGCGAATCCGGGTCGACCGGCTTGTCGCGCCGGGGCGCCTTGTCGCGCTGGCCAGCCGGCTTGCCGGCGTTCCGGCGCTCTTCCCGCCGATCCGGTCCGCTGCTCTTGTGGCGTTGGTCGGCCTCCTTGCGGTGCTCGCCGCCCTGGGTGTCCTTGCCGCGGCGTGGGCCGTGCGGACGCTTGTCGCCGCGACCCTTGCGCTCGCCGCGCTGCTCGCCGTCGCCCTGCGACCGGCCAGGCCGCTCGGGACGGCCGGGGCGCCAGATCTCGATGACGACGGTTGTGCTGGCTTCCGTTTCGCCCTGCGCCTGGGGCTCAGGTTGTCCGGATGCGGTTGGCTCGTCCGCGGCGGCCAACTCGGATGCGTCAGCCAAGTCGGCTGCTGGCTCGGTGGCAGCTTGCGCCTCTGTCTTCGCCGTGCCGGCATCCGCATCCGCTTGTGTCGGAGCGGGTGCGTCGTCCGTGGCCGGGGCGGCCTCCGTGCCGCTTTCGCCTGCGGCGCCCGCCTCGGCGACAGGCACAACAGCGGGCGCGGGCGGAAGATCCACTTCGCGCCGCTCCAGCCGGTAGCCGAGCGACTTGAGGATCGCGGAGAAATCCTCGCCGGCGCAGCCGAGCAGCGACGTCATGGCGACGGTCACGGTGAAGCCGCCGCCCTGCGCGATGGCGCCGTCCGGAGGCGCGACCTCCTTGTCGAGCGGCTTCCAGGCAATCAGAGGTCTGATCAGGTCTGCAAGGCGTTCGAGGATATCGATGCGCACGGCGCGCGGGCCGCAGACCCGGAATCCAACCACCTTGTAGAGCGCCTTGTCGATCTGCGGGTCGACCGGGATCGACGTGCGGCCCGAGGCCGAAAGCTGCGGCAGTTCGGCCAGACCAGGCATGTCCGGCGTGCCATGCTTGAGCGCCCACAACTGGGCGAGCAGCTGGCTCGGCGCGGGCTTCAACAGGGCCGGGATATAGATGTTGTAGGCGCCGAAGCGGACGCCCAGCTTGCGCAGCGAGGCGCGCATGCCCTGGTCGAGCTGACGGACCTCGTTGGCCGCCTCCTGCCGCTCCAGGATGCCGAGCTGTTCGTAGATGCGGTAGGCAACGCCGCGGGCGAGGCCTTCCAGTCCCTCGGCCTGGCGCAGGTCCTCAAGCGGTTTGAGCAGCGTGCCGACATGTGCCTTGATCCACAAGTCGATGCGGGCCTGGACCTTCTCACGCGCCGGCCCGGTCAACTGGTCGTCGGCGAGCAGCAGGAAGTGCGGCGTGAGCGCGGTGTCGCCGGCGGTCAGGCGCGCGACCGGCTCGCCCTGCCAGCGCAGGGTGCCGTCGGTGGCCAGGATGAAGTCCTCGTTGCCGGCGCGCGACAGCCGGTCGGCACGGCTTTCGATCTCGCTTGCCAGCGCCTTCTGGGCGGCAGCGCGCACGGCCTTGCCTTCCGGTCCGTCCGCAGCCGCGTCGGGCGCGAAGCGGAAACCCTGGAGGTGGCCAATGTGCTGTCCCTCGACGAGGACGTCTCCACTCGGCGTGATTTCCGCTTCCAGCATGGCGTTCTCTCTCAAACGTCGCATCAAAACGCTGGTCCGTCTGTCGACGAACCGTTGGGTCAACCGGTCGTGCAGGGCGTCCGACAACTTGTCTTCGATCCCGCGGGTGACACCCTGCCAATGGGCGGGATCCTTCAGCCAGTCGGCCCGATTGGCGACGAACGTCCAGGTACGAATATGGGCGATCCGGTTCGCCAGAGTGTCGATATCACCATCTGTGCGGTCCGCGAAAGCCAATTGACGCTGAAACCAGTCCTCGTCGATGGCGCCGTGGCGGACGAGATGGGTGTAGAGATGCGTCAGCAGATCCGCGTGGTTCGCCGGCGCAATCTTGCGATAGTCCGGAACCTGGCAGACGTCCCACAGCAATTCGATCCGTGCCGGCGTCGTCGCCAGTGCGCGGATCTCGTCGTCACGGGCGGCATGGTCGAGCGCCATGATGTCGTCGCCGGGCGGGGCGCGGGTCAGGCCATCCTCGCGCGGTGGCAAGTCGAGCGCGTTTCGCAGCGCGGCCAGGGACGAAAAGTCCAGCAGGCTGTTCCGCCACTGGAATACTTTCAGGGCATCGAAGCGGTGGCTTTCGATGGTCTCGACCAGGTCGTCAGCCAGCGGGTCGACCCGGCCGGTGACGCCGAAGCTGCCGTCGCGCGTATGGCGGCCGGCACGGCCGGCGATCTGGCCCATCTCGGCGGGCGACAGTGCCCGGTACTGATAGCCGTCGAACTTGCGGTTGCCCGCGAAGGCGATGTGGTCGACGTCGAGGTTGAGCCCCATGCCGATGGCGTCGGTTGCAACCAGATAGTCGACGTCGCCATTCTGGAACAGCTCCACCTGGGCGTTGCGGGT
The DNA here is from genome assembly GCF_000192745.1 of Polymorphum gilvum SL003B-26A1. Taxonomy (NCBI): domain Bacteria; kingdom Pseudomonadati; phylum Pseudomonadota; class Alphaproteobacteria; order Rhodobacterales; family Paracoccaceae; genus Polymorphum; species Polymorphum gilvum. The sequence goes on from NC_015259.1 coordinate 401,706, forward strand.
ACGCGGGCTGAGCGAGCCGAGCACGACCGCGGCACCGCCGCGCTGGCGCCGGATCAGTTCGGCAATGGCATAGACCTCTCCGGACGAGAAGGCGACAACCGCGGAGCGGGTCGGCAGGCGGGAAATCTTCTTCGAGCCGGAATAGCTCAGCACCGACATGCGCGGCCGGGTGACGACGTTGAGGCCGGGGATCAGCTTCTCCAGCAGCGGCCGCGCCGTCGCGGCACCCAACAGCAATGTTTCGGAGCGTCCGCGCAGGTTCAGGATACGGTTCGTGAAGACATGGCCGCGCTCCAGATCGCCGGCCAGTTGCACCTCGTCGATGGCAACGAACTCGGTATCGAGGTCGAGCGGCATCGCCTCGACGGTGGAGACCCAGAACCGCGGCGCCGCCGGAATAATCTTCTCCTCGCCGGTGATCAGGGCGACGGCGGCCTCGCCCGCCCGCGCCACCAGCCGGCCATAGACCTCGCGTGCGAGCAGGCGCAGCGGCAGGCCGATGAGACCCGACGGCTGGGCGATCATGCGTTCGATCGCCAGATGGGTCTTGCCGGTGTTGGTCGGGCCCAGAACCGCGGTCACGGTCTTCGACCGTGCCGCAGGCGGGAGCGGCATGTTCTGTCGTGGAGGCATCGCGGAGGAAAGCTTCGTTGCAGCCTTGCTGGTGAACGGGCCCGGGTTCTCTCGGCTGGCTGTCTAGCACAGGCCGCTCCGCTCTGTCCCGCATCTTTTTCCCGCCGCAAGCGGGGTCGGGCGCGCCCCGCAAGACGGAAAAAGGAAAGCCGGTCGGGCGTGATGCCATGCGGATTGGTCCTAAGATTCGAGGCGTAAAAGAACGACTCTGGAACAAAGGCCGACCGAATCGCTGACTCGGCACGATTCAGGATTCGTTCTGTACGAGATCTAGTCTCCTGGGTCTTTGAAGCCACAAAATCCTGAATCGCGCCAAATATTTAGCCTGGATCCGGCGTCGGCGCGGAACTTGGTGCGTTCCGCAGCAATCGTCGAGAAGCGGTTAACGTGTGCATCGAATTTCGCACCCGCATCGGCAAGATTGCGGAACAGCGGCGAACGCAGCGGGCACGAATCACTTGTCGAGGCGGGTTTCCGTTCTGTTCATGCCGGATATGGTGCATGCAAACCTGGCAGGCACAACATCTCGCTTGATGCTGGCCGTCTCCTCCAGGCGGTGTGATCCGGCGGTTAAGGCCTGTGTGCCAAATCGGAGCAGGAATATCGTCACCGCCATATTGAAACGGGAGCGAAAGCCGTGCGTTATGGGAACGCCCGCCCGGCAGACGCAGCCACTCGCCAGAGAATCGCCAAAGGATCGTATGAGTCGCCTCACCGAAGCGCTCGACCTTGCCGAGCAGATCGGCCGCCTCGAAACAGCGCAGGATGTCTCGGCGCGCCTCGGGGCACTTGCGCGCGACTATGGGTTCCATGCCCATGTGCTTGCCAGCTTCCAGGGCCCCGGCACGGTGGCCGAACCCCGAATCCTGGCGGCCGGCTGGGCGCAAGAATGGCAGGAGCGCTATCTGGTCAACCAGTATGCGGTCGACGATCCGGTGGTGGTGCGCGCGACGCTTGCATCCATGCCGTTCAGGTGGTCGGACGCCCTCAACGAGCCCTGGGTGACGCCGAGGGGCGTGCGCGTCTTCGACGAGGCGCGCGCGTTCCGCCTCTGCGACGGCGTCTTCATCCCGGTCTACGGGCCGAAAGGTCTGGAGGGTGGCCTTTCGCTCGGCGGCGAACGCGTCGACGTCGGCGCCGAGGAGCTTAAGGCCCTGCATCTGGTCGGGCTCTACGCCTACGACCATGTGCGCGCGCTCAGCCAGGGCGATCCGGCCTGGTCGGCGGGCACTCTGACGCCGCGCGAACTGGAATGCCTGAAATGGGTCGCGGCGGGCAAGACGAGTTGGGAAATCAGTCAGGTTCTCGGCATTTCCCGCCATACAGCTGACTGGTATCTGGCCGAAGCGGTGCGCAAGCTCGGCGCGGCCAACCGAACCCATGCGGTCGCCGAGGCATTTCGCCGCGCGATGATCGGCTGAGGCTGCCGGCCGGCTTTCCTTACGCTACGGCGCCGGCTAGAACGTTTCTTGTCATTCCTCCGGAGGGCTCGTCCTTGGCCATTCGCAAGATTCTCGTTGCCAACCGCTCCGAAATCGCCATCCGGGTGTTCCGGGCCGCCAATGAGCTGGGCCTGCGCACGGTGGCGGTGTTTGCCGAGCAGGACAAGCTCGCCTTGCACCGGTTCAAGGCGGACGAGGCCTATCAGGTCGGCCGGGGGCTGGGGCCGATCGAGGCCTATCTGTCGATCGACGAGATCCTGCGCGTGGCCCGCCTGGCGGAGGTCGACGCGATCCATCCCGGCTACGGATTCTTGTCGGAAAGTCCTGAATTTGCAGAGGCTTGCGAACGGGAGGGGATCGTCTTCATCGGCCCCAGGCCGGACACCATGCGCCGGCTCGGCAACAAGGTGGCGGCGCGCAACCTGGCGATCGAGGCCGGCGTGCCGGTAATGCCGGCGACGGAACCGCTGCCGGACGCGTTGCCGGAGATCGCCGCGCAGGCGGCGGCGATCGGCTATCCGCTCATGCTGAAGGCATCCTGGGGCGGCGGCGGGCGCGGCATGCGCGTCATCCCAGACGAGAAATCCCTTCTGAAAGAAGTGGTTGCCGCCAAGCGCGAGGCCAGGGCAGCGTTCGGCAAGGACGAGATCTACCTGGAAAAGCTGGTCGAGCGCGCCCGCCACGTCGAGGTCCAGATCCTCGGCGACGGCCATGGAAACCTCGTCCATCTCTACGAGCGCGACTGCTCGATCCAGCGTCGTCACCAGAAGGTGGTGGAGCGCGCGCCGGCCCCCTATCTGGTGCCGGAGGACCGCCGGAAACTCGCCGGATATGCGCTGGCGATCTGCGAATCGGTAAGCTACCGCGGCGCCGGCACGGTCGAGTTCCTGATGGATGCCGACACCGGCGCCATCTACTTCATCGAGGTCAACCCGCGCATCCAGGTCGAGCACACGGTGACCGAGGAAGTCACCGGCATCGACATCGTCAAGGCGCAGATCCGCATTGCCGGCGGGGCGCGGATCGGCAGCCCGGACAGCGGCGTGCCGGTCCAGGACGACATCCGCCTCAACGGCCACGCCCTGCAGTGCCGGATTACGACGGAGGATCCGGAACAGGCCTTCATCCCCGACTATGGCCGCATCACGGCCTACCGGGGCGCGACCGGCTTCGGCATCCGCCTCGACGGCGGAACGGCCTATTCCGGCGCGGTGATCACCCGCTACTACGATCCGCTGCTGGAGAAGGTCACGGCCTGGGCGCCGACGGCAGAGGAGGCCTGCCGGCGCATGGACCGGGCGCTGCGCGAGTTCCGCATCCGTGGCGTGGCGACCAACCTGGCGTTCCTGGAGAACATCGTTGGCCACCCGAGCTTCCGCGCCAACGACTACACGACCCGCTTCATCGACGAGACACCGGAGCTGTTCGCCCAGGTCAGGCGCCAGGACCGGGCGACCAAGCTCTTGACCTACATCGCCGACGTCTCCGTCAACGGCCATCCGGAGACCCGCGCGCGCATCCGCCCGCCGCAGGACGCGCCGCGTCCCGAGGCGCCGGACTTCGGCACCGTCAAGCCGGCGGGAACGCGACAGTTGCTGCAGGAACTCAGTCCGAAGGGCTTCGCCGACTGGATGAAGGCGCAGAAGCAGGTTCTGGTGACCGACACGACGATGCGCGACGCGCATCAGTCGCTGCTTGCCACCCGCATGCGCAGCCACGACATTGTGGCGATTGCCGACGCCTACGCGGCCGCCCTGCCGCAGCTGTTGTCGCTGGAATGCTGGGGCGGGGCGACCTTCGACGTCGCCATGCGCTTCCTCACCGAGGATCCGTGGGAGCGGCTTCGGCTGATCCGGCACAAGGCGCCCAACATCCTTTTGCAGATGCTGCTGCGCGGCTCGAACGGCGTCGGCTACACCAACTATCCCGACAACGTGGTGCGATTCTTCGTCAAGCAGGCGGCCGACACCGGCGTCGACCTGTTCCGCGTGTTCGACTGCCTGAACTGGGTCGACAACATGCGCGTCGCCATGGACGCGGTGCAGGAAGCCGGCAAGCTGTGCGAGGGCGCGCTGTGCTACACCGGCGACCTCACCGACAGCGCCCGGCCGAAATACGACCTGAAATATTATGTCGGCCTCGCCCGCGAACTGGAGGCTGCCGGCGCACACATCCTCGGCATCAAGGACATGGCCGGTCTGCTCAAGCCGGCGGCCGCGCGCCTGCTGGTCCGGGCGCTGAAGGAGGAGACCGGCCTGCCGATCCACTTCCACACCCACGACACCTCGGGCCTCTCGGCGGCCAGCGTGCTTGCCGCCGTGGAAGCCGGCGCGGATGCGGTCGACGCGGCCATGGACGCGCTGTCGGGCCTGACGTCGCAGCCCTGCCTCGGCTCGGTCGTCGAGGCGTTGCGCGGCGGCGACCGCGACCCCGGCCTCGATCCGCAGGCGATCCGCCGGATCTCGTTCTACTGGGAAGCGGTGCGCACGCAATACCGCGCCTTCGAGAGCGACCTGCGGGCCGGCGCCTCCGAGGTCTACCTGCACGAGATGCCGGGTGGCCAGTTCACCAACCTCAAGGAACAGGCGCGCTCGCTCGGGCTGGAGACGCGTTGGCATGAGGTCGCCCAGGCCTATGCCGACGCGAACATGATGTTCGGCGACATCGTCAAGGTGACGCCGTCGTCCAAGGTGGTCGGCGACATGGCGCTGATGATGGTGAGCCAGGGGCTGACCGTGGCGGACGTGGAGAACCCGGACAAGGACGTGGCCTTCCCGGACTCCGTCCTGCAGATGCTGCGCGGCGACCTCGGCCAGCCGCCGGGCGGCTGGCCTGCGGCACTGCAGGAGAAGGTGCTGAAGGCGATGGCGCCGATCACGGTGCGGCCGGGCTCGCTGCTCGCGGAGGAGAACCTGGAGGCGCGGCGCGCCGAGGCGGCGGAGAAGACCGGGCTTGCGATCGACGATGCCGCGCTCGCGTCCTATCTCATGTATCCGAAGGTGTTCACCGACTTCGCCAGGGCCCAGGCGCAATACGGTCCGACCTCGGTGCTGCCGACGCCGGTCTATTTCTACGGCCTGGAGCCGGGCGAGGAGATCCTGGTCGACCTGGAACCCGGCAAGACCCTGGTGGTGCGCTGCCAGGCGTTCGGCGAGACGGACGAGCGGGGCGAGAAGAAGGTGTTCTTCGAGCTGAACGGCCAGCCGCGCATCGTCAAGGTGCCGGACCGTGCCCACGGCGCGGCGGGCACGGCGGTGCGGCGCAAGGCGGAGAGCGGCAACGAGACCCATGTCGGCGCGCCGATGCCGGGGGTCGTCTCGGGCGTCGCGGTCAGCGCCGGCCAGGCGGTCAAGGCCGGCGACGTGCTGGTGTCGATCGAGGCGATGAAGATGGAGACGGCGCTGCACGCCGAACGCGACGGCACCATCGCCGAGGTGCTGGTGACGCCGGGCAGCCAGATCGACGCCAAGGACCTGCTGGTGGTGTTCCAGGCATAGTCCGCGAACGCCTGCGCGCCGGGCGTCCGGTCTCAGGCCCTGACCAGCGACAGCAGGGGTTCGAAGGCGTACAGGCCCGAGCGCCGCCCGGCAGGCGATTCCAGCGTCTGGAGCAAACCGGCATCGACCAGGGCTCTGGTGAACCGTTGCGCCGTTGGGGAAGGAATACCGGACTTGCTGGTGAAGACGTTGTTCCTGAAGATCGGCCGTGAAAAGACGAAGTCGAGAGCAGTGGTGCTCCACTGCGAAGACAGTGTGAGCCTGAAGCGATCCTTCATCTCTTCGTAAAGCGTTCGGATTTGCTCCGCGATCAGCAGATTCTCCTGAGCCTGTTGTTCAAGGGCGTCGAGGAAGAACAGTATCCATGACGTCCATTCGTCACTGCCGGATACCGCGCGCATCTTGTCGATATAGTCGTCGCGATTTTTCTCGAAGTAGCCGCTGATATAGAAATGCGGTGCGGAGATCAGGCTGCTCTTCCACAGCATCAAGGTGATCAGCATCCGGCCAATTCGCCCGTTGCCATCCTTGAAGGGATGGAGGGCTTCGAATTCCAGATGGGCGATCGCGGTCTTGATAAGTTCTTCAGATGGGTCGGATTCGATATATCCGAAGAGGGTGTCCAGTCCGGATTCCAGCTGTTCCGGAGAAATGGGTATGAACATTATCTTCTTTTTGGTCCTGTCGACGAGGTAATTCTGCTCCTTCTTGAATTCGCCGGGCGACAGCTGCGCACCCCGGCCGAAACCGAGCAGAACCTTGTGCGCCGATCGTATGAGCCATTTGGAGAGCGGTGCGCCGTCTTCGAGACTGTTTTGTGCCTGCCTGAGGGCTCTGGAGTAGAGAAAGACCTCTATCGCCTCGCTTCGGTATCGGGCGTCGTCGTGACCGTCATCCCCTTCCTGGTCGGCCTCGTAGCGGAGCACCTCGTCGAGCGTGCTAACCGTCCCCTCGATTCTCGACGAGACCACGGCCTCCTGCCTTCTGAGCGGAGCCAGAAGGATCTGGCTGTTGTGCATGTTCTTCAGCATCTGGTCATAGCGAGCGAGCGCAGCGGATGCCCTCGCCAACGGCTTGATCAAGGCGGCATAGTCGAGACTTTCGGGCGGGAATCGCCCATAGTGATAGGTGACCGCACCATCGGCCGCCAAGTCGTCCATACCTTGGATCATTTGTCTCTCATATTTCGCAGAAAGTGATACGCAACGCCACTCGATGTGAACTTATGCGAGACAAGAGCATTTGTCTCTCATATTTCGCGTTTCATGCGACACAAATGCGTTTGACTCGCACAGATGACACGCAAGGTCTTTCGTGGCGCAGATCGGCGTGATCCGAGAGACAAACCCGGGCTGCATCGGGGGCTGGCGACCCGAAGGCCGCGGCCGTCGGCTTCCCCCTGCTATTCGGCCGCTGCGGCGAGGCAGGTCTGGCGGTGGTCGTCGGCGTGGCCGATCCACAGGTCCAGAAATTCGTGCAGCCAGGCACGGACGGCGCCATCGAAGATGTAGCGCCCGGCGAAATGATCGTGGCGCTGCTGGGCGCCGGGCAGGGCCATGCGCGGTGCGCCCTTGGTGGTCCAGCGCACCATCATGGCGTGGGTCAGCTCGGGGTGGAACTGGATGCCGTAGGCGGCCGGGCCGTAGCGGATTGCCTGGTTGCGGTAGGTTTCGCCCTCGGCCAGCAACTCGCAGCCGGCGGGCAGGTCGAAGCCCTCGCGGTGCCACTGGTAGACCCGCCCCGGCCATTTCATCAGCGCCCTGCCGCTGTCGGTCGGGCGAAGGGGGTAATAGCCGATCTCGACCAGACCGTCGTTGTGGCAGCAGACCTTGCCGCCGAGGTAGCGCACCATCATCTGGGCGCCGAGGCAGATGCCGAGAAATGGCTTCTTCTCCTTCAGCGGCACGCCGATCCAGTCGATCTCGCGCTGAACGAAGGCGTCGCTGTCGTTGGCGCTCATCGGTCCGCCGAAGATGACGGCGCCGGCGTGATCGGCCAGCGTGCGGGGCAGGCTGTCGCCGAAGCGTGGCTTGCGGATGTCGAGGGCGAAGCCGCGCTTGACCAGTTCCTGCCCGACGCGTCCGGGCGAGGAATTCTCCTGATGCAGGACGACGAGCACGCGCGGCCGGGCCGGCTGCTCCAGGCTCTGGAATCTCATGGGCAAAGGATAACCGGCGCAGCGAGCGCGGTCGAGCCTTCGCAGTGCAGAAAAATCAGCTTTCGGCCTGATCCCGCGCCACTTTCTGGCGCAGCGCGAGGCGGTCGCGCGAGGATACGCCGAGCAGTTCGGCGACACGCCAGATGGTGTTGTCCTCGAATTCGTGGACATGGCCGTCGGCGTAGACGATCTCCCACATCATCTCGACGATCTTCAGCCGCTCCTCGGCGTCGGTCTTGCGCTTGAGCACCGAGGTGAAGCCGTAGAGGTCGACTGCCTCGTTGTCGCGGTCGCCGGCCAGCTTGATCAGCTCATCGGTATCGGCGTCGGACAGGCCATAGTGGCTCTGCAGGATGGCGCGCAGCTTGCGGCTCTCGGCCTCGTCGACCACGCCGTCGACACCGGTGACATGGAACAGCAGGGCTGCCGCTGCGAGGCGGTGATCGTCGGCGGCAAAGGTCAGCTTCTCGCTCTCTCCGAAAGTGACGTCCCTGATGAAGCGCTTGAAGGCCGTGAGCATGCGGTCGGTCCGGTTCCTGCCTTGGAAGGGTTCAGGGTATGCAATCGGGCAGTGCCGGGCAATGCCCGATGCGGGCAGATCCGCGAAATCCCGGCCATGTCCGACCTGCCTGGCGGCATGTTTCAGTTTTGAATTCTTCTAATATATTGATTTATCAAGATTTATAACTTGACAAATGGCCTCATGAAATGTTGTTTGCCTGCGAATGGCGCGGGATCCGCCGGCAAGCCCGAGCGCCCGGGGCTGCTGCCGTCCGCCCCGAACGGGGTCCATGGCCCTTGACTGCCAACCGAACGAGGTGTCGGACATGCGCTCTCTCAGACTGATGCTCCTGGCCGCCACGGCCATCGTGGCCGGGGCCGTTGTGACCGGGTCGGCTCTGGCCGATGCCCCGAAGCCAGCCGACGTGCTGGCGACCTACGGCGACGTCGCCCAGGCCGGCTACGAGGACAGCCTGGCGACGGCTCGTGCGCTCAAGGCGGCCGTCGAGGCGCTGGTCGCCAGTCCGTCGGACGACACGCTGGCGGCTGCCCGCCAGGCCTGGCTGGCGGCGCGCGTTCCCTACCAGCAGACCGAGGCGTTCCGCTTCGGCAACGCCATCGTCGACGATTGGGAGGGCAAGGTGAACGCCTGGCCGCTGGACGAGGGCCTGATCGACTATGTCGACACTGCCTACGGCGACAGCTCCGAGGAGAATCCGTTCTACGCCGCCAACGTCATCGCCAACCCGAAGCTGACGGTCGCCGGCGAGGAGATCGACGCCAGCGAGATCACCCCGGCGCTGCTGTCCGAGACGCTGCAGGAGGCCGGCGAGATCGAGGCCAACGTGGCGACCGGCTACCACGCCATCGAGTTCCTGCTCTGGGGCCAGGACCTGAACGGCACCGACGCGGGCGCGGGCGCGCGTCCGGCAAGCGACTACGACACCGCCAACTGCACCGGCGGCAACTGCGACCGCCGCATCGCCTATCTGCGGGCGGTGACCGACCTGCTGATCGCCGACCTGGAGGAGATGGCCGTGGCCTGGGCGCCGGGCGGGGCGGCGCGCGCGGAACTGGCCGCCAAGGGCGAGGGCGGCGGGCTGGCCACCATCCTCACCGGCATGGGCTCGCTGTCCTACGGCGAACTGGCCGGCGAGCGCATGAAGCTCGGTCTGATGCTGCACGATCCGGAGGAGGAGCACGACTGCTTCTCCGACAACACGCACCTGTCGCACTACTACGATGTCGTCGGCATCCGGAACGTCTATTTCGGCGAATACGCCCGCGTCGACGGTAGCAAGGTCGAAGGCGCATCGCTGGCCGACATGGTCGCCGCGCGGGACCCGGCGCTGGCCGAGGAGATGAAGGCCAGGCTCGACGCCACGCTGGCCGCCTTCGAGGCGCTGAAGACGCGCGCCGAGACGGTCGAGGCCTACGACCAGATGATCGGCGAGGGCAACGCCGAGGGGAACGCAGTGGTGCAGGCGGCCGTCGACGCGCTGGTCGACCAGACCCGCTCGATCGAGCGGGTGGTCGCCGTACTCGGCCTGGAGGCGATCGCCTTCGAGGGGTCCGACAGCCTCGACAATCCCTCGGCGGTGTTCCAGTAAGACGATGACGATTGCCTGGAGCCGCGGACGGAGAGCGGCCCCGGGCTCCCTGCCCGACAAGACGACAGGCTTGGGGCGCCTGCCGCAGGAGCCACGGACGCGAAACAGGTGGTCTGCGTGAACATGAAGCTGTCCCGATTGCTCGCGCCCGCGCTGCTGGGCGCGATGGTCGCCCTGCCGTCCGCCGCGGGCGAACCGCTCGCCCACCGCGACGATCTCACGCAGGCCGACCGCGCCAGGGTCGAGGCGGTGCTGGCGCCGCCGGTCGACTACTCAAAGGCCGAGCCGTTCGAGGCGATGAGCGGCGGCGCGGCAACCTCGCGCAAGCGGATCAACCGCGACGCGTTTTCCCACCCGTCCGCCAATCTTAGCTTCGAGCAGCAGCAGACCTTCCGGGTCGGCAACGGCATCTTCCGCAAGATGTGGGTGTCGGCGCCGTCCTCGACCCAGGCCTCCGACGGGCTCGGCCCGCTCTACAACGCTCGCTCCTGCCAAGGCTGCCACCTGAAGGACGGCCGCGGAAGCCCGCCGGCGCCGGGCGCAGACGCAGTGTCCATGTTTCTGCGCCTGTCGGTGCCGCCGCGCAGCGAGGCCGAGCGTCAAGCACTGGCAGAGCGTCGGCTGTCTCATATCCCCGAGCCGACCTACGGCACCCAGCTGCAACTGTTCGGCGTGCCGGGGCTTGCCGGCGAAGGCCGCTTCGACATCGAGGTCGAGGAGATCGAGGTGGCGCTCGCCGGTGGCGAGACCGCGGTGCTGCAGAAACCGGTCTACCGGATCCACTCGCTCGGCTACGGCCCGATGGACCCGGAGACGATGATTTCGCCGCGCGTCGCGCCGCAGATGATCGGTCTCGGCCTGCTGGAGGCGATCCATTCCGGCGACATCCTCGCCATGGCCGACCCGGAGGACGCCGACGGCGACGGCATCTCCGGCCGACCGAGCTTCGTGCGCGATCCGGACACGGGCGCGGTCGTGCTCGGCCGCTTCGGCTGGAAGGCCTCGACGCCGAGCGTGCGCGAGCAGAGCGCCGGCGCCTTTTCCGGCGATATCGGCATCTCGACGCCTGGCCATCCCGACCCCTATGGCGACTGCACCGCCGCCCAGACCGCCTGCCGGGCGATGCCGACCGGTGTGCAGGAACGACTCGGCGACACGGAAGCGCCCGATCCGGTGATGGATCTGGTCACCTTCTACTCGCAGAACCTCGCCGTACCGGCACGGCGCAATGCCGACGACCCGACCGTGCTCGCCGGCAAGGAGATCTTCCACGCGATCGGCTGCGCCTCCTGCCACCGGCCGACCTACGTGACCCGCCGCGACGCCGACACCGAAGCGCACCGGTTCCAGCTGATCTGGCCCTATACCGACCTGCTGCTGCACGACATGGGCGAGGGGCTGGCCGACCATCGTCCGGTCGGCGATGCCTCGGGCACGGAATGGCGCACCGCGCCGCTGTGGGGCATCGGCCTGACCGAGACGGTCAGCGGCCACACCCGCTTCCTGCACGACGGGCGCGCGCGCAACCTCCTGGAGGCGGTGCTGTGGCACGGCGGCGAAGCGCAGGCCGCGCGCGAGGCCGTCGTCGCGCTGGAACCGGAGCAGCGCGCCGCCCTGATCCGCTTCCTGGAGTCGCTGTGATGCGCCGCCTGCTCGCCGCCTTCGGACTGCTTGCGGGGCTTGTCGGGCCGGCCGCTGCAGTCGACTACGCGGGTTTCGTCGAGGCCGGGCTTACGGGCTTTATCCGCCCGGCGACGCAGGCCTTCGCGGACACAGCGGCCGATCTGGCGCCGGCGGTGCGAAGCGTCTGCGCGGCACCATCGGAGACGACACGCCGGACCTTCGCCGAGGTCAATTCCGCCACCATCCGCGCGCTCGGTCGCATCGGTTTCCTGCGTTTCGGGCCGCTGGCCGAGAGTCACCGGCTGGAACGGCTCGCCTTCCTGCCCGATCCGCGCGGCATCGGCCAGCGCCAGATCCGTAAGCTGGTCGCCGACCGCGATCCTTCCGCGCTCGATACCGCCCAGCTCGCGGCCAAGAGCGTCGCCGTGCAGGGACTGACCGCGCTGCAGATTGTTGCCTTCGACGACGCCGGAGCGGTTGTGCTCGGCGGCGACGGCGAGGAGGCCGCCTTCCTGTGCGGCTATGCGGCAGCGATCACGGACAACGTCGGGCGCATCGGCGCGGAGGTGGCCTCGGGCTGGGCGGATCCGGCCGGCTACAGCCGGACGCTGCTTGAGCCGGCGCCCGATGCGCCCGTGCTGCGCTCGCCGAAGGATGCGGCCGAACAGATCTTCAACGCGCTGGTGACCGGGCTCATCGTGGTCAAGGACCAGGACCTTCTGCCGGCGCTCGGCAAGGGCGTCGACAGCGCCAGGGCGAACCGCATCCCGTTCTCGCGCAGCGGCGACGGCGTCGCCTATCTGACGGCGGAGATCGAGGGCTTGCACGACGCCTGGCTGGCCGCCGGCTACGAGCGCGACCTCGACGCCGAAGGCGCCTGGATCCCGGCCTCGCTCGCCTTTGAATTCGCCAACGCGCTGAAGGCGCTCGCCGGCGTCCCCGCCCCGGTGCGCCGGTCGATGGCCGATCCCGCGACCTATGACAGGCTCGCCTATCTCGTCCTTGTCCTGAACAGCCTGCGGGACATGATGGCGCTTAACCTTGCAGGCTCGCTCGGCATGACCGGAGGGTTCAATGCGCTGGACGGCGACTGAGCGCACACGCCTCGACCGACGCGGCTTTCTGGCCGCCCTGGGCGGGGCCACGGCCGGTGCATTGGCGCTCGACCCCCGCACGGCTTATGCCGTCGAGCTGCTGATTGGGGCCGATCCCGAGGAGCCGCTGTTCGCCAGCGCGCGCCGCAACGCCGATGGCCGGCATGCCGTCGCGGTCATGACGGCGGACGGTCGCGACCTGATCGAGGTGCCGCTGCCCGGCCGCGGTCACGGCATTGCGGTGTCGCCGGACCGGCGCCGGCTGATGGCCTTCGCGCGCCGGCCGGGCACGTTCGCCGTGTTGTTCGACCGCGACGGGCGGAGCGCGCCGCAGGTGATCGCCTCGCCGGCGGGCCGGCATTTCTACGGCCACGGTGCCTTCTCGCCCGACGGGCGGCTGGTCCTTGCGGTGGAAAACGACTTCGAAGCGGCGCGCGGCGTCGTCGGCCTCTACGACGTCAGCGGGCCGGCGGTGCGCCGGCTGGGGGAGATCGACACCTTTGGCGTCGGTCCGCACGACCTGCTGTTCGCCGACGGCGGCCGGACGCTGGTCGTCGCCAACGGCGGCATCGAAACCCATCCGGACCACGGGCGCGACAAGCTCAACCTCGACACCATGCGGCCCTCCGTCGTGTTCCTCGACGCCGCGAGTGGCACGCTGCTCGCCGAGCACAGGTTGTCGGACGATCTGCACCAACTGTCGCTGCGCCACATGGGCCTCGACGCGCGAGGGCGCGTCTGGGTCGGCGGCCAGTTCGAGGGCGATCCGGGCCTGACGCCGCCGCTGGTCGCCCGCCTTGCGCGGGACGAGGCGCCGCTCGTGCTCGGGGCGCCGGCGGCGGTCGCGCGCAGCCTGCACAACTACGTCGGGTCGGTCGCAGTCAACGTGGCCGGCGACGTGGTCGCCACTTCCTGCCCGCGCGGCGGGCGCGTGCTCTACTGGGACGCAGCGAGCGGCGCGCTGCTCGGCGCGCAGGATATCGCCGACGGCTGCGGCCTCGCCCCGATCGACGAGACTGGCTTCCTCGTTTCGGATGGTTTCGGCGCGCTCAGCTACGTGCCCGACCCGACCGCCCGGCCGGAAGTCCTCGGCCGCCCGGCCGGCGTCGCCTGGGACAACCACATGGCGGCGCTGTAGGCCCGTCCCAGGACGCGACCCTTGCGGGCCTTACAACTCGTGCAGCACCTGGGCGGCGCGCACGGCGGCGGAGGCGCGGTTCTCGACGCCGAGCTTGGCGTAGATCTGTTCCAGGTGCTTGTTCACCGTGCGGGGGCTGAGACCGAGAATGTCGCCTATGTCGCGATTGGCCTTGCCCTTGGCGATCCACAGCAGAACCTCCGCCTCGCGCGCGGTGAGACCGAAATGTCGGCGCAGGGTCTCGTCCTGATTGGGATGGTCGGCGGTGGTCAGACGGAACAGAAATTCGTCCGGCCCGATCGGTCCGAGATAGTGCATCTGCAAGGCGACGCCGGGCGCGAGGTCGAGCGCGAAGGAGGCAGCGCGCGGGGCCGGCGCGTCGGTAGCCAGCCAGGAGGCGAGGCGGGCGGTCAGCAGGGTCTCGCCGCCGGTCTGGGCGAGAGCCGCGTCCAGCGCCTGGCGGGTCTGCGGGGTCGACCAGACCGGCAGGCCGGCGGCAGAGACGGCGATCAGGTGGCGGCCGGCGGCGTCGAGCGCGATGCGCGCGCTCTGCACCTGGCGGGCGTTGGCAAGATGCACGCGGATGCGCGCCTGTAACTCGTCGATGTTGATCGGCTTGGTCAGGAAGTCCACTCCGCCAGACTCCAGCGCATGGACGACATGCTCGGTCTCGCTCAGGCCAGTCATGAAGATCACCGGCACGTGCTGCAGGGCCGGCCGGGTCTTGATGCGCCGGCAGGTCTCGAAGCCGTCCATCTCGGGCATCACCGCGTCCATCAGCACCATGTCGGGCGTCACCCGCTCGGCGACGGACAGCGCGGCCTGGCCGCTGGTGGCGACCAGCACGGTGACGCCGGAGCGTTCCAGCGCCTGGGTCAGGAAGCCGAGCGTCTCCGGGCTGTCGTCGACGACGAGCACGATGTCGCGCTCAGGAACCCCGTTGGTCATCCTCGCCCAATCCTTTCAGCACCGCCCGGTAGCCGGCGAAGTCGAACTTCTCGATGTGGCCGCGCAAGGCGGCGACCACGGCGGCATTGTCCGGCTCCTCGGCCAGTTGGCTGAGCTTGGCCTCAATGCCGTGAACATAGCCGATCTCGCCGAGGCTGATCAGGTCGCGCACATGGGCGGCGCCCGGGCTCTTGAAGCGGATCGGCGCGCCGCCGGCAGCAACCGCCGGCGCGGGCGCGGCGTCGACCTTGCCATCGGCGGCGTTCGTGAAGGTCCATTCCAGGCCGAGGTGTTTCTCCAGCTTGTCGAGCAGCTGGCGCAGGTCGAAGGGCTTGGCCAGCGTGTCGTTGTGCAGCGCCTCGCCGGTTGGCCGCGAGGCACCGTCGCCGATGTTGGCCGACAGCATGATCACCGGCGCCGCATGACCGACCGCCCGCAGGCGGGCGACAAGCTCCCAGCCGGTCATGCCGGGCATGGAAATGTCGACCAGGAACAGGTCCGGGACGACCTCGGCGACAAGGGCGAGGCAGCGCGGGCCGTCCTCGGCGGTGAGCACGACGAAGCCGAGCGGGGCGAGGATCTCGGTCATCAGCTCGCGGTGGTCGAGGTTGTCGTCGACGACCAGCACCGTGCGGCGCGGTCCTGCGTATCCGGTCGGCCGGCGCTCCAGCGCCGCGGCCGGCTTCGGGTCGGCGACGGCGGCAAGCATCAGGCGCACCTCGAAGGTACTGCCGCAGCCCGGTGCGCTGTCGACCCGTATGGCGCCGCCGAGCGTCTCGGCCAGGAGCTTGGTGATGGTCAGGCCGAGGCCGAGGCCGGGGGTCTTCTTCAGCCGGTCCTCCTCGCCGCGGCCGAAGGCCTCGAAGATGCGCGGCAGGTCGACCGGGGCGATGCCGCGGCCGGTGTCGGTGACGCGGAAGGTCGCCACCTGCGAGCGGTAGCCGACCTCCAGGCCGATCGCGCCGGTGTCGGTGAATTTCAGCGCGTTTGACAACAGGTTGACCAGGATCTGGCGCAGCCGCTTCTCGTCGGTGCGCACGACGGCAGGCAGGTTGTCGGCACGCGCGAAGGAGAAGCCGAGGCCCTTGGCCTGGGCCTGCAGGCGGAACATGGCGACGATCTGGTCGAGGAAGTCGTGGATGTTGATCTCGTTGGAATAGACCTGCAGCCGGCCGGCCTCGATGCGCGAGATGTCGAGCAGGCCGTCGATCAGGCCGGAGAGATGCTCGGCCGAGCGGCGGATGACGTTGATCGAGGCCTTGCGCTCGCGCGGGATCGCTTCGTCGCGCTCCAATACCTGGGCATAGCCGAGCACGGCGTTGAGCGGCGTGCGCAGTTCGTGCGACAGGCCGACGACGTAGCGGCTCTTGGCGAGGTTCGCTGCCTCGGCGGCTTCCTTCGCCTTCTGCAGCGCGGCATCGGTCCGCCGGTGGGCCTCGATCTCCTTCAGCAGCAGCGCCGTCTGGCGCGCCGATTCCTCCTCCGCCACGTGGCGGGTGTCGTGGGCGAGCACCAGGAACCAGGCGGCGATGCCGGCCAAGATGGCGAAGACGAAGAAGATCAGCGCGACGGTCTGGCCGACGACGCCGCTGTCGTCGGGCCGATAGACGGCGGCCTGATGGTAGATGACCAGCAGGGCGAGACCGATCGCGGCGATGGCCAGCGTCGAGGTGACGAGATAGCGGCCGAGGCGGGTGCGCAGACGGGCGAGCACCGGCGCCGGCAGCACGCGCTCGGCCAGGCTGCCGACCTGGTGGGCGACGCGCGCCTTCGGCTTGCACAGGTCGTGGCAGCGGGCGTCGAGCGAGCAGCACAACGAGCAGATCGGCGCTTGGTAGGCGGGGCAGTAGGCCATGTCCTCTGGCTCGAACGGGTTCTCGCAGATCGAGCAGGTGATCGCCAGCTTTGACTGCCAGTGCCGGCGCGGCTTGCGCGCGAGGTAGTAGCGGCCCCTGGTCAGCGCGGCGATGGCCGGCGCGGCAAGAAAGGCGATCGCCATGGCGAGGAAGGTGGCAAGCGCGGCCGCCTCGCGGCCGAACCAGCCGTAATGGGCGACGAGGGCGACCGTCGCGGCCAGCACCATGGCGCCGGTGCCGACCGGGTTGACGTCATGGAGATGGGCGCGCTTGAACTCGATGCCCGGCGGCGACAGGCCGAGCGGCTTGTTGACGAACAGGTCCGCCGAGATCGCCGACAGCCAGGCCATGGCGACGATTGAGAAGACGCCGAGCGTCTCCTCCAGCAGCCGGTAGATGCCGAGTTCCATCAGCAGCAGTGCGATGCCGACATTGAACACCAGCCAGACGACCCGGCCCGGATGGCTGTGGGTCAGGCGGGAGAAGAAGTTCGACCAGGCGAGCGAGCCGGCATAGGCGTTCATGACGTTGATCTTGAGCTGCGACACCACCACGAAGGCGGCCATCAGCAGCAGTGCGGCCTGCTCGGACGGCAGCATGTAGCCGAAGGCGACGGCGAACATGCGCGAGGGCTCGTCGGCATGCTCGACCGGGATGCCGGCGGACAGCACGAGCACGGCGAGGAACGAGCCGGCGAGCATCTTCGGCGCGCCGAGCACGACCCAGCCCGGGCCGGCGAGGAACAGCGCCAGCCGATGACGCCTGCGCAACGGTTCCTGCTCGGGCAGGAAGCGCAGGAAGTCGACCTGTTCGCCGATCTGCGCCATCAGCGCCAGGATCACTGCGGCGGCGGCGCCGAACTGCAGCAGGTCGATGGGGTTGCTGCCCTCCGGTCGGAGCGTGCCGGTTGCCGGGTCGATGCCGGCGAAGTCGAGCCAGGCGCCGAAGGCCTGCCAGTCGGCGGCGGCGATGAAGGCGAAGGGGGCGATGTTGAGCACGATCCAGAACGGCTGGGTGACCAGCTGGAACCGGCTGATCAGCGCGATGCCGTGGGTGACCAGCGGGATGACGGCCAGCGCGCTGACGATGTAGCCGATCCACAGCGGCAGGCCGAAGGCGTATTCGAGCGCGCTCGACATGATCGAGGCCTCGATGGCGAACAGGATGAAGGTGAAGCTGGCATAGATCAGCGAGGTGACGGTCGAGCCGATGTAGCCGAAGCCGGCGCCGCGGGTGAGCAGGTCGATGTCGACGCCGTGGCGCATGGCGGTGCGCGCGATCGGCAGGCCGACGACGAGCAGCACGAGGCTGCCGGCGAGGATGGCGACGAAGGCGTTGGCCGTGCCGTAGGACAGCGTGATGGCGCCGCCGATGGCCTCCAGCGCGAGGAAGGAGATGGCGCCGATGGCGGTCTGCGAGATGCGGGCGGAGGAGAAGCGGCGCGCGCTCTTGGCGGTGAAGCGCAGCGCATAGTCCTCCAGGGTCTGGTTGTTGACCCACTGGTTGTACTGTCGCCGCACCGGCAGGATGCGCTGACGCGCCGTCATTCAAACCGCCTTGTTCCTAGGCAACTGCCTAAATTGCGATCAGGCGCCCGGCGGCGCTCGACGCGCCGCAGAGGAAAACCTCAAGCCACCGCCGCCTCCCGGCCCGCTTCGCCACCTTTGTGCCGGATCGCTTGCCGGATCGCTTGCCGGTCGTTTTGCACGGATCGTGCCGGTTTCTTGCCCAGCCGCGACCTGCGCGGCGGACGATGGCGGCGTCGTCTGCGCGAATGGCGCAGGCGGCTTACGTCAATCGACGTATATGGCGGTGCAGCATTCCGTCCGACGATCCCTGCGACGGCCGCCCGACGGCAGGCCGCAGACCGACCGCACGGTCCAGGGAAAGGGGAACATCATGAACAACAAGCTGGCGGCCCGCTCGGCGGGCCTGGTTCTGGCTAGCCTGATGGCGTCGACGATCATGACCGGTGCCATGGCGCAGGAGGACACCATCAAGGTCGGCATCCTGCATTCGCTGTCGGGCACGATGGCGATCTCCGAGACGACCCTCAAGGACGTCATGCTGATGCTCATCGAGGAGCAGAACAAGAAGGGCGGCCTGCTCGGCAAGAAGCTCGAGGCCGTGGTCGTCGACCCGGCCTCCGACTGGCCGCTGTTCGCGGAGAAGGCGCGCGAGCTGATCTCGGTCAACAAGGTCTCGGCCGTGTTCGGCTGCTGGACCTCGGTGTCGCGCAAGTCCGTCCTGCCGGTGTTCGAGGAACTGAACTCGATCCTGTTCTATCCGGTCCAGTACGAGGGCGAGGAGAGCCAGCGCAACGTGTTCTACACCGGCGCGGCGCCCAACCAACAGGCGATCCCGGCGGTCGACTACCTGATGAACGAGGAAGGAGTCGAGCGCTGGGTGCTGGCCGGCACCGACTACGTCTATCCGCGCACGACCAACAAGATCCTCGAGGCCTACCTGAAGTCCAAGGGCGTGGCCGAAGAGGACATCATGATCAACTACACGCCGTTCGGGCATTCCGACTGGCAGACGATCGTGTCCGACATCAAGGCTTTCGGTTCGGCCGGCAAGAAGACCGCCGTGGTCTCGACCATCAACGGCGACGCCAACGTGCCGTTCTACAAGGAACTGGGCAACGCCGGCATCAAGGCCGAGGACATCCCGGTGGTCGCCTTCTCCGTCGGCGAGGAGGAACTCGCCGGCCTCGACACCGCGCCGCTGGTCGGCCACCTCGCCGCCTGGAACTACTTCCAGTCCGCCGACACCGAGATCAATGCCGAGTTCATCGACACCTGGCGCGCCTTCATCAAGGACGACAAGCGCGTCACCAACGATCCGATGGAGGCCCATTTCATCGGCTTCAACATGTGGGTGAAGGCGGTCGAGAAGGCTGGCACCACGGATACGGACGCGGTCATCGACGCGCTCATCGGCGTCAGCGTGCCCAACCTGACCGGCGGTTACTCGGCCATGATGCCGAACCACCACATCACCAAGCCGGTGCTGATCGGCGAGATCCAGGAAGACGGCCAGTTCGAGACCGTCTGGGAGACCACCGGCCTCGTCGTCGGCGACGAATGGTCCGACTACCTGGACGGCTCCAAGGACCTGATCGCCGACTGGCGCGCGCCGCTGTCGTGCGGGAACTTCAACGTCAAGACCGGCAAGTGCGGCGGCTCGGGGTCGTAAGCACGCGGACCATCGGGGAGGCGGCTGGATCGGCCCGCCTCCTCTTTCCCACTTGTCGTCCCGGACGAGCGGAACGCGATCCGGGACGACAACAAGGGAACAGCCTTTTTCTCCGGATGGGGTGCCGGTTTGAAATCGGCTTGACGAGGGCCCCACGGAACCGGAAGCAAGCCATGCCGCTTCTCAGAACCTTGATTTTCATTCTTGGAAGTCTCCTTCCTGCGCTCGCTCCCGTGCAGGCCCAGGGCGACCTTGCGGGCCTGCGCCCGCTGATCGACGCGCTCGCCAGGGGCGGCTTCAAGGAGACGGAGGCCCAGGTCGGCGCGCTGGCGGCGACCGGCAACCCGGCGGTGGCGCCGGCGCTCGAGGCGCTGGCCGAGGGCAATCTCTACGAGCGCAAGTCCGACGGTGCCGTCGTCATCGCCGTCAAGGCCGGCAGGGACATGGCCCGGGATATGGCGCTTACCGACCCGCTGAGCGGCGCGGCGCTGGGCGAGGCGGCAAGCCGGGACCTCGCCAAGATCAAGGTCAACAACAGCCTGCGCCGGGTTATCCGCTCCGCACTCGGCGCCCTGACGCTGATGGCGAAGGATCCGGCGGTGCGCCGGCAGGCGGCCGAGGCGGTGTTCAAGGCCCGCGATGCGGAGGCGGTCGAGGCGCTGGACGAGGCCATCGCCGCGGAGACCGACGCCGGCGTGCGCCGGCTGATGGAGCAGGCGCGGGCGGCCGCGGTGCTGGCCTCCGACCGGGCCGAGGACGAGAAGCGCGCTGCCGTCGACGTGCTGGCGGCGCGCGGCGACCGCGACGCGCTGTCGCTGCTGATCGGCCTGTCCGCCTCGGCGGAGGGAGCGTTGCGCGATGCGGCCGACACGGCGGTGACGCGCATCAACAAGTCGCTGGTCATGTGGGACGCGGCGCAGAACGTCTGGTACGGGCTGTCGCTCGGCTCGGTGCTGTTGCTCGCTGCCATCGGCCTCGCCATCACCTTCGGCGTCATGGGCGTGATCAACATGGCGCACGGCGAGATGGTGATGATCGGCGCCTATGTCACCTTCGTGGTCCAGGAGGTCATCCGCGGCTCGGCGCCGGGCTTGTTCGACTATTCGCTGCTCATCGCCCTGCCGCTGGCCTTCCTGGTCGCCGGCGCGGTCGGCATCGGCATCGAGCGCGGCATCATCCGCTTTCTCTACGGCCGGCCGCTGGAGACGCTGCTCGCCACCTGGGGCCTGTCGCTGATCCTGCAACAGGCGGTGCGGTCGCTGTTCGGGCCGACCAACCGCGAGGTCGGCAACCCTTCCTTCATGTCGGGGGCCTTCGATATCGGCCAGCTGACCATCACCTACAACCGGATGTGGATCGTCGTCTTCGCGCTGGTGGTGTTCGCCGGGCTGATCCTGGTGCTGAAGAAGACGTCCTTCGGCCTCTCCATGCGGGCGGTGACGCAGAACCGGCGCATGGCGGCGTCCATGGGCATCCGCACGCCGTGGATCGACGCCTTCACCTTCGGCCTCGGCTCCGGCATTGCAGGCATTGCCGGCGTGGCGCTGTCCCAGATCGACAACGTCTCGCCCAACCTCGGCCAGGGCTACATCATCGACAGCTTCATGGTCGTGGTGTTCGGCGGCGTCGGCAACCTGTGGGGCACGCTGGTCGGCGCCATAACGCTCGGGGTGGTGAACAAGTTCCTCGAGCCCTATGCCGGCGCCGTGCTCGGCAAGATCCTGGTGCTCGTCTTCATCATCCTGTTCATCCAGAAGCGTCCGCGCGGGCTGTTCGCCCTCAAGGGCCGGGCAGTGGAAGCATGATGACCTCATTCCTGTTCCGTGCCCTGGACAGGCGGGCGGGCCTGTTCCTCGCCGTCCTGCTGGCGATCACGATCGCCGTGCCGGCGCTCAACCTGCTGGTGCCGCCGTCGAGCCCGTTCCACGTGCCGACCTATGCGGTCACGCTGATGGGCAAGTACCTGACCTATGCGCTGCTGGCGCTGTCGGTCGACCTGGTCTGGGGCTACTGCGGCATCCTCTCGCTCGGCCACGGCGCCTTCTTCGCGCTCGGCGGCTACGCCATGGGCATGTACCTGATGCGCCAGATCGGCAGCCGCGGGGTGTACGGCGATCCGCTCCTGCCCGACTTCATGGTGTTCCTGAACTGGAAGGAACTGCCCTGGTACTGGCACGGCTTCGACATGTTCTGGTTCGCCGCGCTCATGGTGCTGGTCGTGCCGGGTGTGCTCGCCTTCGTGTTTGGCTGGTTCGCGTTCCGATCCCGCGTCACCGGCGTCTATCTGTCGATCATCACCCAGGCGCTGACCTACGCCCTGCTGCTCGCCTTCTTCCGCAACGACATGGGCTTCGGCGGCAACAACGGCCTGACCGACTTCAAGGACATCCTCGGCTTCAGCATCCAGGCCGACACGACCCGCGCCGGCCTGTTTGCCGCCTCCGGCATCGCGCTGATGCTCTGCTTCCTGGTCTGCAGGGCGGTGACGCGTTCCAAGCTTGGCAAGGTGCTGGTCGCGGTGCGCGACGCGGAAAGCCGCGCCCGCTTCCTCGGCTACCGGGTCGAACACTACAAGCTGTTCGTGTGGACCCTGTCGGCGATGATGGCCGGCCTTGCCGGCGCGCTCTACGTGCCGCAGGTCGGCATCATCAACCCGGGCGAATTCGCCCCGGCCAATTCCATCGAGGCCGTCATCTGGGTCGCCGTCGGCGGGCGCGGCACGCTGGTCGGGCCGGTGATCGGCGCCGTGGCGGTCAATTTCGGCAAGACCTGGTTCACCGCCGCGCTGCCGGACGTCTGGCTGTTCGCGCTCGGTGGGCTGTTCGTGGTGGTCACGCTGTTCCTGCCCAGAGGCATCGTCGGCACGCTCGGCCAGGGCTGGAGCGCGCTGCGCCAGCGCAGGGCCTCGGCCGCTGCGGAAGCCGGTGCGGACGAGCCGCCGTCGCTGCCGCCGAACAGCCCCGCGGCGACCGCCGCGCCGAAGCCGGCCGGCCCGACGCCGGTCAAGGTCCCCGCCGGGGCCGAACCCCAGCCCGCGGAGTAAGCCATGGCCCGCCAGTCCAGCCTGCTCTATCTCGACGGCGTCTCGGTGTCCTTCGACGGCTTCCGCGCCCTCAACGGCCTGTCGCTGGTGATCGCACCCGGCGAGATGCGTGCCATCATCGGACCGAACGGGGCCGGCAAGACGACCATGATGGACGTCATCACCGGCAAGACCCGGCCCGACGCCGGCGAGGTCTATTTCGGCGGCGAGATCGACCTGACCGCCCGCGACGAGGCCGACATCGCCGAACTCGGCATCGGCCGCAAGTTCCAGAAGCCGACGGTGTTCGAGAGCCACACCGTGTGGGATAACCTGGAACTGGCGCTCAAGGGCCCGCGCGGACCGTTCTCGACCCTGTTCCATGTAGTGTCGCGCGCCGAACGGGCGCGGATCGAGGACCTGCTGGCGCTGATCCGGCTGTCGGCCCGGCGCGACGACCTGGCCGCGAACCTCAGCCACGGCCAGAAGCAGTGGCTGGAGATCGGCATGCTGCTCGCCCAGGACCCTAAGCTGCTCCTGGTCGACGAGCCGGCCGCCGGCATGACCGACGCCGAGACGGCGGAGACGGCGGACCTGCTGAAGGACATCAACAGGACCCATTCGGTCGTGGTCGTCGAGCACGACATGACCTTCGTGCGCGCGCTCGGCGTCAAGGTCACCGTGCTGCACGAGGGGGCCGTGCTCGCCGAAGGCTCGCTCGACCACGTCTCGGCCGACGAGCGCGTGGTCGAGGTCTATCTGGGACGGTGAAAATCATGCTGAGCGTTGAGGAAATCGATCTGCACTACGGCGCCGCGCAGGCGCTGAAGGGCGTGTCGCTGACGGCCGAGACCGGCAAAGTGACCTGCCTGATGGGCCGCAACGGCGTCGGCAAGACCTCGACCCTGCGCGCCATCGTCGGCCAGCATCCGGTCAGCCGCGGCCGGATCGTCTGGAACGGCGAGGACGTGTCGCGGCTGGCGCCGCACGCGCGCGCCCGGCGCGGCATCGCCGTGGTGCCGCAGGGGCGCGAGATCTTCCCGCTGCTGAGCGTGAGGGAGAACCTGGAGACCGGCTACGCGCCGGTCGCACGTCGGGACCGCTTCGTGCCCGAGGCCGTGTTCGAGCTGTTCCCGGTGCTGAAGGACATGCTCGGCCGGCGCGGCGGCGACCTGTCCGGCGGGCAGCAGCAGCAACTGGCCATCGCCCGCGCGCTTGTCACCCGCCCGAAGCTGCTCGTCCTCGACGAGCCGACGGAAGGCATCCAGCCGTCGATCATCAAGGACATCGGCCGGGCGATCGAGTGGCTGCGCGACCAGGGCACCATGGCGATCGTGCTGGTCGAGCAGTATTTCGAGTTCGCCCGCGACCTCGCCGACCGCTTCGCCGTGATGGACCGCGGCGAGGTGGTGATGACCGGCGAGCGCGCGGACATGGCCGCCGCCGAGGTCGAGATACGCCGCCACCTGACCGTCTGAGCCGCGCCGGCGTCGCACGCAGGGTCATTTCCGGGTCACGGTGTTGACACGCTTTGTCCTAAACTGGGGTCGATTCGAGCCGCGGAGGACAGGATGAAGCGACTGCTGGTCGGACTGGGCGCCATCGCGCTCGTCGTCGCCACGACGGCCTTCGTCGTGCCGCTCCTGCTGCCCAGGGACGCGATCAAGGCGCGCGTGGTCGAAGAGGTCGAGGCGGCGACCGGCTGGCGGCTGCGTCTCGACGGGCCGGTGTCGATCGCCCTGCTGCCCGACTTCCGCCTGGAAACGCAGGACGTCGGCCTGTCCGGCGAGGCAGGGGCGGACGGCGTGGAATTCGCCAGGGCGCGCCGCGTCGATTTCTCGCTCGCCTGGGACGCGCTGTTCGGCGGCGCCGTGCGGGTCACCGGCCTGACCCTGGAAGGCCCGGAGATCCTGCTCGAAACTGATGGCGCCGGGCGCACCAGCTGGGCGCCGCGCCGGCCGCTGGCGCGCATCGACAGCGTCTTCGACCAGTTCGATGCTGCCGCCGCGCCTGTACGGCCGGCTCCGGCGCCAGAGCGCGACTTGGCGCGCGACCCTGCCGGCGCCGCTGTCCCGCGCAACCTCGCCGTGTTGACCCGGATCGGCGTCGACGACCTGCGCATAGTCGACGGCCGGGTGGTCTACGCCGACCGCGCCGGCGGCGTCCGCCATGAAGTCACAGCGCTCAAAGCCCGCCTGTCCGTGCCCGCGCTCGACGCCGCCGCCCGGCTGGAGGGCGATTTTTCCTGGCGTGGCGTGCCGGTCGCGCTGGTCGCGCGCCTCGACAGCCCGCTGGCGCTCGCCCGCGGCGAGGCCGGCCGGATCGAGGCCGAGATCGGAAGCGGCACGGAGAAGTTGATCGTTTCGGGCACGGCGGCGGCCATACCGGCGCGCGCCGACCTCGCGGTCTCCGGCGAGGGGGCGTCGCTGGCTTCGCTGGCGGCGCTGGCCGGCATGGCGCTGCCTAGGGATCCCGGCGCTTACGTGCTGTCGGCGCGAATCGCGGCAGACGAGACGGCGGTCACAGTGTCCGCTCTCGACGCGCGCCTCGGCGGCCTCGTGCTGACCGGCGAGGCGAAGGCGGACCTCGCCGGCGAGCGGCCGCGGCTGACGGGGCGCCTCGCGTCGACGGGCGGCCGGTTGGAGGACCTGCTGGCGCTGGCCAGCCGACCGCTGCCGGCGTCGGGCACGCTCGGCGGCGACGTGTCCTTCGCGGCCAGCGGCACGGATGCGCCGGCGCTGCTTGCCTCGCTGACGCTTTCGGGGCGCGTCGCGCTTACCGGTGGGTCGGTCGCCGGTCTCGGGCTTGCGGCGGCGATCGGCGGCGATCCGGCAGCGGACCGGATCGAAGACCTCGACCTCGCGCTGACGTTCGACAGTCTGGACAAGCCGGTTGCGCTCGACGGCCGGCTGGCCTGGCGCGGCGAGCGGTTCGCCGTCGCCGGCAGCGCCACGCCCGCGCCGATGCTCGCCGGACTGGCCGCACCGGTGATGGTGCGCCTGTCGGGGACGCGCGTCGCCGTCGGCTTCGACGGCCGCGCCGACACCGCCGGGACGCTCGACGGTGGCGTGACGGTGGAGACGGCGGACCTGCGCGGCCTGCTCGCCTGGCTCGGCCGGCCGCTGCCGCCCGGCGACGGGCTGAAGGCCTTCTCGGCATCCGGCGTCTTCTCGGCGGAGACCGGTGCCTTCGCCTTCAGCGACACCACGTTTTCGCTCGACGGCATCAAGGGCAGGGGCGAGGGCCGGCTGGCCCTCGGCGCGGTGCCCGCGCTGAGCGCGCGTCTGGCGCTCGACACCCCTGGTGCTCGACCCCTATCTCGGCGGCGGCTCTGGGCCGGCGGCCGGCGGCGCGGGTGGCGGCGGGCCGGCCCGGGGCGGGGTCGGCGGCGCGGGCTGGAGCACCGATCCCATCGACCTGTCGGGCCTCAAGACGATCAACGCGGACCTGTCGCTGACCGCCCGGACGGCCCGCTGGGACCGCATCCAGGTCGGCGACAGCGCGCTCGCGGTGACCCTCGCCGGCGGCGTGCTGAAGGCGGATCTCTCCCGCATGGCGCTCTACGGCGGCTCGGGCAGCGGCAGCGTCGAGATCGATGCGGCCGGCGCGGTGCCGGCGGTCAAGGCCGGTTTCCGCTTGTCGGGCCTCGACGCCCATCCGTTCCTGACCGATGCGGCGGACTTCAAGTGGCTGGAAGGTGTCGCCGCTGCGGACCTCGACCTGACCACGGCCGGCGCCTCGCAGGCGCAGATGATCGGCGCGCTCGACGGCACGGCGCGGCTCGACTTCGCCGACGGCGCGATCCGCGGCATCAACATCCCGAAGATGGTGCGCGGCCTGTCGATCGAGACGCTGCTCGGCTGGCACAGCGTCGAGGTGGAAAAGACCGACTTCAGCTCGCTCGGCGCTTCGTTCCGCATCCGCAACGGCATCGCCGAGACCACCGACCTGGCGCTCGCCGGGCCGCTGGTGCGCATGAGTGGGCGCGGCACCACCGACATGCCGGCGCGCACGCTCGACTGGCGCGTCGAGCCGGAAGTGGTGCCGACGCTCGAAGGCCAGGCGCCGGCCCCGCGCAAGAAGGGCGAGACGCGCGACCTCGCCGGGCTCGGCGTGCCGATCGTGATCCGGGGGTCGTGGGCGAACCCGGCGATCTATCCCGACATCGAGGGCATCCTGGACAACCCCGAAGCGGCCTACAGGAAGCTGGAGGCGATCGGCGGCGATCTCGTCAAGATCCTCAAGGCCAAGCCGGACGAGGCGCTCGCCACCGCCGCCGGCAAGGCGATCGAGCAGGCGACCGGCGGCAGGACGCAGATCGACGTGCAGAAGGTGCTCGAGGGCGAGGTCAACGACCAGGACGTGTTGAAGGCGGTAGAGGAAGGCTTCGGCCTGCCGCAGGGACTGCTTGGCTCCTTCGGCCTCGGCAAGAAGAAGGACTGAGGCCGGCAGGAGCCGCCGCCTGTTCAGTCGAGCGCGGCGATCATGCGGGCGACGCCGTCGGCGATCGTGCCGGTGTTGTCCACGCGCGCCACATGGGGCACGTCGGGAAGGTCGAGATCTGCGCGGTCGAGCCGGCGTTCGATCTCCTCGCGGCTCTCGCGGCCGCGGGCGGCGAGGCGTTCGGCCAGCACCGACCGCGGCGCGGTGACCAGCAGCACGCGCACGTCGGCGTATTTGGTGAAGGCCTGCGACAGCACGCCGCGCGAGCCGTTGGCGATCACGGTGCCGCCGGCCAGGATCGTCGCGTCGATGGTCCGCGGCAGGACGTAGCCGAGCCCATGCGCGCGCCAGGCGAGGCCGACGTCGCCGGCGGCGACCAGGCGCTCGAAGTCCTCGGACGACAGGGTGTCGTGGTCCTCGGCGGCAGCGTCGGGCGTGCGGGTGATGAGCCGGCGGGCGAACATGTAACGCGGATCGCCGGCGAGATGCGCGCGCAGCGCGGTCATCAGCGTGTCCTTGCCGGCGCCGCTCGGGCCGACGACGAGCACCA
Organism: Polymorphum gilvum SL003B-26A1; assembly: GCF_000192745.1. Taxonomy (NCBI): domain Bacteria; kingdom Pseudomonadati; phylum Pseudomonadota; class Alphaproteobacteria; order Rhodobacterales; family Paracoccaceae; genus Polymorphum; species Polymorphum gilvum. The sequence goes on from NC_015259.1 coordinate 429,419, forward strand.
GCCGGCCCGGACCGATCCGTCCGTCCGCGGCTGGCACCCGCCGATGATCTGTCGCGCTGTCGGTCATGGCTTTCCTGGGCCCCTTTTCGAGGATGTCGGGCTTACGCCACGCGCCGGCCTTCGCGCCAGACGCCGCGGATGATCGGCACGTTGCCGACGAGGCGGACCTGGACGAGGTCGGCGCGCCGGCCGTCGGCGATCTGCCCGCGGTCGGTCAGGCCGACCAGGGCGGCGGGCGTGCTGGTGACCATGGCGACCGCTTGCGGCAGGGAGACCGTCTCGATCTCCTCGGCGAGCTGGAACGCGGCCTGGATCAGCGACACGGGAACGTAGTCCGAAGACAGGATATCGAGGACGCCGGCCTCGGCGAGTTCGCGGGCGGAGACGTTGCCCGAATGCGAGCCGCCGCGCACCACGTTCGGTCCGCCCATCAGCACGCCCATGCCGGCGGCGTGCGAGGCGCGGGCGGCCTCGATCGTGGTCGGGAACTCGGCGATGCGGGTATCGAGCGCGATGGCCTCGTCGACATGGGCCTCGGTGGCGTCGTCGTGGCTGGCGACGATGATGCCGCGTGCGCGGGCGGCATCCGCCAGCAGCCTGCGGTGGCGCGGCGCGATGTCGTCGGCACGGGCCCGGCGCTTGGCGATGAAGGCGGCCATCTCCTCGTCGGAAAAGCCCTTCTTCGACTGGTAATAGACCTTGTAGGCGTCCAGCGAGACGAACTGGCGCTGGCCGGGCGTATGGTCCATCAGCGAGATCAGCCGCACGCGATCGTCGTCGGCGAACACCTCGTAGCCGTCCATGACGTCGGGCGCCGACACCTCGCAGCGCAGGTGGATGTAATGGTCGGCGCGCAGCCGGTTCTCGCGCTGGCTGGTCTCGATTGCGTCGGCCAGGGCGCGCATGTCGTCGGCCTTGAGGTCGGCGTCCTCGTCCATGCCGATGCGCAGGGCGTCGAACACGGTGGTGATGCCCGAACAGGCGATCTGGGCGTCGTGGGCCTGGACTGAGGAGACCGGGTTCCAGCGCACGCGCGGCCGCGGCGCATAGTGGGTCTCCAGGTGGTCGGTATGCAACTCGACCAGACCGGGCAACAGGTAGTCGCCCTCGCAGTCGTGGCCGAGGGCGGAGGGTCCTTCGGCGATGGTCTCGATGCGCCCGTTGCGGACCGAGAGGCTGCCGTCCACGACGGCGTCGGGAAGCACCAGGCGGGCATTCCGGAAGACGGAGGACAGGTCGCTCATTGATGGTCCTTCAGGCATTGGAGTCAACCGGCGCGTCGGCGCTGCCGGTCAGGGACAGGATTTCGAGGACCCGGAACGGTGCGCCGCGCTCGGGTTCGACGAACAGGCCGAGACTGTCGATCGTCCTCGGTCGGCCAGTCAGGGCGGCAAAATGGCGGTCGGCGGCGACGTGGAGCACAGCCGCCTCGCCGGGGTCTTCGAGCCGGCCGCTCAGGGTCATGTGGAAGCGGAAGTCCTCGAACACGTAAGGGTATCCCCAGGCACGCAGGTAATCGTCCTGGCGCGGGCTCAGGCCCGAGGCGCGGCGACGGGCGATGTCGGCGTCCGAAAGCGGTGCGCGGAACGGTTCGAAGGCGCGCACGCAGCCGGCCGCCAGCGCGTCCAGCGCCGGCGCGGAGGCGACGGGCGTCAAGGCCAGGAAGCTGCCGAGCCGGGAGACGGCGAGGCCGGGGATCTCGAACGGCGCCGTGCGGGCGGCAAAGGATGCGAAGGCCTGCCGCAACTGTGCCTCCGTGCTGCCTTCGGCCAGCGCAAACGGCGGTTTCAGCGTGGCGTGGAAGCCGTAGCGGCGCGGCTCGGCGGTCAGTTCCGCGACGCGGTCGGCGGTCAGGCCGTGGATCGGCGGCAGGGGCAGGGCTACGCCCGAAACGGCGTCGCGGCCGAGCCAGGCGGCGCCGGACCGGGTCAGGCCGTCATCGTGCGGGGCGGTGTAGTAGAGGGCGTAGCGCATGGTCTGGGTCGGACGGGTCGAGGCAGAATCACCGGACAGGTGTCCGAAGTAAGCGCGGGAAGTGTCTTTCCTGTGACAGCGGCGACGTCGTCCGCCGCGCTCAGGCTGCGTTCAGGCCGCCGCGGCCGCCGAGAAGGCTGTGACGTCGACGATGCGGTCGGCGATGCGCTCGCGCACGTCAGTGTCGTGCAGGATACCGAGCATGGCGACGCCGGCGCGCTTCTTCTCCCTGACCAGATCCACCACCACGGCGCGGTTGGCGGCGTCGAGCGAGGCGGTCGGCTCGTCCAGAAGCAGCAGCGGGTAGTGCGCGATGAAGCCGCGCGCGATGTTGACGCGCTGCTGCTCGCCGCCGGAGAAGGTCGCCGGCGGCAGGCGCCACAGCGCCTCGGGCACGTTCAGCCGGGCGAGCAGGTCGCGCGCTATGGCGAGGGCTGCGTCCTCCGGCGTGCCCTGGGCGACGAGCGGTTCGGCGACCACGGCGACCGCCGGCACGCGCGGGATGACGCGCAGGAACTGGCTGACATAGCCGATCGTCGACTTGCGCAGCTGCAGGATCCGGCGCGGCTCAGCCCTGGCGACGTTGACGATGGTCTCGCCCTCGGTGACCAGGATCTGGCCGCGCTCGCAGCGGTAGTTGCCGTAGATCATCTTCAGGATCGAGCTCTTGCCGGCGCCGGACGGACCGCCGAGGACGACGCATTCGCCGGCCTCGACGGCGAAGTCGACGCCGGCGACGACCGGGATACGGATGCCGTCCTGCAGGTGCATCGTGAAGTTCTTGGCAACGTCGTTGAGACACAGGCGGGTGCGCATGGGAGTTCCTCAGACCTGCAGGATGGACGAGACGAGAAGCTGGGTGTAGGGCGCCTGCGGGTCGTCGAGGACCTGGTCGGTCAGGCCGGTCTCGATCACCTCGCCGTGGCGCATGACCATCATGCGGTGCGACAGCAGCCGGGCGACCGCGAGGTCGTGGGTGACGATCACCACCGAGAGGCCGAGGTCGGCGACCAGCCCGCGCAGCAGGTCGAGCAGGCGCGCCTGCACCGACACGTCCAGCCCGCCGGTCGGCTCGTCCATGAACACCAGGCGCGGATGGGTAACCAGGTTGCGGGCGATCTGCAGCCGCTGGCGCATGCCGCCGGAGAAGGCGCGCGGGTCGTCGTCGATGCGCCCGGTCTCGATCTCGACGCGCTCCAGCCAGTCGGAGGCCCTGGCGCGGATGTCGCCGTAGTGGCGCGCGCCGACGGCCATCAGCCGCTCGCCGACGTTGGCGCCGGCCGAGACCGTCATGCGCAGGCCGTCGGCGGCGTTCTGGTGCACGAAACCCCAGTCGGTGCGCATCAGCAGCCGGCGTTCGGCCTCGGTCAGCTGATAGAGGTCGCGCATGGCGCCGTCGCGCATGCGGTACTCGACGACGCCGGCGGTCGGCGCCAGGCGGGTCGCCAGGCAGTTGAGCAGGGTGGTCTTGCCTGAGCCGCTCTCGCCGACGATGGCGAGCACCTCGCCGGGCCACAGCTCGAAGGAGACGTTCCGGCAGCCGATGCGGTCGCCGTAGAAGCGGGTGACGCCGCTGGCGCGCAGCAGAGGCTCGTCGGACAGGGAGGCGAGCGGGCGGGCGATCGGGTGGTCGGTCATTCTCCGGACTCCTTCAGGACGGAAGTGGGAGGATTCTCGGACTCGTTCGCAAAGGCCGGATCGGCCGCCATCTCGCCGCGGTGGCCGGCCGCGCGGCGCTCCTCGCAATGGTCGCTGTCTGAGCAGACGAACATGCGTCCGCCGCGGTCGTCGAGCACGACCTCGTCCAGGTAGACACCCTCCGCGCCGCACAAGGCGCAAGGTTTTTCAAAGCGTTGCACCTCGAAAGGATAGTCCTCGAAGTCAAGACTGACGACCCGGGTATAGGGCGGCACGGCATAGATGCGCTTCTCGCGGCCGGCGCCGTAGAGCTGCAGCGCCTTCATGTTGTCGAGCTTCGGGTTGTCGAACTTCGGCGTCGGCGAGGGGTCCATGACATAGCGTCCCTCGACCTTGACCGGATAGGCATAAGTCGTCGCGATATGGCCGTGGCGGGCGATGTCCTCGTACAGCTTCACGTGCATGAGCCCATATTCTTCAAGGGCATGCATCTTGCGGGTCTCAGTCTCGCGCGGCTCCAGGAAGCGCAGCGGCTCGGGAATAGGCACCTGGAAGACGAGGATCTGATCCTCCGTCAGTTCCCGCTCGGGAATCCGGTGTCGGGTCTGGATCACGCTCGCCTCGGCGGTCACGGTCGTGGTCCTGACCCGGGCCGTCTTCTCGAAGAAGCCGCGGATCGCGACCGCGTTGGTGGTGTCGTCGGAACCCTGGTCGATGACCTTGAGGACATCGTCTCGGCCAAGCACGGCGGCGGTCACCTGGACGCCGCCCGTGCCCCAGCCGTAGGGCATCGGCATCTCGCGCGAGGCGAACGGCACCTGGTAGCCGGGAATCGCAATCGCCTTCAAAATCGCCCGTCGAATCATGCGCTTGGTCTGTTCGTCGAGATAGGCGAAGTTGTAGTCTGCAGCATCGGGAGCGGGGAGCGGGGTGGTCATTCGGCGGCCTCCTTGCGGGTTGCGGCCTCGGCGGCGTCGGCCGCGCGGCGGCGCTGCCATTCGTCGCGCATGCGCCGGACGAGGTCGAGTTCGGCCTGGAAATCGACGTAATGCGGCAGCTTGAGGTGTTCGACGAAGCCGGTCGCCTGGACGTTGTCGGAATGCGACAGGACGAATTCCTCGTCCTGCGCCGGCGCGACCCGGTCCTCGCCCAGTTCTCCGGCGCGCAGCGAACGGTCGACCAGCGCCATGGACATGGCCTTGCGCTCGAGCTGGCCGAAGACGAGACCGTAGCCGCGCGTGAACTGTGGCGGTGCCTTGGCCGAACCCTTGAACTGGTTGACCATCTGGCACTCTGTGACCTTGATGCGGCCGAGGGTGACGGCAAAGCCGAGTTCCTCGGCGAAGAACTCGACCTCGACCGCGCCGTAGCGGATCTCGCCGGCAAAGGGGTGGGTGCGGCCGTAGCCGCGCTGAGTCGAATAGGCCAGCGCCAGCAGGAAGCCCTCGTCGCCGCGGGCGAGGTTCTGCAGGCGCAGGTCGCGGTCGGCCGGAAAGGCCAGCGGCTCGCGGGTCAGGTCGCCGACGGCGCCGTCCGCGGCACACGGGGCGTCCGGTTCCATCAGCCCCTCGTCGCCGAGCAGGTCGGTGACGCGCGGCATCCGCTCGTCGTGCGTCTCGGCGCGGACCGGCTCGGGAAGGTCAGCATCGGCGGCTTCGACGAAATCGAGCAGCCGATGCGTGTAGTCGAAGGTCGGGCCGAGCAACTGACCGCCGGGCAGGTCCTTGAAGGTCGCCGAGATGCGTCGCTCGACCAGCATGCGGGCGGTATCGACAGGCTGGCTGTAACCGAAGCGCGGCAGGGTCGTGCGGTAGGCGCGCAGCAGGAAGATGGCCTCGATCAGGTCGCCGCGCGCCTGGCGGATCGCCAGGGCGGCTAGCGTCTCGTCGTAGAGCGAGCCTTCGCCCATGACCCGGGAAACGGCGATGGCGAGTTGGCCGGCGATCTGGTCGAGCGTCAGCGTCGGCACGCTTCGGTCGCCGCGGCGCCGGTGCGCGAGCAGGCGATGGGCGTTGCGGATCGCCTTTTCCCCGCCCTTGACGGCAACATACATGGCTCAGGCCTCCTGCTTGCAGATCGTCGTGGAGCGCGGCAACCCGGCGATGCGGCCATCGGCGGCGAACAGGATGTCGGCGCCGCGCGGGAACAGGCGGCGGTTCTCGCGCGCCTGGTCCCAGAACAGTGGCGACAGGGGCGCAGCTGAGAACGGCTGTTCGGAGGCAATGCCGGGACCCGAGAGAATGACGCCGGGGCGGTCCGCGATCTGCCTGACCTGGAGGATCAGGGTTGCGGAGCGGTCGGGGTATTCCGCCGTTCCGGCGGGAAAGTTGCCGAGGCCGGGCATATGCTCGGGATCGGACACAAGCGCGAAGGCGGCCTCGAGCGGCTGGGCCACCACCGGCGCCCCGGTGTGGAACTTCAGCCAGGCGCAGACATCGCGGCTGCGGGCCAGCGGGCCGTCGAGCCACAGCGGCGTGTCGTAGTCGAGCAGGGTCAGGGCGAGGGCGGCCGCGGTCGGCGTCAGCGGCGCCGGCGGCTGCAGGCCGGCGCTGTCCAGGCTCCGGATCAGGCCGGGTCGCGACAGGGCGGTCATGACGGTTCGGAACACGCGCTGGGCGTCGTGGACGGGATCGGCGAAGCCGGGTCTCGGGGCCGTCCGGGCGGCAAGGGTGCCGGTGGTCATCAGTCCTCTCCCCTGACCATGGTGAAGAAATCGACCCGCGTCGCGGCGGTTTCCGCGCGGACGGTCGCGTCATCGGAGGCTTCCGCGGCCTGCAGGGGCGCGATCACCTCCGATTCGACACGGGCCTCATGCTCCGGCGACTGCCACAGGGCGTCGAAGACGGCTGCATGGAGAGCCTTCCGCTTGTCCCGGCCGAGCACGTAGGAGTAGCCGGCGATGCCGGAGGCAAGCCGAACGACGCAACGGGTGACGGTGACCTCGCCGAGGTTGAACGGCGCGCCGGTGCCGCCCATGCGCCCGCGCACCATCACGAGGCCGGTCTCGGGCGGACGGACGAGATCGTGTTCGATGCTGGCACCGAATGCCTCGTAGGCCTGCGAAAGCCGTTCGGGGGCGGCGGCGGCAAGGAGTGCGATGACGTGCTGTCTTCTCGCGGTCTGCGCTGACTGGTCGGGGCCCGCTTGGGCCGAAAGGTCTGTCATCCTCGGTGTCCCGGTCGATCTGAGGGCGGCGGTGTCTCTGGACATGTAGGTTATATTTGTCTATTTGTGTAGACAAATAATCTCCGTGCTCGACGGGTATCGAACTTTGATGACGGGTGCATGACAAAGCGGGTGAACATTGACCGGGGTGCGGGGATCGCGATCTGGCGTCAGATCGCAGAATGGCTGCGTGCGGAGGTCGGCGCGGGCCACTTCGAACCGGGCAGCCGCCTGCCGACGGAAGCCGAGATTGCAGCGCGCTTCGGCGTCAACCGCCACACCGTGCGCCGGGCAATTGCGGCGCTCGCAGCCGACGGACTCCTGCGTGCGGATCAGGGGCGCGGTACCTTCGTCGCGGCCGCGCCGATCTCCTACCCGATTTCCGCGCGGACGCGCTTTTCCGACATCGTCGCCAATCAGGCGCGCGCGCCGAGCGGCCGGCTGATCGGATCGGGCACGGAAGAGGCCGACGCGCTGCTGGCGGCATGGCTGGACGTGCCGGTGGGCACGTTGCTGCTGCGGATCGAAACACTGCGGGTCGCGGATGGCGTGCCGATCCTGGTCGGGACCAGCTGGTTCGAGCAGGCGCGCTTTCCCTCGCTGGTCAAGGACTATGCCGAGACGGGCTCGTTCACCGCCGCGCTGGAGCGGGCCGGCCTTGCTGACTACCGGCGCAAGGAGACGCGCATTGCCGCCGAACTCGTCGATGCCGAGGACGCGCGCCTGCTGGAGGTGGCAGCCGGGCAGCCGGTCCTGGTGGTCGAAAGCGTCAACCTCGATCCGGACGGCCGTCCGGTTCAGTATACGCGTGGCCGGGTTGCCGCCGACCGTGTCCAGCTCGTCGTCGAGAACTGACCCGCCCCGCTGCCGTCAGCGCCAGAATTTCGGCGCCCTGGCGGCCTCGTCCCAGCAATCCCGGGCCCGTTCCCAGGCATGGACGGCCTTGGCCTCGTGCCAGCCGATGACGAAACCGGCGGCGCGCGCCAGTCCGGCCGGGTCATCTCCGGATACCGCCGGCAGGTCAAGAAGCTTGTGTGCGGTGGCGACGTCGTTCAGATAGCCGAAGACGTCCTGAAGGCCCTTCATCCGCTTCAGGAACGGCTTGAGATCGCTGTCCGGATAGAGGCTGGCGAAGAACTCGATGCCGTAGCGCAGCTTCTTCAGCGCCTTGCGCATGTCATGGCGCTCGGCGACGGTCAGTTCGTCCAGCTTGCGGCCGTATCGCGCGACCTTCTTCCACTGCCGGTCGAGCGCCTGGCGGGAGAACTCGGTCACGGGCGTGGCCAGCAGCGCCGACTGGCCAAAGTCGCCGGGATCGAGCCAGCCGCGCGTTTCCGCAAAGGCGCCGAGATCGAATACCAGTGCATTCACGTCCGCTCCGGCCAGAGCGGTCGCCAGGTCGGTCCGGACGGTCCTGCGCGTGTCGTGCAGGTGGTCGAGCAGGGCGGCGATGCCGATTCCCTCCGGCGCATTGGCGGCAAGCGGCGCGACGATCTCGTCGGCGAGCACGTCGAGATCGCGCAGTTCGCCGACCTCGGCGGCGAGTTGACGTGAGGCTGCGTCGAGGGACGCAGTCGACGCCCGCCCGATCAGCGGCCGGAACAGGCGCAAGGCGCTGCGCAGGCGGCGCAGGCCGACCCGCAACTGGTGCGGGCCTTCCGGGTCCTCGCCGAGCAAGGTCGAGACGCGATTGTGGGCGATCTGGTCCAGGCACGAGCGCAGCACGGCGTGCAGAGCCTGTTCGGCGGTTTCCGAGCCCGACAGGAGGATTGGATCGGCGGTTGCGGGCCGAACCGGGTCCGCCACGTCGCCTGCAGCGATCCGGTAGCCTCGCTCGGCCTTGCTGCAGGGCGAGAAGCGGAAGGGTGTCGTGCCGACGAGGTTCCGGGCGACCTGGAACAGGGCGCCGATCGGGCCGGCCTTCAGTTCGAGTTCGAGTTCGTGCAGCGGCACGCGGCGGTCGCCGGCAACGATCTCTCCCGAATCGAGGGCCATCTCGATGCGGGTGCCGTCGTCAGCGGCGAATTCGCGCGTCTTGCGGCGCAGGACGGTTTCGAATGCAGGTTCGAGCGCCTGTCCGCCGAGCGCAGCCGTCAGGGCCTCGACGGCGGCCGGCGCGTCGACGAGGCCAAGGTCCAGGGCCGGACCGGCGACTCGGCATTCCGCTTCCTTCGGCGTCGACAAGCCGGCCGACACGTGGGTGCCCAGCTTGATGGTCTGGATCCAGTTCCTGCCGTCCTTGCGCACCCGCGCCGACAGCCCGGCCCTGCGCAGCGCCTGGTCGGGCGTATCAAAATAGATCGATCGAAGGAGCCGCGTGGTCGGCCTGCCGGCGGTGAAGCCATGCGGCGTCCCGGCTGTCGCGACAGCAGGACAATCTTCTGCAGAGAGCTCGAGCTTCAACTCGATTTCCTGGTTGGGCTTGGCCATGCAGCCGTTTTATCCAAGCCGGCATGACTTGTCCACGGACACGCAATCAGTGCGCCTAGGGTGCGATCTTGTGTCCGGATCAGCCCCGCAGGCGGTCGAGCCGGCTTTGAACTTTCAGGGCTAGGGATACGAGCTTGGGCATGGGCCGGCGATTGAACGCGATCTTGCGGACATAGGTCGGGACGTGCCAGGTCGCCCGCGTTCCTGCCGGAAACAGTATGCTGACGCCGGGCTTGCCTTGGTAGACGGTGCCATCGTCGCCGGTAATGACCACGCAGCCTTCGAGGAAGAGGACCGTCTCGTCCCAGCCGAAATGCCAGCGGAAACGTCCTGCGGTGCAGTCCCAGTGATCCGTGCCGGCCCAGCCGTTGGTGCCGACCGACAGGGAGGCGGCGCGCGCCTGCGGCTCCCCTTCGAGGATCCATTCCGGCCGGATCGGTGCGGGCTTCAGCTTCGCCTTGTCGAGTTCGGTGAACGGGAACCGGGACGCCTGCGCCGACGCGTCGACGTCTTCGGCCACCGGAGTGAAGCCGAGTCCGACGAACAGGCCGGCAAGATTCCTTGAAACGATAGCCACGGTGTCCTCCGCTGTCGGGCCGGGTCCGGCGCGTGCCGGCGTCTCCGGGGAGTCATACGCCGTGCCGGGTTGCAACTCCGTTTATGCCACGGTTCGGGTCGGCCGTGTGTCGTCGGGCAACCGGCAAGGTGTGGGCAGGGTGAACGGATGGTAAACGACCACGACCCGGCCTGCCCGGCGACAGAATGCGACGGGCCCGGTTGACTGCCGAGCGGTTGGTGGTGCCCCTGGCCCGAATCGAACGGGCACTCCCTCACGGGAAACGGATTTTGAATCCGTCGCGTCTACCAGTTCCGCCACAGGGGCAGCGTCAAAGGTGGCGCGATCATAGCGGGGCGCTGGGCGTCGTCAATCCTTCTTCGGGCCGATCTCCAGAAGGATCCGGCCCGCGCGCGCCATCCCGCGAGAGGCTTTACGGAAGGCGTGACAAAAATGCGGGCGACGGCTATGGAAGGGCCATGCTGCGCCGCTTATACGACTGGACCCTGTCCCTCGCCGCCGGACCCCGCGCCCCGACCGCGCTCGGCACCGTCTCGTTCATCGAGAGTTCGGTATTCCCGATCCCGCCGGATCTCCTGCTCATCCCGATGGTCATCGCCCGCCGGGAACAGGCCTGGTGGTACGCCTCCCTGTGCACGGTCACGTCCGTGCTCGGCGGCCTGCTCGGCTATTTCATCGGCGCCTTCCTGTTCGTGCAGGTGGCTGAGCCGATCCTTGCCTTCTACGGCTACATGGACAAGTTCGAGCAGTTCAGCGAGATCTTCAACGCCTGGGGCTGGTGGTTCGTCTTCTTCGCCGGCTTGACGCCGTTCCCCTACAAGGTGATCACCATCGCCGCGGGCGCGACCGGCCTCAGCATGCCGGTATTTCTGGTCGCGAGCGTCGTGTCGCGCGGTATCCGGTTTTTCGTCGTCGCCGGATTGCTGTATCTTTTCGGCCCGCCGATCCGCGATTTCATCGAACAGCGCCTGGCGTTGATGTTCACCCTGTTCGTGGTGCTCCTGTTCGGCGGCTTCGCGCTGATCAAGCTGCTCTGAACCGTGAGCCAGACCATGACCATGACCGATGCCGCCAAGGCGAAACTGGCCACCCTTGTCGTCCTGCTCGGCGGCCTGGCGGTGATCGCGACCGCCTGGGGGTTTCAGCTGATCGGCGGCTATCTTCCCTGCAAGCTGTGCCTGGAGCAGCGGATTCCCTATTACGCCGGACTGCCGCTCGTCCTGATCGCCCTGCTCGTTCCGTCTCGGCCCTGGCTGAGGGCGGTCCTGCTCCTCGCGGTCGCGGCCGTCTTCGTCTACGGCGCCGGCCTGGGCACCTACCAGGCGGGCGCGGAGTGGGGCTTCTGGGCCGGGCCGACCGACTGCGGCGGCGGCGGAGCGGGGCCGGCTTCGGCCGCCGACATGCTGTCCGCGCTGAAGGCGACCCGCGTGGTCAGCTGCACCGAGGCGAGCTGGCGGATGTTCGGGCTGTCCTTCGCCGGCTGGAACGTCGTTGCGTCGGTAGGGCTTGCCCTCGTCGCCCTGATCGGGGCCTACTTCTCCCGCAAGAGCTGAGGAGAAGGAGCGACGGCAATGGCGGGCCATGAGGAACGCGCCCGGGAACGCGAGGAAGAGGCCCGCCGCGCGCTGAAGAGGGTCGAGGCCGAGAGCGAGACGCTGCTGGGCTCGACCTTCGTGCGCATGGCGAACAAGGCGCAGACGCATTTTTCCGCCGCCGACAAGGAGAAGTCAGATGCCGCCGAGGTGTGGGGATCGCGCATCGGGCGAGCGGCCGGCCTGGTGTTCGCCATCGGTCTCGTCATCCACCTCGTGTGGACCTATCTCCTGTGATAGCGGCTTTCGACACCCATAGGGACGGCGCGGAAAAGACATGGCGGATCGCATGAACGACGCGGCGGATCGGGCGCGACCGGACGATCTCCTCGGTCGGTGGCGAAATAGCACGGCTCCGGATCTGGAGACATTCGAGGCCCTGGCGACGGAGGCGTTCGCGGCGCTGCCGGAGGCCTTCCGCAGCCTGTGCGCCGATCTCGTGATCACGGTGGACGAGTTCCCGAGCGACGACATGCTGGACAGCGTGGAGGCGGAGGACCCCTTCGACCTGCTCGGCCTGTTCGAGGGCATCGGCTTCGCGCAGGGCGGGGCCGATCTGGCGACCGGCCAGCGGCCGAACCGGATCTGGCTGTTCCGCCGTCCGATCCTCGACTACTGGGCCGCCTACGAGGAGAGCCTCGGGGCCGTCATCTCCCATGTCCTGATCCACGAGATCGGCCACCACTTCGGCCTTTCCGACGAGGACATGGAAACCATAGAGGCCGCGGCCGGCTGAGCCGGCGCGGCCTCCGTCATCGGATCGTATGGACGCCTATTCGGCCGCTTCGGCGCGGGCGCGCTCGATCGAGTCCACGATCAGCTTGCGGGCAAAGTCAGGTCCCTCGACGCCGAGGATCTTGACCCACTTGCCGGGTTCCAGGTCCTTGTAGTGCTCGAAGAAGTGCTTGACCTGGCTCATGGTTATTTCCGGCAGGTCGGCGACCGAGTTGATCCGGTCGTAGCGCTTGGTCAGCTTGTGGCTCGGCACGGCGATGATCTTCTCATCCTGCCCGGACTCGTCTTCCATCAGCAGCACGCCGATCGGGCGGCAGTTCATGATCGCGCCTGGCACGACCGGACGCTGGTTGACCACGACTACGTCGATCGGATCGCCGTCGCCGCACAGGGTATGCGGCACGAAGCCGTAATTGCCCGGATAACGCATCGGCGTGTAGAGGAAGCGGTCGACGTACATGGCGCCGGCAGCCTTGTCCATCTCGTACTTGATCGGCTCGCCGCCGACCGAGACCTCGATAATGACGTTGATGTCCTCGGGCGGGTTCTTGCCGATCGGCACCGCATCGATACGCATGGGCTTGACTCCTGTTGGTCGTTGCGAGGTCTATTACAGTCTGGCGGAGCCAGTGCAAGGGTCAAATTTTGCATTGCAGCGAAATGATGAGGCGCGTCGCTCCGCGGTGACACCGGTCGATGCCGAGGAACGCTTGAATGTCCCGATCCGTCGCAATCCTCCTTGCCGCGACGCTGGCCGCTGGCGGCGCGGCCCCGGCCCGAGCCGCCGAAACCAGCGCCTATACCAAGATCGATCTCGATCGGTGCCGTCTTGTCGAGCCGGCGGCAGAGGAGGGCACCTTCGGCGGCGCCTGGACGTGCAGGGGCCATCAGGGCATCGATGTTCACGTGGCCGAGGGCGACCTGAGGATGTTCGTGTCCTTCGGCCCCGGCGCGCCGGACGAGCCGGCGGCGATGCAGACCTTTCCGGCCTTCAACACCCTCAACGAGACCCTCGAATGGCGCCTGCGCGGCGGCCGGCCGTTCGCCACCATCCTGCGCTGGTTCCTGGACAACGAGGCGGCCGGGCTGCGGGACGAGGTGTTGGTGGTGACGCAACTGGTGCCGGGCGCGGTCTGCCATGTCGCCTATGTCGACGCGCGTGCCAACGCCAGGGCCAACGACCTGGCGCGCCAGGCGGCGGACGACCTCGCCGGCTTGCACGACTGCAGCCAGCCGGCACGGGTGATCGGCCTGCCGGGCGTGCTGAACTACTGATTCCGGCCCTTCCTCGGGCTCTCTCAGACCCGCCGGGCGGCCCAGACGAAGACCGACAGTTCCAGGCGCCTGCCGCCGGTCTCGTGCCAGGTCCTGGCCGCCAGTCGCCCGCCGAGCGCCCGGTAGAAGGCGCAGGCCGGTCCGTTGTCGCTCAGCACGCGGACCGCGAGGCCGTTCAGCCCCCGGCTCTGGAGGGCCTTGCGGGCGGTCTCGAATAACTGACGGCCGAAGCCGAGGCCTTGGCACTCGGGCTTCAGGTAGATTTCGTAGATCTCGCCGTCGCAGCGCAGGGCGGGCATCCGGCAGGAGCCGTAGGAGGCATAGCCGGCGGCCTCGCCGCCGATCTCGAGAACTTCGATGAGAACGCCCTTGGTGAGGGCATCGCACCACCATGAAGGCGTTCGCCGCGACACCAGACGCTCCAGGTCGATGCCGTCCAGAAGGCCGCGGTAGGCACCGCGCCAGGCTGCGGCGTGGATGCCGCTGAGGGCTTCGGCGTCTTCGGGGCGGGCCGGCCGCACTTCGGTGAGATGCGTCGTCATGACCGGATGATACAGGACGAGCGGCGCGGTTCGAAAGAAGCTTCTGCGGAGCGGACATGAAAAGGGCCGGCAACAATGCCGGCCCTTCAGGTGCCCCGTTCTATCGTTACGCAAACAAAGGGTCCGAACCGGCCTGATCCCCGGGGGGCTGGGGGGCTAATGCGTTCCGAAGGCCAGTCCCGGTCGAACCGAACGGGGTTGATGATTATATGGAGGGTCAAAACGGCCTTCCAAGGGCTGGAATGAGGCAAAACGGTGATTTTTCGCACCGCTTGACGATGGTATCAGGGGCCTGCCTGCCCCTTCGGCCTTGCCAAGCTGGGCGGGACCGGAGCATCATGACAATCAGATGACGAAGCCGCATTGCCGGCCCGGTGCCGGGCTGGCTCGGCAAACGAACCAGGAGGCGCCATGAGCGAGACTGACGAAAACGCGTCCGAGCGCAGCGTCGGAGGGGCTCCGGTCGCTGCGCTCGCTCCCGACGCCCCTGCCGCGGGGGCGCCTCGTCCTGTTGTCTCGTTCGACCGACGCGAACTCGACCAGATCCTCAGGCTCTACGGCCGCATGGTCGCCGATGGAGAATGGCGCGACTATGCTATCGATCTGTTGAAGGACAAGGCGGTGTTCTCCGTCTTCCGGCGCACCAGCGAAATGCCGATGTACCGGATCGAGAAGGATCCCAAGCTTGCCCGTCGCCAGGGCGCCTACAGCGTCGTCGCCGCCGGCGGCCTGATTCTCAAGCGCGGCCACGAACTGGCGAGCGTGCTCAGGGTGCTGGAAAAGAAGAGGCACCTGCGTCTGGTCGACGCCTGAAAGGAATGCTGTGCCGCGTCCGCAGCAAAAAGCCCGGCGCGGTGGCCGGGCTTTCGTCTTTGATCCTTTCGGCGTCGCTTATTCGCGGTTGCCGAACAGCTGCAGCAGCATCAGGAACATGTTGATGAAGTCCAGATAGAGCCGCAGGGCGCCCATGACGGACTTCTTGGTGGTGGCCTCGTGGCCGTCGCCCTCGTAGTACATTTCCTTGATCTGCTGGGTGTCGTAGGCGGTCAGGCCGGCGAACACCAGCACGCCGATCACCGAGACGGCGAACTGCAGGGCCGAGGAGGCGAGGAAGATGTTCACCAGCGAGGCCAGCACGATGCCGATCAGGCCCATGAACAGGAACGAGCCCCAGGCCGACAGGTCCTTCTTGGTGGTGTAGCCGAACAGGCTGAGCGCACCGAAGGAGGCTGCGGTGATGAAGAACACGCGGGCGATCGATCCGCCGGTATAGACCAGGAAGATCGACGACAGCGAGGCGCCCATCAGCGCGGCGTAGATCCAGAACGTCGTCTGGGCCGCGGACGCACTCATCGACTGGATGCGGAAGCTCAAGAAGAACACCATCGCCAGCGGCGCGAGCATGATCACCCACTTCAGCGGGCTGGCATAGATTGCCAGGCCGAAGGTGGTCAGGCCGCCGGTGGCGGTGTCGATGGCGAAATAGACCGTCGCCATGGCGACCAGGCCGGTGATGGCAAGCCCCAGCGTCATATAGTTGTAGACGCCGAGCATGTAGGCACGCAGGCCCTGATCGATCCCGGCATCGGCGTAGCTTCCGGCCGTGGCGTAAGGCACCTGGTTGTTGCGGTCGAAAGTCGACATTCGTTATTCCCCTTTGTCGGTTTTCGCTGGAGCATACGCTCGCTGGACAGACGTCGCCCAGAATATGGGAGAAAGAGGTTTCCAGAACAAGACAAGCCGCGCGAAAAAACCATTACGGTTCGTTCATGTTGGGCGGTCCTGGCCGGCCCGGTCAGCGCCGGTTCCGCCTCCGGTCCGGTCACAGGTTGCGCAGCACGGGCGCAGGCTTTTCTCCGAGCACCTTCCAGGTGCCGATCAGGCCGAAGCCCACCGTCAGGACGAGCGCCACGCCGGCCGCGGCGACGGCGGTCATCGGCATAAGCGCGAAACTGCCGTTCATCACCTGTGTGATCACGAACCAGGCCGCCAGGCCGCCGGCAATCAGCCCGAACAGGGCGGTGGCCAGGCCGAGCAGGGCGTATTCGCAGGCATAGGCCCGGATAAGCCGCCCCCGTGTTGCGCCGAGCGTCTTGAGGATGACGGCGTCGTAGATCCGGTTGCGATGCCCGGCGGCGAGTGCGCCGGCCAGAACCAGCACGCTGGCGATCAGCGTCACCGAGGACGCGCCGCGGACCGCCCAGGCGAGCTGTTCGACCAGGGCGTTGACCTGGGCGATGGCATCCTTCACGCGTACCGCGGTGACGGTCGGAAAGGCGGAGGAGGTGCTGTTCAGCAGCGCAAGTTCCCGCTCGGTGCCGACGTCGTCGTCCCATGCCACGGTTATCAGATGGGCATGGGGCGCGCCGGCGAAGGTGTTGGGCGAAAACACCATGACGAAATTGATCGCCAGCGATTCCCATTCGACCACGCGCAGGTTGGCAATCCGCGCGGTGATGTCGCGGCCGAGCACGTTGACGGTGATCGTGTCGCCGATCGTCAGCCCGAGGCCGCGCGCCAGTTCCGCCTCGAAGGAAACCAGGGGTTCTCCCCCATGGTTCGACGGCCACCATTGGCCTTCGACCAGGCGCGAATTGTCGGGCACGTCCGCTTCATAGGTGATGCCGCGGTCTCCGCGCAGGGCCCAGGCGACATTCGGCGGGGCCTGGATCTGGTCGCTCGGTACGCCGTCGAGCGCGACCAGACGGCCGCGCAGCATCGGCACGCTCTGGATGGTGGCGTCGGCCGCCTCGGACTTCAGCAGAGCCTCGAAGGCGTCTCGTTCGCCGCTCTGGATGTCGACGAAGAAGAAGCTCGGAGCCTTCTGGGCGATGGTCGCGGTCAGTTCGCGCCGAAGGTTGCCGTCGATGAGGGCGAGGGCGACCAGCAGCGACAGGCCGAGGCCGAGCGACAAAACGACCGAGGGCGTCAGGGCGCCGGGGCGGTGGATGTTGGCGACGGCCAGGCGCAGTTCGGTCGACCGCAGGCTGGGCGCCCGCCGGGCGAGCGCCATGACGGCGCGGCCGACGAGCACCAGGAGCAGGAAGGCGGCGACCGACGCGCCGACATAGATGGTCGCGATGCGCTTGTCGTAGGCGAGCAGGATGGCGATAGCGGCCAAGGTTACGGCCGCCGCGGCGGTGGCGGCGAGGTATCGCTTGCGGGGCAGGCTGCGCGTGGCCGCGACCTGGTCGCGGAACAGTGCCGTCGGCGGCACGTCGTGCGCGCGGCCGAGCGGCCAGAGCGCGAAGGCGAGCGCGGTCAGAAACCCGTAGACGAGGCCGAGCGCAAGTTCGGTTGGATAAACCGCGACGGCGAGACGGATCGGCAGGACGCCGGCCAGCGCGCCGGCCGCGGCGAAGGGAATCAGCGCGCCGAGGACGAGGCCGATCGCGATGCCGATGCCGGCGATGATCATCATCTGGAGCAGGTAGATACGAAACACCAGCCCGCCGCCGGCGCCGAGGCACTTGAAGCTGGCGATCACGTCGCGCTTGGTCTCCAGGAACGCCCGCACCGCATTGGCGACGCCGACGCCGCCGACGACAAGCGCGGTCAGGCCGACCAGGGTCAGGAACTGCGCGAAGCGGGTGATGTTGCGCTGCAAGCCCGGCGCGGCATTGGTGCGGGACTGGATCCGCCAGCCCGCCTGCGGGAACTCGGCGCGGGCCTGCTCTGTCACGGCGCGGATCGTGTCGTCGGATGCCGTTCCTGCCAGCCGGATGCGATAGGTCCAGCTGACGAGGCTTCCCGGCTGGACGAGGGCGGTGTCGCCGAGCGCGGCGTCCGAGATCATCAGGCGCGGGCCGAACTCCATGCCGCCGGACAGCTTGTCCGGCTCGGCCTCGATGACCCCGGTGATGCGGACCTGGGTGCGGCCGAGCGAGACGACGTCGCCGATGCCGATCTGCAGGCGGGCGAGCAGGGACAGGTCTGCGACCGCGCCCCACAGACCGTCACCCTGCCGGTCCAGGGCGCTCGCCAGCGCGACGTCGTCGCCGAGGCTGAACGTGCCGTAGAGCGGATAGACGTCGTCGATCGCCTTGAGTTCGACCAGCGCCTGGTCGCTCCCTTCCGGCAAGCGGGCCATCGCGCGCAGCGTGGCGACGCGGGACATTCGCCCGAGCGAGGCGAGCCAGGCGGCTTCGGCCTCGTCGGCCTGGCGGTGGACGAGGCCGAATGCGAGATCGCCGCCCAGGATCGACTGTCCCTCGCCGGCGATGCCCTCCGTCAGCGCGCGCGACACGGAGGTGACGCCTGAGATCGCCGCGACGCCGAGGGCGATGCAGGCGATGAAGATGTAGAAGCCCTTCAGCCCGCCACGCAGCTCGCGCAGGGCGAAGCGGACGGCCAGCCCGAGCGAACCCGACGGCGGCGGCGTGCGGGACAGGAAGGCGGTCATGCGGGCGCGTCCTCGCGCAGAGCCAGGCTGTGATGGTCGATCTCGCCGGAACGCACGCGCACGACGCGGTCGCATTTCCTGGCAAGGGCAAGGTCGTGAGTGACCAGAACGAGGGTGGTGCGATGGCGGGTCTTGGCGGAGAACATCAGCTCGACGATCTGGTCGCCGGTAGCGTCATCGAGGTTGCCGGTCGGTTCGTCGGCGATCAGGATCGCCGGTTCGACGACCAGGGCGCGGGCGACCGCGACGCGCTGCTGCTCGCCGCCGGACATCTGGGCCGGATAATGGTGCATCCGGTGACCGAGGCCGACGGCGTCCAGTTCCGCGCGGGCCTTGTCGAACGCCGCGCGGTCGCCGGCCAGTTCGAGCGGCACGGCGACGTTTTCCAGCGCGGTCATGTTGGGGACGAGGTGGAAGGACTGGAACACGATGCCGACGTTGCGGCCGCGGAAGCGGGCGAGGTCGTCTTCGGACAAGGGGCCGAGTTCGGTGCCGGCCACCCGCACGGTCCCAGCATCGGCCCGTTCCAGGCCGGCCATGACCATCAGCAGGGTCGACTTGCCCGACCCCGACGGACCGACCAGGCCGACCGAGGTGCCGGCGTCGATCTCCAGATCGATCCCCTTCAGGATATGCACGCGTCCGGCGCCCTCGCCGAGGCTGAGATGCACGCCCTTGAGCGCAATGGCTGGTCCATTCGTCATCCGCGACCCTATATTGAAATCAGCATCGTGTTCAGCTGTGGCCAGCCGAGCGGCCGTTCCGCGTCGATATGGGGCCAAGAACGGAGTCTATCCAGTCCTGTCATGCAGTTAAAATCGTATCCGTTTGTCGTCGTCGGCCTGATTGTCCTCGTTGTCGCCGGATGGGGGCGCGCCATGGCCGAGCCGGTGAAGATCGTCGTCCTGGGCGACAGTCTGTCGGCCGGCTACCTGCTGCCGCCGCAGGAAGCCTTCCCGGTGCAGCTGGAACAGGCGCTGAAGGAGAAGGGCCATGACGTCACCGTCGTCAATGCGGGCGTGTCCGGCGACACCTCGTCCGGCGGCCTGTCGCGGCTCGACTGGTCGGTGCCGGAGGACACGGACGCGGTGATCCTGGAACTGGGGGCGAACGACGCGCTGCGCGGTCTGGAGCCGGCGCGGACGCGGGAGAACCTCGACGAGATCGTCCGCCGGCTCAAGGCACGCGGCGTCGAGGTCCTGGTCGCGGGCATGCTGGCGCCGCGCAATCTCGGCGAGGACTACGCCGCCGCCTTCGATCCGATCTTCGCCGAGATCGCCGAGGCGCATGGCGCGCTGCTGTATCCGTTCTTCCTGGACGGCGTGGCGATGAGGCCGGAACTGAACCTCGCCGATGGCATGCATCCGACCGGCGAAGGCGTTTCCGTCATCGTGCGCAATGTGCTACCGAGCGTCGAAGCCCTGATTTCCAGGGTCGGCGCAGACTAGATCCGCCGCGCCGGCCGTTCCCGACCCTACCGACCGACAAGGACCTGACGATGGAGTATCGCCGTCTCGGCCGCACCGACGTGACCGTCAGCAGCCTATGCCTTGGCACCATGACCTTCGGCGAGCAGAACACCGAGGCCGAGGGCCATGCGCAGATGGATCTCGCGCTCGACCGCGGGGTGAATTTCTTCGACACGGCAGAGCTTTATCCGGTCCCGCCGCGGGCCGAGACGCAGGGCCGGACCGAGCGGATCATCGGCTCGTGGCTGAAATCCCGGCGGGCGCGGGACAGGATCGTGCTGGCGACCAAGGTGGTCGGGCGCACTGCCAACACCTGGTTTCGCGCCGACGGCTCGGAAGGCCGACTGACGCGGGCGCAGATCGAGGAGGCCGTCGACCGGAGCCTGAGGAACCTGCAGACGGACCATATCGACCTCTACCAGGTGCACTGGCCGGACCGGCCGGTGTCCGGCTTCGGCTCCAATCCGACGCGCTGGAACGATCCCGAACCAGTCGACGACGAGACTACGATCGAGGCCACACTGGGGGCGCTCGGCGCCCTGGTGAAGGCCGGCAAGGTGCGTCACGTCGGGCTGTCCAACGAAAGCCCCTGGGGCACGATGACCTACCTGAAAGCCTCTGAAACCAAGGGCTTGCCCCGGGTCGTGTCGATCCAGAACGCCTATTCCCTGGTCAACCGGACGTTCGAGACCGGGCTGGCCGAGGTCGCCCGGCGCGAGGATGTCGGCCTGCTCGCCTATTCGCCGCTGGCGCAGGGCTATCTGACCGGCAAGTACCGCGGCGGGGCGCGGCCGGCGGGGGCGCGGCGGACGCTGTTCGACCGGCTGCAGCGCTACGAGACGCCGGGGGCGGCGGAGGCCATCGACGCCTATTGTGATCTCGCCGCCGAGTTCGGCCTCGATCCGGCGCAGATGGCGATCGCCTTCGCGCTGTCGCGCAGCTTCATGACCTCGGTGATCGTCGGGGCGACCAGCCTGGCCCAGCTGGAGACCGACCTCGACGCCGCCGAGGTGGCAATGACGGCGGAACTCGTCGAGCGGATCGACGCCGTGCACCAGCTGCGGGGCAATCCCTGTCCCTGAGGCGAGAGGAGAATCACCACGCCGGCGGATGGGACAGGCGCGCCTCCCAGCCGGCGTCGGACTCTCGCCCTGCCATGGAAATTTCAGCCTTTCCAAGGGCTTGAGATTTTTCTTGCGCTGCACGCGAAGTTTCGCCCTGATGGACAGGTCAGCGACAGCGGAGGGCAACCCCATGCCGCGATTGTTCACAGGTCTCGAGATCCCGGCCCAGACGGGGCTCCATCTGTCCATGCTCCGGGGCGGCCTGCGCGGCGCCCGCTGGATCGATACGGAAAACTACCACATCACCCTGCGCTTCATCGGAGACATCGACGACCGCACGGCGGACGAGGTCGCCGACGCGCTCGCACGGATCCGCCGCGAGCCGATCGAGATCCGGCTCAACGGATTGGGATCATTCGGAAATGGGCGCCCGCACTCGATCTGGGCGCGGGTCGAGCCGTCGGCGCAGCTGGCCGAGTTGCAGGCCGAGCAGGAGCGCATCATCCAGCGCCTGCGGCTGCCGGCGGAGCGGCGCAAGTACATGCCCCACGTGACCATCGCCAGATGCCGCACCTCGACCAACGAAGATGTCGCCAAGTGGTTGATGGAGCGGGGGAATTTTCACGCGCCGACGTTCACGGCGGGCCGTTTCGTGCTGTTTTCGTCGAAGGCCAGCACGGGCGGCGGCCCCTATCTGGTGGAAGAGGCCTATCCCCTCGCCGCGTGACCCGCGGACCGAAAAACCCCTTTCGGAGCAAGACCATGGTCGACGGCGGCAGGCTGGCCGTGCAACTTGTCCGCATCGTCGCGGGCTTCATCTGCGCGCTGATCGCCGCCGGGCTGTTCCTGGCCTGGGGCGTGTTCCGGGCCGGGCCGCCGGAGGTCGACCCGGTCGGCTTCGGCGCGATGGTCGGAACGGGGCTGGTTTCGGCCGCCGTCCTCGGCAGCGCAACGTTCGTGCCGGCGCTCGCGGCGATCCTCCTGGCCGAACTCGCCGGCTGGCGCAGCATCGTCTATCATGTTGGCGCTGCAGGACTAATTGCCTTCGCCCTGTGGCTGCTGCGGGCCGAGCCGGCCGGCGGTGGGCTGCCACCCGGCACCCCGGTCGCGCTTGCTGCGGGCTTTCTCGCCGGCGCCGTGTACTGGCTTGTCGCCGGCCGCAGGGCCGGACTGTGGAAAGTGTCCTGAAACCCTCCGGAGACCCTCCGGAAACCCGCTTACGCCTCGTCGCGCAATGCAGCGCGCGCGGCCTCGACATGTTCGGGGCGCATGTGCGCCCGGACCATGGCGATCGCGGCCATCAGAATCGTGGCGTCATCGCCGAAGCCGATGCCGACGAGAAAGTCGGGAACGGCATCGAGCGGCAGTACGAAGTAGGCGAGGGCGGCGAACACGGTGACGCGGACCTTGCGCGGCGTCGCCGGGTCGAGCGCGCAATAGTAACCGGCGACGACGTCCTCCACGAACGGCACCTGGCGGGCGGCCTTGCGGGCGGTGGCGATGAGCTTCTCGCGCACCGTGCGCCTCTGCTCCTCCTCGGGGCCGAGCAGGTCCGGATCGAAGCCGAGATCCTCGAACGGGCTGGTCATGGGCACTCCTTTGCGGGACGCCGGTCCCGCTCCAAGGCCCTGATATGGGGCCGGCGGCGGCGGGCATCAATGCCGGTCGCCGGATCGGCACGCGCCCCGGCGGCGCTCAGTTGACCGCGCGGGTATCGAGGATGCGGCGGGCGATGACCTGGGCCTGGATCTCGGCCGCGCCCTCGAAGATGTTAAGGATACGGGCATCGCACAGGACGCGCGAGATCGGATACTCCTGGGCGAAGCCGTTGCCGCCGTGGATCTGGAGCGCATTGTCGGCCGCCGCCCAGGCGACGCGGGCGCCGAGCAGCTTGGCCATGCCGGCCTCCAGGTCGCAGCGGCGGCCCGAATCCTTCTCCCAGGCGGAAAAATAGGTCAGCTGCCGCGCGATCATCAGTTCGGCGGTCATCAGCGCCAGCTTGTCGGAGACGCGCGGGAAGGCGATCAGCGGCCGACCGAACTGGATGCGCTCCTCAGCGTAGCGCAGGCCGAGGTCGAGGGCCGCCTGGGCGACGCCGAGCGCGCGGGCGGCGGTCTGGATGCGGGCGCCCTCGAAGGTCTGCATGAGCTGCTTGAAACCCTGGCCGGTCTCGCCGCCGAGCAGGTTCTCGTGGCTGATCTCGAAGCCGTCGAAGGCGATCTCGTATTCCTTCATGCCGCGGTAGCCGAGCACCTCGATCTCGCCGCCGCTCATGCCCTCGGCCGGGAACGGATCGGCGTCGGTGCCGCGCGGCTTCTCGGCGAGGAACATGCTGAGGCCCTTGTAGCCGGGCTGGTCGGGATCGGTGCGGGCGAGCAGGGTCATGACGTCGGCGCGCACCGGATGGGTGATCCAGGTCTTGTTGCCGTAGACCTTCCAGACGTCGCCCTCCTTGACCGCGCGGGTCCGGAGCGAGGCGAGGTCGGAGCCGGTGTTGGGCTCGGTGAAGACAGCGGTCGGCAGGATCTCGCCCGAGGCGATCTTCGGCAGCCACTTGTCCTTCTGCTCCTGCGTGCCGCCGCACAGGATCAGTTCGGCGGCGATCTCGGAGCGGGTGCCGAGCGAGCCGACGCCGATATAGGCGCGCGACAGTTCCTCGGAGACGACGACCATGGATTCCTTACCGAGGCCCATGCCGCCGTATTGTTCCGGAATGGTCAGGCCGAAGACGCCGAGTTCGGCCATCTGGGCGATGACCTCGAGCGGGATGTAGTCGTTCTTCAAGTGCCACTCGTGGGCATGGGGGCTGACCTTGTCCTCGGCAAAGCGGCGCATCTCCTCGCGGATCTGCTCGTAGGTCTCGTCGAGCCCGGTGTCGCCGAAGGTCGAGCGGCCGGCCTGGTGGCGGATCAGCTCGGCCAGCCGGGCGCGCACCGCCGCGGTATTGCCGGTGTCGATCAGCTCGTCCACCGCCGCGACGCGCGCCGCCGCGGCCTCGGCCGCGGTCAGGCCGAGGTCGGCGAGGCGGACGAACTCGCCCTGGTTCATCGGAATGCCGCCGAACACCTGGGCGAGATACTCGCCGAAGCCGAGGCGGACGATCAACTCCTCGATCTCGCCGTAGCGGCCCTGCTCGCGCAGCCGGGCGGCATAGGCGTCGAACTGGCGCAACGCCTCGACATAGGTTGCGAGCCAGGCGAGGCCGTGGGTGGCGCGCTGGTCGAGATCCATCGCCTCCGACGACAGCCGGCCGTCGCGGGTGACGCGCGCGCGCACCTGCCGCGCGGCGGCATCCAGCAGGCCGTCGAGCGCGGCGACGGCGGCGCCGGTCAGCTCATGCAGGGGCGTATCGGGCGGGGACACGGGCTCGGCGGCAATCGACATGCTTGGGGTCTTCCCTTGTCGTTCGGTGTCTGGCGGGTCTCGATCGGGACAGCATGTTGCGTCGCAGCAGCGAATTTGTCGAGATGCGACCCATAGGCCTTTCGGCTGATGGCTTGCTCGGCGCACGGGCACCTTGACGCAGGGCCCTCAAGCCGCGAAACCGGAAGGCATGACCCTGTCGAAGCGACTTGTGATCGGATACCGCGTGCTCGGCGACGCGCTCGGCCATTTCAACCGGGACGACGGCTGGGCGATGGCGAGCCACGTGGCGCTGTCGTCGCTGCTGGCGCTGTTCCCGTTGCTGATCTTCATCGCGGCGCTGGCCGGCTTCCTCGGCCTCACCGGAACCGCGGCGCGGGTGTCGGAGCTGATCTTCGAGGCCTGGCCGGAGCAGGTTGCCGCACCGGTCGCCAACGAGATCAAGAAGGTGCTGACGGTGCCGCGCGGGGACCTGCTGACCTTCGGTGTGGTGGCGGCGCTGTGGTTCGCCTCCAACGGGGTCGAGGCGGTGCGGGTGGCGCTCAACCGTGCCTATCGGGTGATCGACACGCGCCCCTTCGTGCTGCTGCGGCTGCAATCTATCCTGCTCGTGCTCCTGTGCTCGATCGGGCTGATCGCCTTCACGTTCCTGATGGTGCTGGCGCCGCTGGCGCTTGCCGCCGCGCACGCCTGGTTCCCGTGGCTGGCCGATTTCGCTGGCCGCATCAATGCGGTGCGCTACGGGGCAGCGAGTCTCGTCGCCGTCGCCGGCCTGATCGTCGTCCACGCGGTGCTGCCGGCCGGCCGGCGGCGCTTCGTCGACATCCTTCCGGGGGTGGCGGCGACGCTGGCGCTGTGGCTGGCAGCCGGCGCGGCCTTCGGCGCCTATCTTGCCGGCTATGCCGATTACGTGTCGACCTACGCCGGACTTGCCGGCGTTATGTCGGCTCTGGTGTTCCTCTACATCGTGGCGCTGGCGCTGCTGATCGGCGGCGAACTCAACGCCGCGCTGATCCGCCAGCGCGACCTCAGGCGGGAGACGGCCGGCGCTGGCGCCGGCGGATGAGCAGGATGGCGGCGACGACGAGCACCATGCCGCCGATCTGGACGAGGGTCAGGCGCTCGCCGAACAGAAGATAGCTCTCCACCGTGGTCGCGACCGGGACGAGATAGAACAGCGACGCCACCTCGGCGACCGCGCCGGCGCGGATCAGCGCCATCAGGAGCAGGATGGCGCCGATGGACAGCACCACGACGAGCCAGCCGAGGGCGAAGACGAATTCGCCTGTCCACTCGACGGTCCAGGTCTCGGTGAAGGCGAGCGGCACGGTGACCAGCAGGGCGCCGACATACTGCCAGGTGGTGGCGGCGACATGGTCGGTGAAGGGCACGAAGCGCTTCTGGTACACCGTACCGAGGCTGATGGCGACGACGGCGAGCAGGACCGCGGCGATGGTGGCCGCGGTGATGCCGGAACCGGCCTCGCCGAGGCGCGGGGCGAGCACCAGCACCAGGCCGAAGGCGCCGAGCGCCATGCCGGCCCAGTGGCGGGACAGGATCTTCTCGTTCAGGATCCAGCCGGCGCCGAGCGTGGACACCAGCGGCTGCAGGCCGACGACCAGGGAGGCGGCGCCGGCCGGCATGCCGTTGTCGATCGCCCAGAACACGCCGCCGAGATAGACGCCGTGGACCAGCATGCCGGTGACGATGCAATGGCCGACGAGCGCCGGGCGGTCCGGCCATTTCGCGCCGGCGAGGACGGCGATCAGCGCGAGCGCCGGCAGGACCAGCAGGAAGCGCAGGGTCAGGAACACGAAGGGCTCGGCATAGGGCGCGCCAAGCTTGGAGCCGATGAAGCCGGTCGACCACAGCAGGACGAAAACGGCGGGCGTCAGAGCGGCGATCAGTCCCTTCAGGGTCATGGAGATGGTCTTCTTGATCTGGTGAAGTTTCCGGCAGTCTGACTAAATTCTGGCCCTGCGATAACTGCAAAGTGACTCAAGGTTTTGAAGGCTTGTTAACCGTAGAGGGGCAGAGTTGTTCAACTTTTTCGCACAGGTGTCGTGCGCCGAGATGGGACTATGCCCGATGAGCCAGGCTTTGCAATCCCCCCGTTCCGCCGTGTCGCAGAGTGGTGTCCGGCGGGGCTTGGGTGTCGACCTCAGCGTCCGCTTCCGCATCCTTGCGATCAGCTTCATCACCGCCCTCGGACTGTTGGCCGTAGGCGGCGTGTTCTGGTGGAGCCAGTCGCGGGTGGAACAGGCCTTCTCCGCCTCCGAGGAGAGCGCAAGCCTTGCGCGAGCCACCTTCGAGCTTGCCGCTCTCGGCGACCAGATGCGCTTCCTGGAGAAGAGCTATCTCGCCGAGCCGAGCGAAGTCACCTTCGCCGCGTTCCAGAACGAACTCGCCACGGCGAATAGCCAGATGGCAGCGATCCAGCGGCTTGCGCCGGCCCAGGGCCTGAGCGCCGAGACTGCCGATATCATCGATACGCTGTCTGGCCTGGAGGGTGCTTTCGCCGAACTCAACGCGGTGCAGAAGCAGGTTGGCTTCGACGGCAATTCGGGCCTGCGCGCTGACCTGAGCACGCTCGCCGGCAAGGCCAAGATGCGAATCAACGACGAACTGAAGTTCGGCGGGGCCTCCGACTTCGAGAAGCTCGCCCGTACCGTGCTCGAGGTCCAACTGACGGAGCGCGAGTTCACGCTGCTCGGCGGGAACGCCGAGGCGCGCGCCGCATTCGATGGCGCCTTTGCCCAATTCGAGAAGCTGCTTAGCCGAGCCTATATCCCGGGCGAGGTCAAGGCCGAGATCGATGCCACCATGAGCAGCTACAAGGCGGCATTCGACAGCTATGCTGCCATGCTCGGTCTCCGCAGCGACAAGATTGCCCTGGTCGAGGACCTGTTTTCGCTGGTGCCGCCGCACCTATCGGCGCTGCGCGAGGCCGCCCACGCCGGCGATGCCGCCGCCGTCGCCGATCTCGCCGGCATCCGCGAGTTCTCCACCGCCGTCATTGTCAGCGTCATCCTTGCGCTGTTGGTGGTGCTTTCATCCCTCGGCATCCTGATCGGCCGCTCGATCTCCACGCCCCTGGCGCAGTTGCAGCGTTCGATGGAGCGCCTAGCCGCCGGCGAGACCGCCATCGACCTGCCTTCGGATGCGGGCAAGGACGAGATCTCCACGATGGTCCGCACGGTGCGGGTGTTCCGCGACAACGCGCTGGAGCGCCATCGGCTGGCCCGAACGCAGGACGAGGAGAACGCCCGGCGCGACGAGCGGGTGCGTCGGCTGGAGCAGATCATCGCCGACTTCGAGGCCGAGATGGCGGCCGCGCTGGGCAGTCTCGACGCCGCCGCGCGCGATCTGTCGCAGGCATCGGCCACGGTCGAAGCGGCCGCCGACGAGGTGTCGTCGCAGGCCGGAGAGGCGGGCGGCAGCGTGCGCGTCGCGGCCGAGAACGTTACCTCGGCGGCCGGGGCGACCGAGGAGCTGGCGGCCTCGATACGCGAGATCGCCGAGCGGGCGGAACGCTCCATGCAGGTGGCCAAGCGGGCGGTGGAGGGCGCCAACAGCACCTTCACCACCATGCAGGCACTGTCGGGTGCAGCGGACCGGATCGGCGCGGTGATGAACCTCATCCGCGACATCGCCAGCCAGACCAATCTGCTGGCGCTGAACGCCACCATCGAGGCGGGTCGGGCCGGCGAGGCGGGCCGGGGCTTTGCTGTGGTCGCGTCCGAGGTCAAGCAGCTGGCCGAGCAGACGTCGAAGGCGACCGAGGACATCGCCGCCCAGATCGAGGCGATCCAGACCGCCTCGGCCGGCGCTGTCAGCGCCATCGAGGAGGTGCGCGACATCATCTACGACATGGATGCCTTGGCCTCGTCGGTGGCGGCGGCGGTCGAGCAGCAGGACGGTGCCGTGCAGGCGATCGCGCTCAACGTCAACGACGCCTCGGGCCGCTCCGACGAGGGCGCGGAGCGGATGACGGCGGTGGTCGCGGCGAGCGAGCACGCGCGGCAGTCGGGCGTCGAGGTGGAGCGGCTGTCGCGGGCGCTGGCGGAGCAGGCCGGCATCCTGCGCGGCGAGGTGCGTAGCTTCCTCGACGGGGTGCGCGCCGCCTGAGCTTTACCGGCGGCCGGCACTCGGCTATCGATCCCAGGGCATGACAGCGCGGTCCGTCTCTTGCGGGCCGCGTCCCCACGCCGCGTCCTTGTGTCCGGCTGGCCGGTTCCCCCTCGTCATGCTACGCCATTCCGTCATCCCCATGCGCTTGGAGGGAGTATCGCCATGCAGGACACCATCGCGATCGTCGGTGCGGGACAGGCCGGGGCGCAGGTTGCCCAGTCGCTGCGCCAGAACGGCCACGAGGGCCCGATCCGGATGATCGGCGACGAGCCCCATCCGCCCTACCAACGCCCGCCGCTGTCGAAGAAGTTCCTGTCCGGCGAGATCGGCAGCGAGGCGCTGTGGCTGCGCCCGCCGGCCTTCTACGAGACACAGCGAATCGCGGTGCAGCCGGGCACCCGCGTCGAGGCGATCGACCGCGACGCCAGGTCGCTCGTGTGCGCCGGCGGCGAGCGGATCGGCTACGACCGGCTGGTGCTGGCGACCGGCACCCGCGCGCGCGCGATCGCGCTCGCCGGCGCGGATCTGGCCGGGGTGGTGACGCTGCGCAGGATCACCGACGTCGAACACATCCGCGCCGCGCTCGGCGTGCACAACCGGCTGGCGGTGATCGGTGCCGGCTACATCGGCCTGGAGGTGGCCGCGGTGGCGCGCGCCATGGGCAAGGCGGTGACGGTGATCGAGGCGCAGGACCGGGTGATGAAGCGCGTCGTGTCGCCGGTGGTGTCGGCCTATTACGAGGCGCTGCACCGGGCCAACGGCGTCGACCTCAGGCTGTCGACCGGCGTCGAGGCGATCGAGGGCGGGGAGCGGGTCGAGGGCGTGCGGCTCGCCGGCGGCGCGGTCGTGCCGGCGGACCTGGTGCTGGTGGCGGTCGGCGCCGAGCCCAACGACGAGTTGGCGACCGCCTGCGGCCTGGAGACCGACAACGGCATCCTGGTCGACGGCGGCGGCCAGACCAGCGACGAGACGATCTTCGCGGCGGGCGACTGCACCCGCTTCTTCTCCGCCCGCTACGGCCGTTCGGTGCGGCTGGAAAGCGTGCAGAACGCCATCGACCAGGCCAAGGTGGTGGCCCAGACGATGACGGGGCAGGAGGTCGACTACGACCCGCTGCCGTGGTTCTGGTCCGACCAGTATCACGTCAAGCTGCAGATCGCCGGCCTGTCGGAAGGCTACGACGACACGGTGACGGTCGGCGCGCCGGCCGAGGACAAGTTCTATGTCGCCTATCTGCAGCGCGGCCGGCTGATCGCCGTCGACAGCATCAACGCGCCGCGCTCGCACATGGTGGCGCGCAAGGTGATCGGCGAGGCGTGGCGCGCCGACCTGCTGCCGCCGGCCTGACGGGACGGCGCCAGCTGGCCGATTGGCGCCCCAGTCGGCGCCCCAGTCGGCGCCCCAGTCGGCGCCCCAGTCGGCGCCTCAGTCGGCGGCGGCGTTCTCCGCGATGAGACGGATCACCTCGGCCGGAACCTCGAGATGCGGCATGTGGCCGACGCGCTCGAAGACGTGGGTGGCGACGACGCCGGGCAGGCCGTGCGACTGGCGGGTCGGCAGCACCCTGTCCTGGGTGCCCCAGACCACCTTGACCGGCAGGCCGAGACTGCCGAGCTCGTCGCGCGGCAGGGTCTTCTGCACGCTGCCGTCGATGATCTCGTCGGCGATCGCCTGCAGGGTCTCGCAGGCGCCGGGGCGCGCGCGCAGCTCGGCGGCGTGGCGGGCGAGCAGCCGCGGCAGGCGGAACTCCCAGCCGAAGAACTGTTCCAGCAGCATTTCGAGTTCGGCCTCGTCGGAGGCGGCGGCGTAGCGGCGCAGGAGCTTGTGGTTGATCTCGGGCCCGAAACCGCCGGGCGCGAGCAGGGTGAGGCTCGACAGGCGCTCGGGAGCGCGCAGCGCGATCAGCGCGGCGACCGCGCCGCCCATGGAATGGCCGACCAGGTGGACCTTGCCGAGGCCGAGGGCATCGAGCGACTGGACGACCGCCTTGGCGGCGACGGCGGCGTTGCCGACGCGCGGCCAGCCGAGCGCGTCGCCGTGGCCGGGCAGGTCGAAGGCCAGGGAGCGCCGGCGCGGGGCGAGACCGGCCTGGATGGTCGACCAGGTCTGGCGGTCGCCGCCGAAGCCGTGCAGCAGCACCACGGGGCTGCCGCCGCCCGTGCCCTGGTCGGCGAAGGGCAGATGGGCGGGCGCGGCGGGGCGAAGGTCGGTCATGGCGTTTCCTCGGGCGGTTCTTGTCCGCACGGTGATAACCGTCCGGCCCGCCGATGGGAAGGCCGCCCAAGGGACGAGGCCGGCGCGGCCTGCCCAAAGCGGTCGACGGCAAAAGGGTCATGGACAAGGCCGGGATGGATCGACTAAATCGATTTAGAAGGAGGGTGGCGCCGGCGCCGCCCGCGAACCGCAACGAGCCTGGGACGAGCCCGGAATGACGACTGCGCCCGATCTCCTGTGCCTCGGCGAGCCGATGGTCGAACTCAACCAGCACGAGGCCGGCGGGCCCTATGTGGCGGGTTTCGGCGGCGACGTCTCGAACGTCGCCGTGGCCGCGGCGCGGCAGGGCGCGCGGGCGGGCATGCTGACCGCGCTCGGCGCCGACGCGTTCGGCGAGCAGCTGCACGCGCTGTGGGTGCGCGAGGGGGTCGACGCCAGCGCGGTGCGCACCGACCCGGACGCGCCGACCGGGCTCTATTTCGTCAGCCACGGGCCGTCGGGCCATGCCTTCAGCTATCGGCGCGCCGGGTCGGCGGCGAGCCGCTACGGGCCGTCCGACCTGCCGCAGGAACTGCTCGGCGCGGCCAAGGCGCTGCATTTCTCAGCGATCAGCCAGGCGATCTCGACCAACGCCTGCGACGCCTGTTTCGCGGCGGCGGAGACGGTGCGCGCGGCCGGGGGGCTTGTCTCCTACGACACCAACCTGCGCTTGGCGCTGTGGCCGCTGGCGCGGGCACGGGCGGTGATCCGGGCGAGCGTCGCGCTTGCCGACATCGTGCTGCCCGGTCTCGACGACGCGCGCCAGATCACCGGCCTCGACGATCCGGACGCCATCGCCGACGATCTGCTCGGGCTCGGGGCGAAGATCGTCGCGCTGACGCTCGGCGCGGCCGGCGTGCTGGTGGCGAGCGCGGAGCGGCGCGAGCGGATCGGCGCGCACCGGGTGACGGCGGTCGACGCAACGGGGGCGGGCGACGCCTTCGACGGCGCGTTCCTGGCCGAGTATCTGGCATGCAGAGACGCCTTCGCCGCCGCCCGTCACGCCAATGCGGCGGCGGCGCTGTCGGTGACCGGTTACGGGGCCGTGGCGCCGCTGCCGACGCGGGCGGAGGTGGTGCGGTTCCTCGGCGCGTGAGAGGGGGCGCGTGAGAGGGGGCGCGTGAGAGGGGGCGCGTGAGAGGATCGTTTTTGGCGCTGGCGCGCCGGCGCGTAACGTAATATTTACCATGTTTGCGCACACAGAAGATGCGGGCGGTCGGCGGTGCCGAATGCAGGAAACGGACCGGCCCGACCATTTTTCTTTTTGATTGGAAGGTTGAGACGGATGAAGCGCCTCTCCAAGTCCTTGCTGGCCGCGCTGGCGGTCATGGTCGCGGTGCCGGTCGAGGGCCAGGCGGCCTTTTTCGACCCGACGACGCAGACCTGGGTGCAATACTCCATCACGCCGGACGTCGCCGGCAAGATCGCCCGGCGCAAGTTCAAGCGCTCGGTGATCAGCTATTCGGGCCCCGAGAAGCCCGGCA
Source organism: Polymorphum gilvum SL003B-26A1 (assembly GCF_000192745.1). Classification (NCBI taxonomy): domain Bacteria; kingdom Pseudomonadati; phylum Pseudomonadota; class Alphaproteobacteria; order Rhodobacterales; family Paracoccaceae; genus Polymorphum; species Polymorphum gilvum. The sequence goes on from NC_015259.1 coordinate 461,513, forward strand.
CCATCATCATCGACACCAAGGCGCGCTGGCTCTACCACGTGCAGGAAAACGGCAAGGCGGTGCGCTACGGCATCGGCGTCGGCCGCGACGGCTTCACCTGGAAGGGCGAGGAAAAGGTCACGCGCAAGGCGGAATGGCCGGGCTGGACGCCGCCGCCGGAGATGATCGTGCGCGAGCGCAAGAACGGCCGCCGCCTGCCGGCCTTCATGGCCGGCGGACCGAAGAACCCGATGGGCGCGCGGGCGCTGTATCTGGGCAATACGATCTACCGCATCCACGGCACCAACGAGGACTGGAGCATCGGCCAGGCCGTGTCGTCGGGCTGCATCCGCATGCTCAACGAGGATGTCGAACACCTCTACGAGCGCGTCAAGATCGGCACCAAGGTCGTGGTCCTCTAAGGAGCCGCCGTCACGCCCGTCCAAGCCGGCACTTCGACGCCCGTCTCCGCACGCAGCGGAGGCGGGCGCTGCCGTTTGCGCGCCGTCTCAGGGCGGCTTCAGGGTTGGCTCAGGGCAGGTCGTAGAGAGGCTGGGGCTGGCGGAAGCCGTCCAGCCGGAACGTTCCCCTGAGCCTGGCGGCGCCCGGTGCATGGGCGGCGATTTCCTGCGTCATCAGCACCGTGCAGTCGAGCTCCTTGGTCAACGCCTCGATCCTGGCTGCGGCATGCACGGTCTGGCCGATGACCGAGAAGGTCAGTCGGTTGGCGGTGCCGATGTTGCCGAACATGACCGTGCCGACCGACAGGGCGATGCCGGCGCGCACCGGCATGCCGACGTCGGTGACGACACCGGCGAGCCGGAGCAGGCAGGCGCGCGCGGCGGCAAGCGCCCGCACGGCAGCCGGGCCGACGCCATCGCCGTCGAGGGGAAAGATGCCGAGCACGGCGTCGCCGATGAAATCGAGGATCTCGCCGCCCTCCGCCTCGACGGCGCCGGCGGCGGCGTCGAAATAGCGGTTGAGCAGCTTGAGGTAGCGGTCCGGGCCGAGATCCTCGGCGATGGCCGTCGACCGGCGCATGTCGGAAAAGAAGATCACGGCCTCGATGCTCTGGCCGTCGCCGTGGCGGATCTGGCCGTTGAGCACCTGCCTCCCGGCCCATTTACCGAGATAGGTCTCGGCGATGGTGCGCGTGATCTGGCCGTGGAGGGTGGCGCGGGCGGCAAGCGCCAGGCGCTTCTGGATGTAGCCGATGGCGTCGATCGCGGGCTCGGAGAAGCCGCCGGGCGCACGCGTCGCCCAGCTGACCATGATGCCGGTGAAGCCCTGGTGCTGCTCGACCGCCGGCATCTCGAAGGGCGTGCCGAGGATCAGGTAGTCGGTGAAGCCGTCGGCGGCGAGCTGCCGGCACAGGGGAAAGTCATGCTCGGCATTGGCGAGGTCGAGCCGGCGGCGCAGCATGGTCTCGCGGTTGACCAGGACGGCGCGCATCGGGCTGCTCAGCCACTCGTCGCCGTCCTCGTCGGAATGGGCAAACTGCTCGAAGAGAACTGCATTGCCCTGAGTCCAGAAGGCGGTTTCCGCCTCGATCAGGGGATGCAGCGTGGGCCAGCCGAGCATGGCCCTGTCGACAGGAACACCGACCGCGCGCAGACGCTCGCACAGGCCGGCGAACAGCTCGGCGAGATTGGGCGATCCGAGCGCCTGGCCGATCAGCCAGTCCTCGATGCGGTCGATGGCGGTCATGTCGATCATCGCTGGAGGTTAGGACGGCTGCGCCCGCAAAGCCATGGGAAAGGTGCCGCGGATGCCCGGCCATGCGTTGCCGGCATGGCCGGGTCAGGAGCCCTGCCCGGAGGGTGCGGAGCCGGCAAAGGCCCACAGCCGGGCGCCGAGGAAGGTGACGGCCGGCACGACCGCGATCGCGACGAGGATGCCGAGGCTGTCCGGCCAGGGCGTCCATTCGAGCCAGGCGGCGAGGGCGCCGGAGTTGACCAGGAAGCCGGCGAGGGCGAGCAAGAAGAAGCGCCGCATGCGCCGCGCGGCGTCGCCGGTGCCGGGGAAGCTCCAGACGTGGTGGCCGGTAAAGGAGACCAGGAAGGCGACCAGGAAGGCGATGACATTGGCCGGGAAGGCCGGCAGGACACCCAGCCAGAGCAGGGCGAGCGCGACGCCGGCATGGGTGGCGGTGGCGATGAGGCCGACGACGACGAAGCGTCCGGCGGTCAGCGCTTCCCGGCGCAGCTGTGCGGCAAGCGGGACCGGGGCATCAGGCATCGCCGGCCTCGTGCCCGGCGGCGGTGTGCCCGACCTCCGCCGCCGGGGCGCCCTCGATCACGTCCTGGACCAGGAACACCGGCCGCTGCTTGGCCTCGGTGAACAGGCGCGCGACATATTCGCCGATCATGCCGATCGACAAGAGCTGAACCCCGGCGAAGAACAGGATGGCGGTCATGGTCGAGGCATAGCCCGGGACGTCGATGCCGTAGGCGAGCACGCGCACGATGAGGAAGGCGGCATAGGCGAGTGCGAGGGCGGCGGCCAGCGCGCCGCCGTAGAGCCACATGCGCAGGGGCACGGTGGTGAAGCCGGTGAAGCCGTCGAGGGCGAAGTTCCACAGCTTCCAGTAGTTCCACTTGCCGGCGCCGGCGCGGCGCGGCGGGCGCTCGTAGGGGATCGCCACAGAGGGGAAGCCGACCCAGGCGAACAGGCCTTTCATGAAGCGGTTGCGTTCCGGCAACGACAGCAGCGCCTCGACGACGCGTCTGTCCATGAGGCGGAAATCGCCGGCGTTGGCGGGCATGTCGATGTGGGCGAGACGGTTGAACAGCCGGTAGAACAGGCTGGCGGTGCCGCGCTTCATCGCCGTGTCGCTGGAGCGGTCGACGCGCAGCCCGTAGACGACGTCGTAGCCGGCGCGCCAGGCGTCGATCATCTGCGGCACCAGGGCGGGGGGATCCTGCAGGTCGGCGTCGAGCACCACGACGATGTCGCCGCGGGCATGCTGCAGGCCGGCGGTCATCGCCGCCTCCTTGCCGAAGTTGCGCGACAGGCCCACCAGACGGCCGGGCAGGCCGGCGGCCAGGCGGGCGCCGATGAGGTCGGCGCTGGCGTCCCGGCTGCCGTCGTCGACGAACACGTATTCGACCGCGACGGTCTGGCCGGCGAGCGCCGAGCCGGTCTCGGCGAGGAACAGGTCGAGGACCTCGGCCTCGTTGTAGACCGGCACGATCAGACTGAGCAGCGGACAGGCCGGGCGCTGCGCCGCGCGGCGCTCGACATAGAGGTGCGGGGTGTGATCCATCGCGTTGCCCGTTGCTGGGCCCGTTTTGGGCCCGGTTGCGGTTGGTTGCCGTGCGATCCTTTTGGCGCCTGGAAAGCAAAAAGGCCAGCCCCTTGCAAGGACCGGCCTTCGCCTTGGCGCCGGGACGCGACCGTCAGGCCAGCGCGCCGTGGCAGTGCTTGTACTTCTTGCCCGAGCCGCAGGGGCAGGCCTCGTTGCGGCCGACCTTGCCCCAGGTGGCGGGATCGGCGGGATCGCGCGTCGGCGCCGGGCCGGCGGCGAGACGCGCGTCGGCGAGCGCCATCTCGTCCTCGCCGGTCAGCGGGTCGATGTGATGGGCGTGCATCTCGGGCAGGTCGGCGTCGCCCGGCAGCTCGGGCGCCTGCTGCTGGACCAGTTCGACGCGCAGCAGCTGCGCGGTGGTGATCTTGCGCAGGTTGGCGAGCATGGCCTCGAACAGCGAGAAGGACTCGGTCTTGTATTCCTGCAGCGGATCGCGCTGGGCGTAGCCGCGGAAGCCGATCACCGAACGCAGGTGGTCGAGGTTGGCCAGATGCTCGCGCCACAGGTTGTCGAGCGTCTGCAGCAGGATCGCCTTCTCGACCTGGCGCATGATGTCGGGCGAGTAGCGGGCGACCTTGCGGGCCATGGTCTCGTCGGCGGCCTTCTTGAGGCGCTCCCTCACCTCCTCGTCGGCGATGCCCTCCTCGCGCGCCCAGTCGGCAACCGGCAGGTCGAGGTTGAGGATCGTGCGCACTTCCTCCTGCAGGCCCTCGACGTCCCACTGTTCGGGATAGGCGCGTTCGGGGATGTGGCGGGCGACGATGTCGTCGATGACGTCGTGGCGCATGTCGGCCACGGTCTCGGCGATGTTGGTGCCCTCCATGAGCTCGATGCGCTGCTCGAACACGACCTTGCGCTGGTCGTTCATGACGTTGTCGAACTTCAGCAGGTTCTTGCGGATGTCGAAGTTGCGCGCCTCGACCTTCTGCTGAGCCTTCTCCAGGGCCTTGTTGATCCAGGGGTGGATGATCGCCTCGCCGTCCTTCAGGCCGAGCTTCTGCAACATGGAATCCATGCGGTCGGAGCCGAAGATGCGCATCAGGTCGTCCTGCAGCGACAGGAAGAACTTGGAATGGCCGGGGTCGCCCTGACGGCCGGAACGGCCGCGCAGCTGGTTGTCGATGCGCCGGCTCTCGTGGCGCTCGGTGCCGATGACGTAGAGGCCGCCGGCGGTCAGCGCCTTCTGTTTGAGCGTCTCGACCTCGGCGCGGATCGCGGCGATGCGGGCGGTGCGCTCCTCGCCTTCCGGCAGGCCGGCCAGTTCGCGGTCGATGCGCATGTCGGCATTGCCGCCGAGCTGGATGTCGGTGCCGCGGCCGGCCATGTTGGTGGCGATGGTGACCGCGCCGGGCAGGCCGGCCTGGGCGATGATGAAGGCTTCCTGCTCGTGATAGCGGGCGTTCAGCACGGCGAAGACCTTGTCGCGCGCCGTGCCGTCGTCGCCGTCGATGAGCGGGGCGAAGGCGTTCGGATCGGTGACGTCGACCTGGCGGTAGCCGTGTTTCTTCAGCTGCTCGGCAAGGAACTCGGATTTCTCGATCGAAGTGGTGCCGACCAGGATCGGCTGGCCACGCGACTTGCAGTCGTCGATCAGCGCGACGATGGCGTTGTATTTTTCCTGGACGGTCCGGTAGACCTCGTCGTCGTCGTCGATGCGCTTGACCGGCACGTTGGTCGGGATCTCGACCACTTCCAGGCCGTAGATGTCCATGAACTCGTCAGCCTCCGTCGAGGCCGTGCCGGTCATGCCGGCGAGCTTGCCGTACATGCGGAAGTAGTTCTGGAAGGTGATCGAGGCGAGCGTCTGGTTCTCCGGCTGGATGCGGACCTTCTCCTTGGCCTCCAGCGCCTGGTGCAGGCCTTCGGAATAGCGGCGGCCGGGCATCATGCGGCCGGTGAACTCGTCGATGATGACGACCTCGCCGTTGCGCACGATGTAGTCGCGGTCCTTCTGGAACAGCTTGTGCGCCTTGAGCGCCTGCTGCAGGTGGTGGACGACAGCGACGTTCTCGACGTCGTAGAGGCTGTCGCCGCGCAGCAGGCCGGCGTCGCGCAGCAGGCCCTCGAGCTTCTCGTTGCCGGCCTCGGTGAAGGTGGTCGAGCGCTGTTTCTCGTCGAGGTCGAAGTCCACGGGCGCCAGGTGCGGGATGAAGGCGTCGACGGTGTTGTAGAACTCGGAGCGGTCCTCAAGCGGGCCGGAGATGATCAGCGGCGTGCGCGCCTCGTCGATCAGGATCGAGTCGACCTCGTCGACGATGGCGAAATGGTGGCCGCGCTGGACCATCGACGCGCGCTCGTACTTCATGTTGTCGCGCAGATAGTCGAAGCCGAACTCGTTGTTGGTGCCGTAGGTGACGTCGGCGGCATAGGCGGCGCGGCGCTGCTCGTCGCTGAGGCCGTGGACGATGACGCCGACGGAGAGGCCGAGGAAGCGGTAGATCCGCCCCATCCACTCGGCGTCGCGCTGGGCGAGGTAGTCGTTGACGGTGACCACGTGCACGCCCTTGCCGGCGAGGGCGTTGAGATAGACCGGCGCGGTGGCGACCAGCGTCTTGCCCTCGCCGGTGCGCATCTCCGAGATCTGGCCGGAGTTGAGCACCATGCCGCCGATCAGCTGGACGTCGTAGTGGCGCTGGCCGAGGGTGCGCCGGGCCGCCTCGCGGACGGTGGCGAAGGCCGGGGCGAGCAGGTCGTCGGGGCTGGCGCCGTTGGCGATCTGCTCGCGGAACGTCGCCGTGCGGGCGCGCAGGTCGTCGTCGGACAGGGCCTGGAGCTCGGGCTCGAGGGCGTTGATGGAAGCGACCTTCGCCTTGAAGGCCTTGATTCTGCGGTCGTTCGCAGAACCGAAAATCTTTCGTGCTAGCGCGCCAAGGCCGGCCATGCGGCGGTCCTTCCAAAGTCTCTGGCCAAAGTGCCGGGCCGCGCCAGCCGCCAAGCGGCTGTCGCGGGCCCACAAATGATCTCATTTGCATTCTACGGTGCATCCGCCGTCCCGATCGCGGCGACGGAGTTCCCGAGACGAAGAAGCGGTCCCACCCTGGCGGACGGGACGTCCGACAGATAAGAGGGGGTCGGAAGCTTGTCAACGGCGCTGGTTTCGGCGACCTTGCCGCGCCCTGTCCCCGGGACTGCCGTCGCCGACCCGGGGCCGGGCCACGTCTGTTCGCAACCGCAGCTCACAACCGCAAAGGACATGCAATGTTCCGTTCCATCCTGCGCCGGCCGCTCCGTTCGGCCCTCGTCGCCGCCACGGCGCTCACCCTGGGGGTGTCGGCGCTTCAGGCCGCCGAGCCCGGTGACGTCGTCGCCAAGGTCGGCGACGCCGAAATCACCGAAGCGGACATCGCCTTCGCCGCCCAGGACCTCGGCCAGGAACTGCGGCGCTTCCCGCCGGCGCAGTGGCGCACGATCCTGATCGACGTGCTGGTCGACATGAAACTGCTGGCGGGTGCCGCGCGCGCGGCCGGCATCGACAAGGAACCGGACTTCGCCCGCCAGGTCGCGTTCCTCGAGATGCAGGCGCTGCGCAACGCCTACATCGCCCGCGAGATCGACGCCGGCATCACCGAGGCGGAGCTGAAGGCGGCCTATGACACGGAGTTCGCCGGGTTCGAGGGCGACGAGGAGATCAGCGCCCGCCACATCCTGGTGGCGTCGAAGGACGAGGCCGCAGAGCTGATCAAGAAGCTCGACGAGGGCGCGGATTTCGCCGAACTGGCGACGGCCCATTCCAGCGACGGCTCGGCCGCCGGCGGCGGCGACCTCGGCTATTTCACCCGGGGCCAGATGGTGCCGGAGTTCGAGGCGGCGGCCTTCGCGCTGGCGGCGGGCGAGCACAGCAAGGAGCCGGTCGAAAGCCAGTTCGGCTGGCACGTGATCAAGGTCGAGGACAAGCGCCAGCAGGCGGCGCCGAGCTTCGAGGAGGTCGAGGCCGGGCTGCGCCAGAAGCTCATCCGCGACATCTACACCAAGCGCATCGGCGAGTTGAAGGCGGAGACGCCGGTCGAGATCCTGGCCAAGGACGCGCCGGCCGAAGGCGACGCGCCGGCGGCGGCCCAGTAAGCCGCCGGACCGGGGCGGAGTCTCGCGATCGGCGCCGCTGAAGGGGGTTGCGCCGGCCGGGGCCATCGGGCAAGGCTGCGCCACGTTCATCGCTTTCGCATGAGGCTTCCATGTCGACCGCCGTTTCGCCGCTCGCTCCCAAGACCTATCCGGACATGCCGCTGCTCGAGGGCGTGCGCTTCGCCACCGCTGAGGCGGGCATCAAGTATAAGGGCCGGACCGACGTGCTGCTGATGCTGCTCGACGCGGGCACGCAGGTCGCCGGCGTGTTCACCCGCTCGCGCTGCCCGTCGGCACCGGTCGACTGGTGCCGGGCGAACCTTCCGGGCGGGGCTGCACGCGCGTTGCTGGTCAATTCCGGCAATGCCAACGCCTTCACAGGCAAGAAGGGTCGGGCAGCCGTCGAGCTGTCGGCGGAGATCGTCGGCAAGGCGGTCGGCTGCGCGCCCGAGGAGATCTATCTCGCCTCGACCGGCGTGATCGGCGAGCCGCTGGCGGCGGAGAAATTCGCCGGCGTCATCGACGGCCTGACGGGGCGCGCGGCGGCCGGATCCTGGCTCGACGCCGCGCGCGCGATCATGACCACCGACACCTTCCCGAAGGTGTCGACGCGCACGGTCGACCTCGGCGGCGTGCCGGTGACGATCAACGGCATTGCCAAGGGCGCCGGCATGATCGCTCCCGACATGGCGACCATGCTGTCGTTCCTGTTCACCGACGCGCCGCTGTCGGCGGCGGTGCTGCAGGACGTGCTGTCGGCCTCCGTCGGCGGCAGCTTCAACGCCATCACGGTCGACAGCGACACCTCGACCTCCGACACGGCGCTGCTGTTCGCCACGGGCGCGGCGGTAAAGCGCGGCGCGCCGGCCATCTCGGATCCGGCCGACGCCCGGCTGGCGGCGTTCCGCACCGCCTTCTTCGAGGTCATGCTGGACCTGGCACAGCAGATCGTGCGCGACGGCGAGGGCGCGCGGAAGTTCGTCGAGGTCGCCGTCGAGGGCGCGCAGAGCGACGCCTCGGCCAAGCGCATCGCCCTGTCGATCGCCAATTCGCCGCTGGTCAAGACCGCGATCGCCGGCGAGGACGCCAACTGGGGTCGGGTCGTCATGGCCGTCGGCAAGGCCGGCGAGCCGGCCGACCGCGACCGGCTGGCGATCTGGTTCGGCGACGTGCGCGTGGCCGTCGACGGCGAGCGCGATCCCGGCTACAGCGAGACGGCGGCCTCCGCGGTGATGCGCGAGGAGCATATCGTCATCCGGGTCGAGCTCGGTCTCGGCGCCGGCACGGCGACCGTGTGGACCTGCGACCTGACCAAGGAGTATGTCGCCATCAACGGCGACTACCGCAGCTGACCGGCGGGCGATCCGCATCCCGGTTCCCTCGCCCCAGCTGTCTCGCCCCAGTTCTCTCGCCCCAGTTCTCTCGTCCCAGTTCTCTCGTCCCTGTCCGAAATCGGAACATCGCTGCAATGAAGAAGATGGTGCTCGTCGCGGCCTGCGCGCTCATCGATGCCGACGGACGGGTGCTGCTGGCGCAGCGCCCGCAAGGCAAGTCCATGGCGGGCCTATGGGAATTTCCGGGCGGCAAGGTCGAGGCCGGCGAACGCCCCGAGCAGACGCTGATCCGCGAGCTGGACGAGGAGCTCAGCCTGACCGTTAAGGAAGAGTGCCTCGCCCCGTTGACCTTCGCCAGCCACGGTTATGAAGATTTTCACCTCCTCATGCCACTCTATGTCTGCCGCCGCTGGTCTGGCACGCCGGTCGGCCGGGAAGGGCAGGCCCTAAAATGGGTGCGTCCGGTCCGGCTCAGGGACTATCCGATGCCGCCGGCGGACGAACCGCTGATCCCGCATCTGATGGACCTGGTTTCGGCGTAGAGGCGGACGGCACGGGCCAGGAGGACAGGATGAAGGCAAGGACGCATCGCTCGGAGCAGGGCCGGACCGACCGCCGCTCGACCCTGCGTCGCTTCCTCGCTGACGAACGCGGCGTGACCGCGGTCGAATACGGCTTGATCCTCGCCATGATCTCGGTCGCCATCATGGCCACGGTGCTGTCGATCGGCGAGGAGATCGCCGCCGATTTCACGCTTCTGTCCGAGAAGCTTGCCACCGCCAAGTGAGGCGGTTTTCCGCTCAGTCCTTTTTCCTGCCGGCCGGGGCGCCTCCGGCGACGCCGAGCGCGTCGGCGAGGCGCATCTTCGCCGAGCCGGGCCGCAGCGGCTTCTGCTGGCTTTCGTGCGGTGCCCAGCCGAGCAGCGAGACGACCTGGAAGGTCGCCCGGATGCGGCCGTCGGGGTCGGCGTGGTCCTGCGCGTAGAGTTCGGCCGCGCGCAGGAACACCGAGCGGGCGAGCGGCTTGCGGCTGCGCTCCGTCAGCGCCGAGGTGGCGCCCATCGCGCGCAGGTCGGCCATCAGGTCGAACAGGCTGGCATAGCGGACGGTGATGCGATCGGCGTCGGTGACCGGCAGGGCGAAGCCGGCGCGCTGCAGCAGCGTGCCGAGGTCGCGCGTGTCGGCGAAGGGCGCGACACGGGGTGCGGCGCCGCCGGAGCTCTCCAGCTCGGCGCGCATCAGCACGTCGCGCAGTTCCGACAAGGTGTCGCCGCCGAGCAGGGCGCCGAGGAACAGCCCGTCCGGCCTGAGCGCGCGACGGATCTGGATCAGCGTGCCGGGCAGGTCGTTGACGAAGTGGAGCGACAAGGCGGACACGACGAGGCCGACGGATGCGTCGGCAAGCGGCAGGAGCGCGTCGTCGAAGACGAAGTCCGGCGGCGGCAGGGACGGATCGGCGACGAACAGGTCGCCGCGCAGCACGGTTTCCGCCTTGCCGCTGGCACGCAGCAGCGCGGCGACATGGCCGGTGTGGCCACCGAGGTCGACGGCATGCCCGAAGACGCGCGTGATGGTCGAAAGCCGGTCGGCAAGGTCCTCGGCGACGGCGGCGAGCAGGAAGTCCGAGCCGGCGCGCGCCGCACGAAGCGCGCGGGTCCTCCTGGCCGCAAGGAGGCTCCGGTCGAAGAGGGCGGGGCTGGGCATGCGCGGGTCCGATCGGCTGCTGGTGGCGTGCTCCGCTATATGCGTCACCATGAGGGCCGCGTCAAAACGTGCTAGGCTCGCGCGCCGGCATCCCGCCGGAACGGGGAGCGACGGATGACGTCCAGGATCGTCCTGAACGGCTTCACGCGGCTGGCAGCGCAGGCCTGCGGCGCGGCGCTCGACCTGCTGCTGCCGCCTCGTTGCCTCGCCTGCGAGCGGACCATCGCCGAGCCCGGCGGGCTGTGCGCGGTGTGCTGGGCGGACATGCCCTGGCTGGAGGCGCCGCGCTGCGCCCGGCTCGGTACGCCGTTCTCTCACGACCTCGGCGCCGGGGCGCTCAGCCCGCGCGCCATCGCCGAGCCGCCCCTGTTCGACCGGGCCCGTGCCGCGGCCCTCTACAAGGGGCCGGCGCGCGACCTCGTGCTGACGCTGAAGTTCGGCGGCCGGCGCGAGACCGCCGGGGCGATGGGTCGCTGGATGGCGTTCGCCGGACACGAACTGATCGAACCCGGTACGCTGCTGGTGCCCGTTCCGCTGCACCGGGTCCGGCTGTGGCAGCGCCGGTTCAACCAAGCGGCCTTGCTGGCCGATGCGGTTGCCCGCCAGAGCGGCGCCGACGCGGGGCTGCTGGTGCTGGAGCGGGTGCGGCGCACGCGCCAGCAGGTCGGGCTCGACGCCAGGGAGCGGCAGAAGAACGTGCGGGGTGCGTTCCGCTTGCGCGCGGGCGCCGAGGCGCAGGTCGCAGGCCGGCCGGTAGTGCTGGTCGACGACGTGCTGACGACCGGCTCGACGGTAACCGCCTGTGCCCGGGTGCTGAAGGCGGCGGGGGCTGCCGGCGTCGACGTGCTGACCTTCGCCGTTGCCGATCCGGTAACCGGCGACCGGTAGGATGTCATTACAGTGGCATGACTTGTGCCTGGGCCCGGAGGAGCCATATAAGCCGGTTGGTGGCCGACCGGGCCCGGTGCCGGCCCGGTTCTGGTCCGGTGCTGGCCCGGTGTTGGCCGGACCCAGATATGTTCGGCCCAAAGCATTCGACGCGGGAGTTCTACGTGGTTGAAGTGACGATCTATACGCGCCAGTTCTGCGGCTACTGCACGGCCGCCAAGCGGCTGCTGGACGCCAAGGGCGTCGCCTACACGGAGCATGACGCGACCTACGATCCGGCGCTGCGCCAGGAAATGATGCGCCGGGCCAACGGTCGTTCGACCTTTCCGCAGATCTTCATCGGCGCGACCCATGTCGGCGGCTGCGACGACCTGCATGCGCTGGAGCGCGCCGGCAAGCTCGACCTGCTGCTCGCGGCCTGAGCCAAAGAGGGGCTGAGCCAGAAAGCCCGAGACCGGACATCCGAGACCGGAAACCTGAAACGGGGAAACGGACATGACCGCCTTCACCGCCGCCTGCATCCAGATGCGCTCGGGACGCAGCGTCGCCGACAACATCGCCCAGGCCGAGGGCCTGATCCGCGAGGCGGCCGCTAAGGGTGCGCACTACGTCCAGACGCCCGAGATGACCAACATCCTGGAGCGGACGCGGGCGGACCTGTTCGCCAAGATCACCGACGAGGCGGGCGACCCGACGCTGGCGCGCTTCCGCGCCCTGGCGCAGGACCTCGGCATCTGGCTGCACGCCGGCTCGCTGGCGATCCGCCTCGACGGCGAGCAGGTCGCCAACCGGGCGTTCCTGATCGCGCCGGATGGCGGCGTGCGCGCGCGCTACGACAAGATCCACATGTTCGACGTCGACCTGCCCAACGGCGAGAGCTGGCGCGAATCGGCGACCTACCGCCCGGGCACGCAGAGCGTCGTCGCCGACCTGCCGTGGCTCAGAATGGGCCTGGCGGTGTGCTACGACGTGCGGTTCCCGGCGATCTTCCGCAGCCAGGCGCGCCAGGGCGCGCAGATGCTGACCATGCCCGCGGCGTTCACGCGCCAGACCGGCCAGGCGCACTGGCATGTGCTGCAGCGCTCGCGGGCGATTGAGAACGGCGCCTTCGTCGTCTCGGCGGCCCAGGGCGGCCGGCACGAGGACGGACGCGAGACCTACGGCCACAGCCTGATCGTCGGTCCCTGGGGGGAGGTGCTGGCCGAGGCCGACCACGACGAGCCGGGCATCGCCCTGGCCGAGATCCGGCCGGAGGAAGCGGCGGCGGCGCGCCAGCGCATCCCGGCGATTGCCAACGAGCGTGATTTCGTGCTGGCCCGGGCGGAGGAGGCGCTGCCGTGATCCGCTACGCGCTCCAGTGCGACAAGGCGCACGGGTTCGAGGCCTGGTTCCGCAATTCGCAGGATTGCGAGACCCAGCTCGGGCGCGGGCTGGTGAGTTGTCCGCTGTGCGGCTCGAGGGCGGTGGAGAAGACGCTGATGGCGCCGGCGGTGGCGACCGCGGGTAGGCGCGCCGAGACCGAGGTGCCGGCGCGCGAGGCGGCGGCGCTGATTGCGGAGGACGCCCGCCACGCTGACCTGGTCGCGCGGCTGAAGGATCTGCGTGCGCAGATCCTGACCGAGGCCGACTATGTCGGCACCGCCTTCGCCGAGGAAGCGCGCAAGATTCACTATGGCGAGGCGGACCGGCGCAGCATCTACGGCGAGACACCGCTCGACGAGGCGAGGGCGCTGGCGGAGGAGGGCATCGGCATCCTGCCGCTGCCCGTTCTGCCCGAGGACCGCAACTAGGACCGGCGCCGCTTCCGGCGCGGGCGGGCACAGGCCCGGATCGCGTTCTTCCGGCTCGGATCTTGCGCCGGGGCGACCGGCAACCGGGTCAGGCCGGATTGGCGGCCTTGGCCTTCGCCCCGGGCGCGGCCTTGCGGGCCGGCTTTGCCGGCCGGAATTCCTCCTCGGCCGCCTGCTCGATCTCGGCGACGGTCTCGATCGCAGTGTCGGTGATCTCCTCGGCGCAGTGCAGGTTCTCAGTCAGGCTGGCGTGCAGCAACTCGATGTTGCGCTGGGCCTGTGCCTCGTAGTCGCGCCACATGTCCAGGAAGAAGCCCTGCAGGGTGTGGAAGGCCTGATCCGGCATGCGGCAGTCCGACAGCGCCTTGACGCATTCGAAGTCGGCATGCAGGCGCTGGGTGACGAAGTCCATCTGGCCCTCGAGCGCCTTGCCCGTGTTGGCGATCAGCGCCCGGCGCATGTGTTCGAAGCTTTCGAACGCGCGCTCCTCCAGGCGGTCGCCGCGCTCGGCCCAGTTCCACTCGTTCAGCGGCATCATCGGCCAGGTCGGGATGTTCTGGAAGGGGTTGCGGTCGGCGGCGGTTCGGCTGCTGTTTCCGGCCATGTGAAACCTCCCTTGATTGGATCGAGGACATGCACACGCTTCCAAGCGCCGCGCGCCGGATGCGCGCAACCAAGCGTCAATCATATTTTACAAACTAGCACTAGTTTCGTGGCCAGAATTTGATCTGGCTCATGGAAAAGCCCGATTCCTGGCCGAAGGCTGCCGGACGGCACGGGCGCACCTCCTCCTGCCGCCGCCGAGCCCGAAAGGAGTCCGTCGATGGACAACAAGACCGAGACGCCTGCGAGCCTCGCCAATCCGTTCGCGGCGTTCCTGCCCGGCCAGCACATGCCGGAGTTCCGGCACCTGTTTCCCGAGCACTCCGGCGACAGCCATTCGGTGACGGCCTTCGCCGAGGTCCTCGACCGGGCGACCCGCGCCGCGGTGGCGCGCACGACCTCCGGCGTGTCGCCGACCGCGTTGGCCGAGGCCTATATCGACTGGCTGCTGCACCTTGCCATGCTGCCGGGCAAGCAGGCGCGGCTGGCGGAAAAGGCGATGCGCAAGCTGCTGCGCTTCTCGCGCTTCATGGCCACCTGCGCGATGACCGCCGGCGACGGCGAGCCCTGCATCGAGCCGCTGCCGCAGGACCGGCGCTTCGACCATCCGGGCTGGCGGCGCTATCCGTTCAACGTGCTGTCGCAGGGTTTCCTGCTGACCCAGCAGTGGTGGTACAACGCGATGACCGGCGTGCGCGGCGTGACCGCGCATCACGAGCGGGTCATCGACTTCACCACGCGCCAGCTGCTCGACGTCGTGTCGCCGTCGAACTTCCCCTGGACCAACCCGGAAGTGATCGAGGCGAGCCTGCGCGAGGGCGGGCTCAACTTCGTGCGCGGGTTCTACAATTTCCTGGAGGACGTCGAGCGCCAGAGCGGCAGCCATCCGCCGGTCGGCGCCGAGAAGTTCCGCCCCGGCGAGGCGGTTGCGGTCACGCCGGGCAAGGTGGTCTACCGCAACCGGCTGATCGAACTGATCCAGTACGAGCCGACCACGCCGGGCGTGCGCCCCGAGCCGGTGCTGATCGTGCCGGCGTGGATCATGAAATACTACATCCTCGACCTGTCGCCGCACAATTCGCTGGTCAGGCACCTGGTCGCCCAGGGCTACACGGTGTTCATGATCTCCTGGCGCAATCCGGGACCGCAGGAGCGCGACCTCGGCATGGACGACTACCGCAAGCTCGGCGTCGAGGCGGCGCTGGACGCCGCACTCGCGATCACTGGCGCGAAGAGGGCGCATGCGACGGGCTACTGCCTCGGCGGCACGCTGCTGTCGATCGCCGCCGCCGGCCTGATGCACCGGGGCGACCGCCGGCTGGCCAGCCTGTCGCTGTTCGCCGCCCAGACCGACTTCACCGAGGCCGGCGAACTGACGCTGTTCATCGACGAGAGCGAGGTGTCGTTCCTGGAGGACATGATGTGGGAGCAGGGCTTCCTGGACACACGCCAGATGGCGGGCGCGTTCCAGCTGCTGCGCTCGAAGGACCTGATCTGGTCGCGCATGGTGCGCGAATACATGCTCGGCGAGCGCGCGCCGATGTACGACCTGATGGCCTGGAACGCCGACGGCACGCGCATGCCCTACAAGATGCATTCGGAATACCTGCGCCAGCTGTTCCTGCACAACGACTTCGCCGAGGGCCGCTACAAGGTCGACGGCGTCGCGGTGTCGGTGGAGGACATCCAGGCGCCGTTCTTCGCCGTCGGCACGGAGCACGACCACGTCGCGCCGTGGCGCTCGGTGTTCAAGATCACCCACCTCGCCGACAGCGAGGTCACCTTCGTGCTGACGGCGGGCGGACACAATGCCGGCATCGTCAGCGAGCCGGGGCACAAGAACCGCCACTACCGGATCATGACCAGCCCGGAACACGACGGCTTCATCGATGCCGACACCTGGCTGGAGAAGGCGACCTACAGCGAGGGCTCGTGGTGGGAGGCCTGGACCGACTGGCTCGATCGGCATTCCGGCGCGCCGGTGCCGCCGCCCCCGATGGGTCGCGAGGACAAGGGCTACGCCGCTCTGGCGGCGGCGCCGGGCAGCTACGTGCTGATGGACTGACCGGATGGACTGACCGGATGGGCTGACCGGCCGGTCGCGTCGCGTGTGCCGTCACCCTGAGGGCGCCGGATCCCTTCGGTCGCAGTCCTCCTCAGGCGCCGAGCCAGGCCGTCAGCTCGGCGGTCACCGCGCCGGGCGCCTCCAGCGTCGACAGGTGGCCGCAGCCGGGGATCACCGCCATGCGGCTCGCCGGGATCGCCTCGTGCATCTCCTGCGCCAGATGCGGCGGCGTCAGCGTGTCGCCGGCGCCGACCAGCACCAGCGTCGGGCAGCCGATCTCGCCGAGGCGCGGTCGCGCGTCGACGCGTGCCATGATCGCCCGCTGCTGGCGGACGAAGGCCTCCGGTCCGGTTTCCATCGCCATCTCGACTACGACAGCCTTCAGGTCCTCGTCATGCTCGCGGCCGGCGTCGACCAGGCCCGGATAGAGCAGGTGCGGCACCTTCGAGAAACGGCCCTTGTCGGCGAGGTCCATCAGCACGCGGCGGCGCTCGCCCTGCTCGGGCGCATCCGGGCGGGCGCTGGTGTCGAGCAGGGCGAGGCGCGCGACCCGTTCGGGCGCGACGCGCAGGATCTCCATGGCGATGTAGCCGCCCATCGACAGGCCGACGAGCGCGAAGCGCTGCGGCGCCTGCGCGAGGATGTCTTCGGCGATCGCGGCGATGGTGTCGTGGCGCCGGTGATCGGCGACCATCAGCGGCCGGTCGGCGAAGGCGACGATCTGCGGTGCGTAGAGCGTTTCCGTGCACAGCAGGCCGGGAATGAAGACGATCGGATCCATCCTCGGTTGCCTCAACCGGCTTTCGGCCGCTCGGCGAGCAGCATGTAGTTGACGTCCATGTCGCGCGAGCGACTCCAGCTGTCCAGGAGCGGATTGTAGGTGACGCCGGTGCGGTCGACGACGGTCAGGCCGGCGGCCGCAAGCGGGCCCTCGATCTCTTCCGGACGGACCAGCCTGTCGTAGGAGTGGGTGCCCTTCGGCAGCCAGCGCAGAACGTATTCGGCGCCGACGATCGCCAGCGCATAGGCCTTCAGCGTGCGGTTGATGGTGGCGACGACCATCAGTCCGCCCGGGCGGACCATGCGCGCGACCTCGGAGAGGAACAGCGGCACGTCGGCGACATGCTCGACCACCTCCATGTTGAGCACGACGTCGAAGGTCTCGCCGGCGGCTGCGAGCCGTTCGGCGGTCTCGGCCCGGTAGTCGATCGCAAGGCCGGACTGGGCGGCGTGCAGGCGGGCGACCTCGATGTTGACGGTCGAGGGATCGGCGCCGACCACCTCGGCGCCGAGGCGGGCCATGGGTTCGCACAACAGTCCGCCGCCGCAGCCGATATCGAGGAAGCGCAGGCCCTTGAAGGCGTCCGGCGCTTTCGGATCGCGGCCGAAGCGGGCGCAGACCTGTTCCTTGATGTAGCCGAGGCGGACGGGGCTGAACTTGTGCAGCGGCTTGAACTTGCCGGTCGGGTCCCACCACTCGGCCGCCATCGCGGAGAAGCGCGCGACCTCCTGCTCGTCCACGGTGCCGCCGGTCTGGTGCTGGTCGGTCATGCTCGGTCCTTTCCTCTGCCGGTCGTGCCGTCCGGGTGACCTTCTCGCTCGCGGCGACTTTGTCAAGGCACCCGGTTGCAGCAAGATCGCCGTCGCTGTATGGATGGCGCCCGATCCGCCCGGGCGCGCCCGCGCCCAATGGCCCCCGACACGAAGACCACGACCACGATGGCCCGACTGGTTATGAAATTCGGCGGCACGTCCGTCGCAGACCTTGATCGCATCCGCAATGTCGCCCGTCACGTCAAACGGGAAGTCGATGCCGGCCACGAAGTCGCCGTCGTCGTGTCGGCGATGGCCGGGCAGACCAATACGCTGGTGGGCTACTGCCGGGATGCGGCGCCGCTGCACGATGCGCGCGAATATGACGCGGTCGTCGCTTCCGGCGAGCAGGTGACCTCCGGCCTGCTGGCGATCGCGCTGCAGGAAATGGGCGTCAACGCCCGCTCCTGGCAGGGCTGGCAGATCCCGATCAGGACCGACGAGAGCCACGGCGCGGCGCGCATCCGCGAGATTGACGGCGCGGTGCTGATCGAGCGCCTGAAGCAGGGTCAGGTGGCGGTGGTCGCCGGCTTCCAGGGCCTGGCGCCGGACAACCGCATCTCGACGCTCGGCCGCGGCGGCTCCGACACCAGCGCGGTGGCGATCGCGGCGGCGATCCAGGCCGACCGCTGCGACATCTACACCGACGTCGACGGCGTCTACACGACCGACCCGCGCATCGTTCCGAAGGCGCGCCGGCTCGACCGCATCGCCTTCGAGGAAATGCTCGAGATGGCCTCGCTCGGGGCGAAAGTGCTGCAGGTGCGCTCGGTCGAGATGGCGATGGTGCACGGCGTGCGGACCTTCGTGCGTTCAAGCTTCGACGATCCCGACGCCCCCCAGACGGGCAAGGATGGCCTTCCCCCCGGAACCCTTATCTGCGACGAGGACGAACTCGTGGAACAGCAAGTCGTGACCGGCATCGCCTTCGCGAAGGACGAGGCCCAGATTTCCATCCGCAACGTCGCCGACAAGCCGGGCGTCGCCGCTTCCGTGTTCGGCCCGCTCTCCGACGCCAACATCAACGTCGACATGATCGTCCAGAACATCTCGCCGGACGGCAAGACGACGGACATCACCTTCACCGTGCCGGAGTCCGAATACGACCGAGCCCTCAAGGTGCTCGAGGACCGGCGCGAGGCGATCGGCTTCGCGGCGCTGGAAGGCGCGCGCGACGTCGTCAAGGTGTCGGTGATCGGCATCGGCATGCGCTCGCATGCGGGCGTCGCGGCGCAGTGCTTCCGCGGCCTGGCGGAGAAGGGCATCAACATCCGGGCGATCACCACTTCCGAGATCAAGATTTCGGTGCTGATCGATTCCGCGTACACGGAACTTGCGGTCCGGACTCTGCATTCGCTATACGGTCTGGACGGATAGGTTGACCGTGGCGGCGCGATTCCCGGTGCACAGGGCTGACGCCGGCTGATTCCACGCCGGGCGAAACGGAGCTGACGATGCGCAGCAACCTGGCCGGTCCGCGCCTGCTGCTCCGCCGGCTTCGCGAAGTCATGGCGGAGCCGATCAACGCGCAGGAACGGCTCGACAAGATCGTGGTTCTGATCGCGGCCAACGTGGTCGCGGAAGTGTGTTCGGTGTACATCCTGCGCGCCGACGGCGTGCTCGAACTCTACGCCACTGAAGGCCTCAAGCGGGAAGCCGTGCACCAGGCCTCGCTGCGGGTCGGCCAGGGTCTGGTCGGCCTGATCGCGGCCGAGGCCCGGCCGCTGAACCTGCCCAACGCGCGCGCCCATCCCGCCTTCGCCTACCTGCCGGAGACCGGCGAGGAAGCCTACAATTCGTTCCTCGGCGTGCCGATCCTGCGCGCCGGCCGCACCCTCGGCGTGCTGGTCGTGCAGAACCAGTCGCACCGCACCTACTACGAGGACGAGGTCGAGGCGCTGCAGACCACCGCTATGGTGATCGCGGAGATGGTCGCCGCCGGCGAGCTGGAAGCCATCGCCAAGCCCGGCACCGCGCTCGACCTGTCGCGGCCGATCCGCTTCCACGGCGTGGGGCTGGCCGATGGCGTCGGCCTCGGCCACGTCGTGCTGCACGAGCCGAGAGTCGTCGTCACCAATCTGATCGCCGAGGACAGCGACCACGAGAAGACGCGGCTGGAAGGGGCGATCAACCGGCTGCGGCTGTCGATCGACGGCCTGCTGTCGAGCGGCGACGTGGCGCAGATGGGCGAGCACCGGGACGTGCTGGAAGCCTACCGCATGTTCGCCTACGACCGCGGCTGGATCCGCAAGATCGAGGAGGCGATCCGCAACGGCCTCACCGCCGAGGCGGCGGTGGAGAAGGTGCAGAGCGACATGCGCGCGCGCATGCTGCGCCAGACCGATCCCTACCTGCGCGAGCGGCTGCACGACCTCGACGACCTGGCGCACCGGCTGATCCGCGAGCTGATGGGCCGCCAGCACGGACCGACGACCTCGGACCTGCCGCAGGACGCCATCATCGTCGCGCGCACCATGGGTGCGGCCGAACTGCTCGACTACGGCCGAGACCGCATCCGCGCCCTGGTGCTGGAAGAAGGCGGGCCGACCAGCCACGTCACCATCGTGGCGCGGGCGCTGGGCATCGCCACTGTCAGCCAGGTGCAGGACATCGTCAGCCTGGCGGACGCGGGCGACGCCATCATCGTCGACGGCGACGCCGGCGAAGTCTATCTGCGCCCGGCTGCCGACGTGCAGCAGGCCTACGGCGAGAAGGTCCGCTTCCGGGCGCGCCGGCAGGCGCAGTACCGGCGCCTGCGCAACAAACCGTCGGTGACCAAGGACGGCGTCGAGATCCGCCTGCTGATGAATGCCGGCCTGCTGGTCGACCTGCCGCATATCGCCGAGGCGGGCGCGGCAGGCGTTGGCCTGTTCCGTACCGAGCTGCAGTTCATGGTCGCCTCGTCGTTCCCGCGCATGAGCGAACAGTTGTCCCAGTACGCCCAGGTGCTGGACGCGGTCGGCGGCAGGCCGGTGACCTTCCGCTCGCTCGACATCGGTGGCGACAAGGTGCTGCCCTACCTGCGCTCGATCCAGGAGGAGAACCCGGCCATGGGCTGGCGCGCGCTGCGCCTGGGGCTCGACCGGCCGGGCCTGCTGCGCACCCAGGTGCGCGCGCTGCTTCGCGCCGCGGTCGGGCGGGAGCTGAAGCTCATGTTCCCGATGGTCTCCCACGTGGAGGAGTTCATCAAGGCGCGCGAACTGGTCGAGCGCGAACTGAAGCATTCGCGCCGGCACGGCCATCCGGTGCCCGAGACGATCCGCCTCGGCGTCATGGTCGAAGTCCCCTCGCTGCTGTTCCAGCTCGACGAGCTGATGACGGAGGTCGACTTTATTTCGATCGGCTCGAACGACCTGTTCCAGTTCTTCTGCGCGGTCGACCGCGGCAACACCCGCGTCGCCGACCGCTTCGACACGCTCGGCGTCGGCTTCCTGAGGGCGCTGAAGCTGATCCTCGACGCGGCCAACCGCGCCCATGTCCCGGTCACGCTGTGCGGCGAGATCGCCGGCCGGCCGCTGGAGGCCATGGCCCTGATCGGCCTCGGCTTCCGCGACCTGTCGATGTCGCCGGCCTCGCTCGGGCCGGTCAAGGCGATGCTGCGCAGCCTCGACGCGGGCCGGTTGTCGGCGCGCCTGCTGCCGCGCCTGGAGCCGGGCCATCCGGACCGAGACGTGCGCGCCTTCCTGCGCCAGTTCGCCGCCGAGCAGGACGTCGCGCTCTAGCCTTTCACGACACCGTTCCGCCGCAGGGGCGGACCGCAAGGAGACATGCGCTCATGCTGGCGCAAGCAAAACTCGACACGCTGCTGGCCCGGTTCGCCGAGATCGAACATCGCATGTCGTCGAATCCGGACGCCGCGACCTACGTCAGGCTGTCGCGCGAATATTCCGACCTGGAGCCGCTGGTGGCCCGGGTGCGCGCGCTGCGCAGGGCCGAGGCGGAACTGGCCGACGCCGAGGCGCTGCTGGAGGATTCGGTCGGCGATCCGGACATGGCCGAGCTCGCCGAGGCCGAGCGCGAGGCGCTGGCCGCGCGGGTGGAGGCGCTGACCCAGGAGGTGCGCATCGGCCTGTTGCCGAAGGATTCCGCCGACACCAACGACGCCATCCTGGAAGTGCGCGCCGGCACCGGCGGCGACGAGGCGGCGCTATTCGCCGGCGATCTGTTCCGCATGTACCAGCGCTACGCCGACCTGAAGGGCTGGAAGGTGGAGATCCTGTCGGCCAGCGAGGGCGAGATGGGCGGCTTCAAGGAGGTGATCGCGTCGGTGTCGGGCGAGAACGTGTTTGCCCGGCTGAAGTTCGAATCCGGCGTGCACCGGGTCCAGCGCGTGCCGGAGACGGAGTCGGGTGGCCGCATCCACACCTCGGCGGCGACGGTCGCAGTGCTGCCGCAGGCGGAGGACGTCGACATCGACGTCCACGACTCGGATCTGCGGATCGACACCTACCGCGCCTCGGGCGCCGGCGGCCAGCACGTCAACACCACCGATTCGGCCGTGCGCATCACCCACCTGCCGACCGGCATCGTCGTCGCCGTGCAGGACGAACGCTCGCAGCACAAGAACAAGGCCAAGGCGATGCAGCTGCTGCGCGCCAAGATCTACGACGCCGAGCGCGAGAAGGCGGCCAGCGAGCGCACCGAGGCGCGCCGCCTGCAGGTCGGCTCCGGCGACCGCTCGGAGCGCATCCGCACCTACAACTTCCCGCAGGGACGGGTCACCGATCACCGCATCGGCCTGACGCTGTACAAGCTCGACCAGGTGATCTCCGGCGAGGCGCTCGACGAGGTCATCGACGCCTTGACCATGGACCACCAGGCGAGCTTGCTCGCCGCGGAAGAGGCGTGAGGTGAAGCTCGGCGCGCTCTATCGGGAGCTGCGCGACGCGCTGCGCCGGGCCGGCGTCGACACGCCCGAACTCGACGCGCGCATGCTCACGGCGGACGCTGCCGGCCTGTCGCCGGGCGACATCGTCCTGCGCGAAGACGCCGAGGTCGACCCGGCCCGCGAGGCGCTGGCGCGCGCCCATGTGGCGGCCCGCTGCGGCGGCACGCCGGTCGGCCGCATCCTCGGCCGGCGCGAATTCTGGGGCCTGGAGCTTTCCCTGTCGCCGGCGACGCTGGAGCCCAGACCGGACACCGAAACCCTGGTCGAGGCGGTTCTGGCACGCGCGGGCGGTGAGGCGGCGCCAGTCCTGGCGGACATCGGCACGGGCAGCGGCGCGATCGCCATCGCCGTGCTGACGGCGCTGCCCGAGGCGTGCGCGGTGGCGACCGACATCTCCCTTGAGGCGCTGGCGACGGCGCGGGCGAACGCGCTTCGTCACGGCGTCGACGGCCGCATGCTGTTCGTGCAGGGCAGCTACGGCGCGCCGCTCGGCGCGGGCTTCGACTGGATCGTCAGCAATCCGCCCTACATCGCCAGCGCCGAGGTCGACCGGCTCGCTCGCGAGGTGCGCGAGCACGACCCGCGCCGCGCGCTCGACGGCGGCGCGGACGGTCTCGACGCCTATCGGGCGATCGTTCCCGCAGCGCGGCACAGCCTGCGCCCGGGCGGGCGGCTGGCTGTCGAGATCGGCGCCGATCAAGGCGCTGAGGTCGCGGAGCTGATGGCCGAAAACGGCTTTTTCGACGTTGAAATCATTCGCGATCTCGCCGGCAGGCCGCGCGTGGTCAGCGGCTGCCGGGCGAGGTGAGCGGGGTTTTTCGCACAAGCCGAAAAAACGCTTGGAAATCCGCCCGGAACCGGTTAGGTTCACCTCGCCGAAGCCGGAATGATGTGATCGGGGCCAACGGGGCTTGCCTAATTGGCGTCCAGCCTTCTAGGGAGCGGTAGGCCGAGCGATCACGACGTGTTTTGGAAATCGTAGCCTTTCAGACTATCCGGAAGATCGGTCCGTCGCAGAATATGGCGAATGCGTCCACCGCAACAGCGGCCGGATGCGGTTCGCATCGCGTTTTGCGGTATGGCGGCCGTGTTTCCAGCGGTTGGGTCTGGCGCTGCTTTGGCAGCCGGTTATAGATTATCGCAATGACTGGCCGGCGTTGAGTCGGTCGCCGTTCCTTAAGAGAAAACGGCAGGATGAGACCAGGAAATCAGAACAAACAGCGTATGCGGAGTCGGGGCCGCAAGGGACCGAATCCGCTCAGCCGGGCCTATGAATCCAACGGTCCGGACGTGAAGATCCGTGGTACGGCTCTGCATATCGCCGAGAAGTACCAGCAGCTTGCGCGCGATGCCCAGGCTTCCGGCGATCGGGTCATGTCTGAGAACTACTTCCAGCATGCCGAACACTATTACCGTATCGTGGCGGCCGCCCAGCCCAACCTGCCTGCGGGCAGTCCGGGACTGCGCTTCGACAACGGCCAGGACGAGGACGACCTCGAACTGGCGACACCGGAGCGCTCGGAGCGATCCGACAGGCCTGAGCGGTCGGAACGGACGGATCGACCGGAGCGCCAGGACCGCCGTGACCGGCCCGAACGGTCCGAACGGCCGGAGAGGACAGAGCGGCCGGAGCGCCTTGAGCGGCCCGCCCGACACGCGGACCTCGTCACCACGGATTCCCCGCAGCCGTTCATCGACCATATGCCGGGCATCGACCTCAACGGGAACCTGAACGGTCATGCCGTCGCGGAGGTCGCCGAGCACGCGGGGGCCGATGTGGACGACCAGTCCGAGGGTGACGAGACCAAGCCGCGTCGGCGCCTGCGCGGCACGCGCGGTCGCGGCATGCGCCGGACTGGCGACGGTTCGCCCGAGACGCAGGCCCAGGGCAGCGGCGGGCCGGACGAAGATGCACCGGCTGGCGACGGAGGGGACGAGGCACCCAAGGCGCGCGCGCGCCGCACGCCGCGACCCCGCCGCGCCAAGGATGCGGAGGGCGATGCCGAAGCCGTCGCTGCCGGCGACGCCTGAGTGCCACTGCACTTCGATCGAGGCCATCATCATGCGGCGCCCCTCGGGGCGCCGTCAGCTTTTTGACGACCCGCCTCTCCGGTGTCGTCCCGGCCAAGTGCAGCGCGAGCCGGGATCGAAGAGCCTGAAGCCCATCCCATTTCATCAAGATAATAACGGAGATGCCCCGGCTCACCGATCCCACATCTCCGCTTCGCGGCGTGCGGGATGACGCGTTGGAGGTTTGTCCGCAGTCTGGCGGCGCCCTCGGGGCGCCGTTTTCGTTTTCGGCGGAGCGCCCGTCTTTGACCGCCGGCTCGTGGCGGCAAGCTTCGAGCAACCATCTCCGGTCAGGAAAAATCCGGAGTTGCCGCCCGCCCCTCTTTTGTTGTCGGATTGCAACACTATATCGAAGTGGCGATCCGAAAGGGTCGTTCGGATGCCCAGGTTCTGGGGTCCGCAATCCGACACGCTGGCCATGCTTCGGGTGGTCC
The DNA here is from genome assembly GCF_000192745.1 of Polymorphum gilvum SL003B-26A1. NCBI lineage: Bacteria > Pseudomonadati > Pseudomonadota > Alphaproteobacteria > Rhodobacterales > Paracoccaceae > Polymorphum > Polymorphum gilvum. The sequence goes on from NC_015259.1 coordinate 486,229, forward strand.
GGCGCCAAGGAGGTTGAGGATGAATTTCGACAAATACACTGAACGTGCCCGCGGCTTCATTCAGTCCGCGCAGACCCATGCGCTCGGTCGGGGGCATCAGCAGTTCGCACCCGAACATGTTCTCAAAGTTTTGCTCGACGATCCGGAAGGCCTTGCCGCCGGCTTGATCGAGCGCGCCGGAGGCCGGGCGCGCGAGGCGCTTGCCGAGGTCGAGCGCGTGCTCGACAAGATGCCCAAGGTGACGGGCGGCTCCGGCCAGCTCTACATGGCGCCGGCCATGGCGCGCTTCTTCGACCAGGTCGAGAAGCTGGCGGAAAAGGCTGGCGATTCCTTCGTCACCGTCGAACGCATGCTGCTGGCGCTGGCCATGGACGGCGACAGCGACGCCGGCAAGCTGCTCGCCCGGGCCGGTGTGACGCCGACCGCACTCAACCAGGCGGTCAATTCGCTGCGCAAGGGCCGCACCGCCGATTCGGCGAGCGCCGAGAGCCAGTACGACGCCCTGAAGAAATACGCCCGCGACCTGACTCAGGCGGCGCGCGACGGCAAGCTCGACCCGGTCATCGGCCGCGACGAGGAGATCCGCCGCACCATCCAGGTGCTGTCGCGCCGGACCAAGAACAATCCCGTGCTGATCGGCGAGCCGGGCGTCGGCAAGACCGCCATCGCGGAGGGCCTGGCGCTCAGGATCGTCAACGGCGACGTGCCCGAATCGCTGAAGGACAAGCAGCTGCTCGCCCTCGACATGGGCGCGCTGATCGCCGGTGCCAAGTACCGCGGCGAATTCGAAGAGCGTCTGAAGGCGATCCTGTCGGAGGTGCAGTCGGCCGCCGGCGGCGTGGTGCTGTTCATCGACGAGATGCACACGCTGGTCGGCGCCGGCAAGGCGGAAGGCGCGATGGACGCCTCCAACCTCCTGAAGCCGGCGCTCGCCCGCGGCGAGCTGCATTGCGTCGGCGCGACCACGCTCGACGAATACCGCAAGCACGTGGAAAAGGACGCCGCGCTCGCCCGCCGGTTCCAGCCGGTGTTCGTCGACGAGCCGACGGTGGAAGACACGATTTCGATCCTGCGCGGCATCAAGGAGAAATACGAGCTGCACCATGGCGTGCGCATCACCGATTCGGCGATCGTGTCGGCGGCGACGCTGTCCAACCGCTACATCACCGACCGCTTCCTGCCGGACAAGGCGATCGACCTGGTCGACGAGGCCGCCAGCCGGCTGCGCATGCAGGTGGATTCGAAGCCCGAGGAGCTCGATGAGCTCGACCGGCGTATCATCCAGATCAAGATCGAGCGCGAGGCGCTGAAGAAGGAAAGCGATCCGGCGGCGCAGGACCGGCTCGGCAAGCTGGAGAAGGAACTGACCGAGCTTGAGGAGGAGTCGGACGCGCTGACCCGCCGCTGGCAGGGCGAGAAGGAGAAGCTGAGTTCCGAGCAGAAGCTCAAGGAGCAGCTCGACCAGGCGCGCATCGACCTGGAGAAGGCGCAGCGCCAGGGCGACCTCGCGCGTGCCGGCGAACTTGCCTACGGCGTCATCCCGGAGCTGGAGCGCAAGCTCGCCGAGGGTGTCGCGAGCGGCGACAAGGGCGCCATGCTCGATGAGGCCGTGACGCCGAATCACATCGCCCAGGTGGTGTCGAAATGGACCGGCATCCCGGTCGACAAGATGCTGGAGGGCGAGCGGGAGAAGCTGCTGCGCATGGAGGACGATCTCGCCAGGCGGGTCGTCGGTCAGGCGGAGGCGATCCACGCCGTCTCTACCGCGGTGCGCCGGGCGCGCGCCGGGCTGCAGGATCCGAACCGGCCGATCGGCTCGTTCATGTTCCTCGGCCCGACCGGCGTCGGCAAGACCGAACTGACCAAGGCGCTCGCCGCCTTCCTGTTCGACGACGACACCGCGATGGTCAGGATCGACATGTCGGAGTTCATGGAGAAGCACTCCGTCGCCCGCCTGATCGGCGCGCCTCCGGGCTACGTCGGCTACGAGGAGGGCGGCGCGCTGACCGAGGCGGTGCGGCGCCGACCCTACCAGGTCGTGCTGTTCGACGAGATCGAGAAGGCGCATCCGGACGTGTTCAACGTGCTGCTGCAGGTTCTCGACGACGGCCGGCTGACCGACGGCCAAGGCCGTACCGTGGATTTCCGCAACACGCTGATCATCATGACCTCGAACCTCGGCGCCGAATACCTGGCCAGCCAGCCGGAGGGGCAGGACTCGGATGCGGTGCGCGGCGAGGTCATGGCAGTGGTGCGCGGGCATTTCCGACCCGAATTCCTCAACCGGCTCGACGAGATCGTGCTGTTCCACCGTCTGCAGCGCAGCCAGATGGCCTCGATCGTGGCGATCCAGCTGGAACGGCTGCGGGCCCTGCTCGCCGACCGCAAGATCGAGCTGCAGCTCGACGACGGCGCGATCGGCTGGCTGTCGCAGAAGGGCTACGATCCGGCCTATGGCGCGCGCCCGCTCAAGCGCGTGATCCAGAAGGAAGTGCAGGACCCGCTGGCCGAGAAGATCCTCGGCGGGGAGATCGTCGACGGCCAGCGGGTGACTGTCTCCGCCGGCGTCGACCGGCTGGTGTTCACCACCGAAACGCCGGCCTCGGCGGCGGCCTGAGCCGCCCGAGCCGCTGCGAGGGCAACCGGCCCGGAGCCGCAAGCGCCGGGCCGTGAGGCCACTGACACGTCTCGCCTTCGTCATCCCGCACGCAGCGGAGCGCAGATGCGGGGCCGGTGAGCCGGGGTGTCGCTGTGCTCGCCCTGTCGAAAGCAATGGGCCTTGGGCTCGCCGATCCCGGGCCTCGCGGGGCTCGCCCGGGATGACATCGGAAGGGAATGCAGTCTTTGGCAACAAGCTGACGGCCCGGCGCGGCAAGCGCCGGGCCGGTTTCGTTCAAGGTCGGCGTCGTCAGCGCGCCGAGGCCAGGCGGGATGGCTTGAGGCCGCGGTCGAGCAGGGCGTCGATGCGGTCGCGTTCGCGCTCGAAGGCGACCAGCATGTCTCCCTCAAGCACCCGTCCGCGCGGCAGGCGGATGCGCATCGGGTCGACGTAGTGGTCGTTGACCTTGACCTCGTAGTGAAGGTGCGGGCCGGTAGACAGGCCGGTCGAGCCGACATAGCCGATGACCTGGCCCTGGTTGACCTTGACGCCCTCGGCGATTCCGGGCGCGAAGCCGGTCATGTGGCTGTAGGTGGTGACATAGCCGTTGGCGTGGCGCAGTTCGACGCGGCGGCCGTAGCCGGATACCCATTTCGCCTGGATCACCGTGCCGGCGCCGGACGCCATGATCGGCGTGCCCGATGTGGCGGACCAGTCGACGCCCGTGTGCATCTTCTGGAAGCCGTGGATGGGATGGCGGCGCATGCCGAAGCCGGAGCGGAAGCGACCGCCCGACAGCGGCTTGCGCATGAGGAACTTCTTCGCGCTGCGTCCGTTTTCGTCGTAATAGTCGACGGCGCCGTCGTCCGGCGTGCGGAAGCGGTAGAAGCGGCGCTGCGCCGAACCGGTGTTGAGCGCGGCATAGAGGATTTCGGCAGGCGTCTGGGCGTCCTCGCCCTCCAGGCCGTAGAAGACCTCCAGCGAATCGCCGGGCTGGACGCGGGCGTTGAAATCGACGTCGTAGGAGAAGGCGCGCACCAGTTCGCCGATCAGTGGCTCGGGCACGTCCTGCTCCAGCGCGGTCTGGTAGATGCTGTCGTAGAGCGCCGGGGTCGGTCCGCCGTAGGAGATCCGGTCGGCTTCTGCGAAGGCGTCCGGCAGGAAGCTGGCCGG
>NC_015259.1:495000-630000 GCF_000192745.1 Polymorphum gilvum SL003B-26A1
GGCTATGGGGACTTACCGTCTTACTGATCCTAACCAAACTCCGAATACCGAGAAGTACTATCCGGCAGACACACGGCGGGTGCTAACGTCCGTCGTGGAGAGGGCAACAACCCTGACCGCCAGTTAAGGCCCCCAAATCATGGCTAAGTGGGAAAGGATGTAGAACTCCCAAAACAACCAGGATGTTGGCTTAGAAGCAGCCATCATTTAAAGAAAGCGTAACAGCTCACTGGTCTAAACAAGGGGTTCCGCGCCGAAAATGTACCGGGGCTCAAGCCATGTGCCGAAACTGCGGGTGCACGCAAGTGCGCGGTAGCGGAGCGTTCCGTAGGCCGATGAAGGCAGACCCGCGAGGGCTGCTGGAGGTATCGGAAGTGCGAATGCTGACATGAGTAACGACAAAGCGGGTGAGAGACCCGCTCGCCGAAAGTCCAAGGGTTCCTGCTCAACGTTAATCGGAGCAGGGTTAGCCGGCCCCTAAGGCGAGGCCGAAAGGCGTAGTCGATGGGAACCACGTTAATATTCGTGGGCCTGCGGGTGGTGACGAATGCCGTGTATCGTATCCCCTTACTGGATTGGGGGTGCGGTGAAGGTGTTCCAGGAAACAGCCCCCGCGTATAGACCGTACCCGAAACCGACACAGGTGGACTGGTAGAGCATACCAAGGCGCTTGAGAGAACTGTGCTGAAGGAACTCGGCAAATTGCTCCCGTAAGTTCGCGAGAAGGGAGCCTTCTGGTTGGGCAACCAGCCAGGAGGGGCACAGACCAGGGGGTGGCGACTGTTTATCAAAAACACAGGGCTCTGCGAAGCCGCAAGGCGACGTATAGGGTCTGACGCCTGCCCGGTGCCGGAAGGTTAAGAGGAGGTGTGCAAGCTCCGAATTGAAGCCCCGGTAAACGGCGGCCGTAACTATAACGGTCCTAAGGTAGCGAAATTCCTTGTCGGGTAAGTTCCGACCTGCACGAATGGCGTAACGACTTCCCCGCTGTCTCCAGCACAGGCTCAGTGAAATTGAATTCCCCGTGAAGATGCGGGGTTCCTGCGGTCAGACGGAAAGACCCCGTGCACCTTTACTACAGCTTCACACTGGTATTCGTGTCGACATGTGTAGGATAGGTGGTAGACGTCGAAGCGAGGGCGCCAGCTCTCGTGGAGTCATCCTTGAAATACCACCCTTGTCGTCATGGATATCTAACCGCGATGTAACAGCATCCGGGACCGTGTGTGGCGGGTAGTTTGACTGGGGCGGTCGCCTCCCAAATGGTAACGGAGGCGCGCGAAGGTGGGCTCAGAGCGGTCGGAAATCGCTCGTCGAGTGCAATGGCATAAGCCTGCCTGACTGCGAGACTGACAAGTCGAGCAGAGTCGAAAGACGGCCATAGTGATCCGGTGGTCCCTCGTGGAAGGGCCATCGCTCAACGGATAAAAGGTACGCCGGGGATAACAGGCTGATGACCCCCAAGAGTCCATATCGACGGGGTTGTTTGGCACCTCGATGTCGACTCATCGCATCCTGGGGCTGGAGCAGGTCCCAAGGGTATGGCTGTTCGCCATTTAAAGCGGTACGTGAGTTGGGTTCAGAACGTCGCGAGACAGTTCGGTCCCTATCTGCCGTGGGTGTAGGAGAATTGAGAGGATCTGTCCCTAGTACGAGAGGACCGGGATGGACGAACCTCTGGTGGACCTGTTGTGGCGCCAGCCGCAGTGCAGGGTAGCTATGTTCGGAATAGATAACCGCTGAAAGCATCTAAGCGGGAAACTAACCTCAAAACGAGTTCTCCCTGAAGAGCCGTGGAAGACCACCACGTCGATAGGAGGCATGTGGAAGCGCGGCAACGCGTGAAGCTGAGCCTTACTAATAGCTCGTTCGGCTTGATCACTCTCATTAGTCAATGTCCATTCACTGAAAACGGTCTCACGGGCGTCCGCGCCAACGCGCGGCCTTGCGAACCACGCGCGGCATCAGCCGCGGCGGCCCTCGGCCTTGCGGACCTCCGGTCCGTAATCAGGCGCCGCTCACGGGCGAAGCCCTCCGCAAGGGCGGCCTAACGGCCGGCGCGCGTTGCGCTTGCGACCCTCCGGTTCGTAACGCGCCTCGCACCGCATCATTCCCAATACGGGATGTCATCGATCAGAAACAAACCTGAAAAAAAAGACCAGTTCCTCTCATCTGCGCTTCGCCGGCCTGGTGGCCCCAGCGGGGAGCCCCCACCCGATCCCATCCCGAACTCGGCCGTGAAACTCCCCAGCGCCAATGGTACTGCATCTTAAGATGTGGGAGAGTAGGTCGCTGCCAGGCCTGCAAAGCGCAGACATCCCTCAACGCAAGAACATTCAACTTTGCCTCATTCCACAACGGCGCTCCTCAAGCCCCGTAACCAAGGCAAAAAAAACCTCTCCGCGGGGTGGAGCAGCCCGGTAGCTCGTCAGGCTCATAACCTGAAGGTCGTAGGTTCAAATCCTACCCCCGCAACCAAATCCCAGCAAACCCATACCCGCTCGTCCGGCTGACGCGAAAACACCGTCTTCGCTCGGCTACAGTCGCTCCTCGTCAGTCTCATAACCTGAAGGTCGTAGGTTCAAATCCTACTCCCGCAACCAAATAAGGCACTGAAAATAATACGCTTTACAGAAAGCCCCGATCCTCACGGACGGGGCTTTTGGCGTTCTGGGGACAAAATGGGGACAGTCAGTACCAACAGAGCACTGCTCCAGGCCACGAATCTCAACATCGGCGCCTTGTGGTGCACACGCCCAGGCGCCGTTCTCTGCCCCGACCTGCTGGCATGCTCGAAACCCCGACTGCTTGCATGGCCTCGGTGACATCCAGCTCCTGCGGCACCGTAGCGGCCTATGGTTCTGGAAATCGGTGCATACGCGCCCGTGACCGCACGACCTCCGCTATCGTATCGACCAACGGGTCCTGAGCGCCGCTCGGCCCTGCACCATGACATCATCGACATGCGGCTGTTCGTTCCCGGTCTGAAAAACAGACGATGGTTACAAGAGAGACCTTCCCGGATGGTCCTCTGCTGAGTTCTCAGAGTGGCTGAATGCGAGCATGCACGCGTCCGAAAGTAGGTTTCCAGCGCGCGGGCGCGCAGCATTTCCGAATGCCCGCATGCCGACATGCTCGGCTGCCGTCCGCTTACCCTTTCGCACGTTTGAAGTCCTCCCAGACCAGACAGAAGAGCTCGCTTAATTCCAGATCCCTTGCGGCAGCATAGGTACGAAAATCGCGCCGAACCTCCGGCGAGAGCTTCAATTGCAGCGGCACCTTTCCCGCGCCCGCCGGCTTATGGAGGTTGCCGACGATTGGCCTCTCGGGCGGCAGAGGCAGGCCGCGTGGACGGGGCTTCTTCAATTTCATCTCGACCATCAAGCCACCTCCTTGTGCGAAGCAAGCTCAGTCAGCTGATCGACGATGCCCTGCGCCACCGCAACTGCCTTTGTGTTCAAGCTACGGTGGGCTGTTTCTGAGGCGGCAAACCCTGCATCCATTGCCCGTTGGTACCCAATCCTCTCAGGTAACTCAGCCGCGCTGACTCGGTACCCGGCGCGCTGGACAAATGTGCGCGCATCCTCGATCGCTGCGGAACTATCTCCGGCGCGCGTCAAGACGAACAGCAACCGGTCTGCGCTCACGCCCTTCTGGACCAACTCATGGGCAAGAAGCACACTAGGGCGTAGATCGTCGAGCGAAAGGCCAGTTGGGATGACGATCAGGTCGCTCCTGCGCGCGATCTCAAGCGTCGCCGAGGTTGCGTGGGGCGCGCCATCGACGATAATCAGGTCGAAACGGTCCGCGTCTGCCAGTGCCTGGTCCACACGACCGAAACTTTCTGCCCGAATGTAGGGCTGGATATCGTGTTGCTGCCGTATCCGGCACCACTCAACGCTCGTACCTTGCGAGACATCCAAGTCAGCGATCTTCACCGACCACCCCTCCTGAGAAAATTCACGGGCTATCAGCCGAACAATTGTGCTTTTTCCCACTCCGCCTTTCTGCGAAACAACGCCTACAATATGCGCCACTAACAATTTCCCCTGATAATACTTGAATGCCAGCATGCTGGCATGTGTAATAGTTTGATAGTGAAATACAATACTAACGATGACAATAATAATTGTGGTACTAAGAAATAATTTTGAAGAGAAATATTTTGGGAAAGGTGCCAATGACAAAACTGTCTCCTGAGAGAAAATCACTTGATGGCGTAAAAGACCCGGCGTTGAGACGGCAGCTTGAACTTCTCGAATTGACGATGCCAACGGCCCCCAAAGCTCCAAACCAGGCGCAAGACACCGCGAAACGCTCCGCGCCAGCGAACGACAATCAGCCGGATTTCTTCGTCCCAGCGGTGCAGGACGTTCCGATCAAGGACGGCCTCGACCTCATGGACATCGCCGTCTTCCGCCTTGCCAAAAGTCAAACGCGCAAGGGCGACATCATCCGCCACGAACTGCCCGGTGTCACGATCACCGTGGCAGGCGGCGCGCATGGCATGGCGACAATCATGGATTACGATGTCGTCCTGATGATGGTCAGCCATCTCGCGGAGCAGACCCGTCTCCACCGCCAAGGCCGCGCTCCAAAACCCGCCAAGTTCTTCCGTCCCAGCAGCGTTGAAATTTTCAAGTTCTGCCGGGTGAGCAAAGGCGGGGCCTCTTACGATATGCTCGCCGAGTCGCTCAGACGGCTCCAGGGAACATTCATCGAAATCGCTCACAACAACGCCGGCAAGCGCTCGCGTCGGACAGGATACTTCCCGCTTATTGCAGGGGCTGACGTGATTTCCCGAACCGACACGGGTCGTATCGGCACGGTCGAGATCATCATACCCGATTGGATGTACGACGCCGTCACCTCCCATACCAACCCCGAAGTGCTCACCCTCGATCCGGACTACTTCCTTCTCAAGAAGGGGCTGGCGCGCTTCATCTACAGGCTCGCCCGCAAGGCCGCGGGAACCAGCGAAGCGACCTACTCGTTCGAGGCAATCCACGCCAGAAGCGGCTCAACGCGCGACATCTACAACTTCACAAAAGATCTGAGGAAGCTCATTGAGCTAGAGCAGATCCTGTGATCGATGAATCAAACGTGAAGTGACGAGAGCGACCGAAGCTGATTCAACTTTTCTACGAATAGGAGGTTGATGATGGCACGAGCACTGAGCGATGATCTTCGGATCCGCGTCTTGAAGGCGTCAGCTGCCGGTATGTCTGCCCGCCAAGCTGCCAGTCGGTTCGGTGTGGGGGTTTCCACGGCGATCCGCTGGATTGCAAGAGCAGTAGAGGGCGAGCCAACACCGCGGCCGCAGGGTTGGAAACGACCTTCCCTTCTGGACGCTCACGAGGCGTTTGTTGTCGAAATGATCAACGACTGCAAGGACGTGACGCTCGATGAAATGGTCGAGCGTCTGTCGGCTGAGCGGCAGGTCAGCATCAGCCGGAGCGCGCTTGGCGCATGGCTACGTGGTCGCGGCTGGACGTTTAAAAAAAGTCCGCACACGCATTGGAGCAGGCCCGACCGGATGTCCTGAAGCGCCGACGGGCCTGGTTTGATGGGCAGCTCGATCTTGATCCGCAAAAGCTTATCTTCATAGACGAGACCGGTCTTTCAACGAAAATGGCACGGCTGCGCGGACGAGCAATTCGAGGCGAGCGCTGTCGAGCTGGCGTGCCGCATGGCCATTGGAAAACAACGACATTCACCGGCGCTCTGCGCTTGACCGGCATGACCGCGCCGTTTGTCTACGACGGAGCGATGAACGGCAACGTCTTCCTGGCCTATGTCGAGCAGGTGTTGCTACCAACCCTTCAGCCCGGGGATATTGTCATCATGGACAATCTGCCCGCACACAAAACAGCCGGTGTACGCGACGCCATCGAGCGCATGGGTGCCAAGCTCATGTTCCTGCCGCCCTATAGCCCCGACTTCAACCCCATTGAGAATGCCTTCTCAAAGTTGAAGGCCATGTTGCGGGCTCGGGCGGAACGAAAGATCGATGCTCTGTGGGACGCAGTCGGCGCATTGATGCCCCGCTTCACGCCGATAGAATGCGCGAACTACTTCAGGGCCGCTGGATATGACCCGGATTGAACAGCATCTGCTCTAAATCCGCTACCCTCTTACGATCTTTCTGAACTGAGGGGAGCAGATGGCCCGCACCTGCGAATGAGTCTACGGCCAATCGAAGTGTCATCTCGACCCTGAACATAACATCTCCGGATGCACCCTCTGCACATGATAATCTACGCAATCTCCACCCAAACGCTTTCACCCTGTGGATAACTATCCGACGAAGAGTTCAGCGCAGTGGAGATTGCGTAGAAAAAAGTGGAGATTGCGTAGATTTTGGTGGAGATTGCGTAGAAAAAAGTGGAGATTGCGTAGATTGTATACACTGAAAGCCGCGGCTAGCTTGGCTTAGAGGGCAATTACGACCCCCTAAAACTTATTAAAACTTATTAAAACTAGAAAAAACGCTTTCGCGCGGTCTTCGGGCTGTGGATAAGTTCCGTACTTTTGCCACAGACCTTAACGCAGCATCGAGAGGTCGACCGAGACCTTTTCAGCATCATCAACAAGCTCACGAATATCTTCTAAGCTGATGGTTGAAATAGGGCGGCCTAATAAGTGCTCGATCGCCTTCATTACGCCAGCTTCAACTTCCCGAAGTAAATCCTCATCTCGGTTCGCAATCCACCCAAAGACAACGAGCCAGTCCCGGTCGACAGACTGACCAGGTGTTGTCTTTCGTAAAAGAATGTCCAAACCAGGAACGCGTGTATGCGAACAAAAAATAAGGCCGTCTCGAATTTGAAGTTCTACGCGTCGCATCTGGTGTCGTCCTTTCTGAGGTGGCTCACCCGTAGTTTATCATTTTGAATACGCATCCTGCCATCCTCTGCATCAATGATACACAGTGCTTGATGTTCTGCCGCAAGGGGCTATCGAATGGGGTCAAAGCGATGGTGAGGGTGGAAACCCTCCTGAGGCCTCACAGGAGCCTCACCAGGAGGTTCTTTAGGGTCTGGAGGTGACCGAGACCAGCCAGTGGCACCGAAAAGCCGTACGTGCGTCTCAGACGCTTCCGTCTTTCTCCTGTTTCGCCCTGTCCCGCAGTTCCTGATATTGCCGAGCCTGTTCCACAATCCGGTCGGTTTCGGCCTTGCTGGCGCTTCGGCCTTCTTCAAACTGCTCGCGCCAAGTCTTCCTCTTCGGCAGCCGCGGCAAGTACCAGCGCAGGAACAGGTAGCAAAACGGCGCTGCGATCAGCGCAGCTATGATCAGACTTCCATCCATTTTTGGGACCTCGCTATTTTGGCAGCGTCGCGATAGCGGGCGCTGCATCGGTTTTAAAGGGCCGTCTGGCGCAACAGGAGCCCTTTCTGTTCATTCGTTGAAGCTTGGAGGAGTAGGTGGGCGGCGCGGCGGTTCGGATGCACCAGAAGGGCTGTCAGGCCGCTTGCCGCCACCTTCATCATCATCCTTCGTCGCTTTGGGCGGCGGCCCGCTCCTGCGGGCACGCATCCGCGCTTGCAGGGCTGCCAACTCCTCCTGGTATTCCGCGTCCTCTTTCAGGTCGGCGTCCTCTGGAGTTGACGGCTCGCTCGCGTCTGGAGGCGGCTCTCCCGCCTCCGGCTCCTGATCCGGGTCGATTACTGGAACTCGCTCCGAACGCGGCGCGCGGTGTATCTCCTCACCGAACTTGCCCTTCTGCTCGATGATCCATTCCTTCAAGTCTTCATCGGCATAGGAAGGCTTGGACATCCGGGCGCGGATTGTCAGCCCGTCCTGTATGATGACGCAGTCCTCGCGGAACTCAGGTCCCATCAACTGCTGGGGCGACGCCACCCAGTCTTCACCGCCCCACAGGTCCTTGCGCTTGCCGAGCCGGTTAGCGACATGCTCCGCCGTGCTCTGATCGTTCGGACGGAAATAGACCTGGCAGCGGCAGTTGGCGATGAGGCTTTCCCATTTCTGGTAGACCTCCTTCAGCTGCGCAATGTCCTGCGTGAAGAGCCAAAGCCGGATGCGGTAGCTGCGCGTGATCGCGACAGCGTCTTCGATGATGCGCATGTAGCCGAGCTGCGGCATCTCGTCGAAATAGAACGTCATCGGCCAGTTCGGGTAGCTCTTCGGCAGCTCCGCGTCGGTCGCGTTTTCCTCGTCAAGCATCCTGCGGACGCGGATCGCTTCGCTCAGGTGCTGGCCGAGCATCACCCGCAGCACCGTGCGCATCGAGCTCATCTTTTCGGGCGAAACGATCAGGTAGATCGAAGCCGCCCGACCGCCATGAACCTCGCCCGCCTCTTCGTCATAATACCAGCCCGGCGCGCGGCCTTCCCTGGCCGCCTGCGTGATCCAGCTGTTGTCCCTGCGGAGAATGGTCTCCACCGACCAGCCCGGCGTCGAGCTGGACGTCACCGCCGCCACGTCGTCGGAGCGCCACACCGCCAGCTGCGTGCGCAGCGTCGTCGTGATCGAGGTGCGCAACGCCTCCGACTGCGTCTCGATGATGTTGCCCAGCTCTTGGAGCCGCTCATCATCCGACCCTTGCAGGTCCTCGACCATGGCATCGAAATCGGCCTTGCTCGCCGCCAGCAGGCGGCAGACTTCGCGCATGTTGCGCCGCTCGCGCGGCCGGCGGTGCATGACATAGAAGATCAGGCCCGTCAGCAGGTCGCGCGCGGCGTCGTCCCAGAATGGTTCTTTGCTCTGCGGCACCACCAGCAATTCGGCCAAGAGCCGGGCATCGTCCCAGCCCTTCACTCGGTCGAGCGGATTATAGCAATCGGAATCGTCCTCGCCCGGCGCCCATTTGTAGACCTGGCCGTAAAGGTCCCGCCGCCATGCCGTCTCACGGTAGTTCTCGCCCTTGGGATCCAGCACCACTACCGGCCCTTCGAATTCCAGCAGCGTGCGCAGGATGAACCGCTGACCCTTGCCCGAGCCGGTCGGCGCCACCGTCAGCAGGTGGCCTTCGCCGTGAAACATGACCGGCAGCTTTACGGCCTCACCGTTCGACCGCTGCCTCGGCATGTAGCCCAGCTCCAGATAGTCCACTGGAAACGCCGTGCCCTTGGGCGAGAATATCCCCGCCCGCAGCAGATCATCGTCGCTCGCCCATGCCTGCGCTTGTCCAAGGTGCTGGATGCGATCGCGGTTCGCCTTGGTCATCATCGGGATGGCCTGACGCAGCGTCGTGCGTGCCTCCTCGATCTGCCCAAGCGTCAGGTTTCGGTAGAGGATGTCCCTGTAGACGGCGTCGAGCTGGGGATCGCTGACGACCATCTTGAACGCCTCGCGCCATGCCGGGTCGAGCGTTTCGAGCAGAAGATGCACGGGCGACTTGCCGGCGTCCGGATCGACCGGTTTGTCCTTCCTTCCACCGCCGAACAGTTTTCCCCAGACCATCGCGGCCCTCCCGCCTCTTGGCTCCCCTGAAAGATTAGCCGCTGATTCCAAGAAGGATACCACCGAAGTGCCTGAAAATCCGCCGCGAATGCTTGGTGTGCCCATCGTCTGACGCTGTTTCTACGCTGGGTGTCAGGTGTCGGTTTTAGTGGCAGGCCATAAACCATCGATGCCAACCCCTGACGGCATTCAACCAGACCGCAGCCCCGCGTACGCCAGGCGGGGCTGTTCGGTGTCCGGAGTACGTCAACACGCCTCGTGCGAGCTTCCTCTTGACCCTTGTCGCTGACCGCTGCCCACGAGCCGTCCTCAGATGTGGCTGACCTGGCAGGGACGCCGTTCGGCGCAACGGCAGTCGGTCAGTTTCTTCCCCGGCTAACGCCTTCCTCGCGAAGCAAGAAACAGCCTGCCCGCCGTCTTCCGGTTCCCTCCAGCCCGCAGCGAAGCCCGGTCAGGCCTTCGCCCAGTCCGCTCTTCTTGGGGTGCGCCGCCCGTCTTGCCCCTGCCTCTCCGGTCGCCATCGGACGGCCGCGATGGGCGCGGTCGCAAAGACAAGGAGAGGAACCATGACCGCACAACGCATCGACGTTTACACCCAGGTCACGAACAACATCATCGCCGCCATCGAGGCGGGAGCGAGCGACTGGCAGATGCCCTGGCACCGCAGCGGCGAGGGCCTGAACCGCCCCGTCAACATCGACACCGCCAAAGCCTATCGCGGGATCAACGTCGTCAGCCTGTGGGCAGCAGGACAAGCCCGCGGATTCAGCACCGGCACCTGGGGCACCTATCGCCAATGGCAGAACAAGGGCTGTCAGGTCCGCAAAGGCGAGAAGTCGAGCCTCGTGGTCTTCTACAAGGAGTTCGACGTGGAGGACCGCAACGACGACACCGGCGAGACCGAACATGGCAAACGTCTCATGGCCCGCGCGAGCTGGGTCTTCAATGCCGACCAGGTGGACGGCTACGAGGCGCCCGCGCTGCCCGAGCCCAAGGATCCCGTCACCGTCATCGCCACCGCAGACCGCTTTGTCGCGGGAACGGGCGCTACCATCCGCCACGGCGGAACCCGCGCCTTCTACCGTCCCTCCGACGACATCATCCAGATGCCCGAGCGCGAGCGTTTCCTGGGCACAGAGACCAGCACGGCGACCGAGAGCTACTACGCCACCCTCCTCCACGAGCTGGTGCATTACTCCGGCTCTCCCAACCGTTGCGACCGGCAGTTCGGCAAGCGCTTCGGCGACGAAGCCTATGCCATGGAAGAGCTGGTCGCTGAGCTGGGCGCGGCGTTCCTCTGCGCCGACCTGGGCGTGACGCTCACCCCGCGCCCCGACCACGCTGCCTACATCGACAACTGGCTGAAGGTGCTCAAGGCTGACAAGAAGGCTATCTTCACTGCCGCATCGCAGGCCGCGAAGGCAACCGACTTTCTGGCCAGCTTGCAGGCAACTGAAATCACAGAGGCCGCCGCTTAGGCGGCCTCAAGCCCTCGCTGTGCAAAGCACGTTTCATGGCTCGCTCTGCCTTGCGTAAGACGCGTTCTACCTCTTTCAGCGTCTCAATCGTAGTTTCCCGCCCCTTGCGTAATCGTTGGTAAGCTGTACGCGAGATGCAAGCCAAAGAGCACATCGTAGAACTCGCCAAACCCGTTCCTGCTCGTCTCGCCTCGATTATAAGAAAAACGGTTCGGCAGGTATCGTTTCAATTTTTCCAACAATGACCTCCTTCTTTCGATATGTAATCGATGATAGCGATTACCTGATATTCATGAGCTCGTTCAGCATCTGGTCTACCGTGGTGATCACCTTGGTTGAAGCGCTGTAGGAGCGTTGCGAGACGATCATGTTCGAGAATTCCGTCCCAATATCGACATTGGACTGCTCAATGCTGCTTGGAGCAATCGTCGCGGTTCCAGACGTTCCGGCTTCACGGAAGAACGGACGTCCAGACTGCTCCGCTTCACGCAGAAGACCGCCTGAAACCAATTCCAGACCATTGGGGTCCTGAAAAATCGCGACGGCAACTTTCCATAGTTTTCTTGTACCACCGTTCGTGTAGCTGCCGATGACGAAACCCTGCTCGTCGATCGAAAACTCCCTCAGAACACCCGGTGCCAAGCCGTCTTGCAGGATGTTGAACGTATTGTATGTGGAGGCATACTGAACAATTCCATCGGCACCGGAGCCATTCCCGGACGGCTCGACAACAGTCGCGTCGATCGTCCCGAGGAGACCAGCGGCGGGGTACGTCCACTGTGGACTGAGAGTCATCGTGACGCCGTTGCCAAACGTGATCTGTCGTATCGCCGCGTCAGCAGGAACCGTCGCAGTGAAGGTGGACCCGTCGGGTTCGGTTATTTGAAGAACATTCGCGCCCATTGCTTCGACGGTATAGCTTCCCGCAAGCACCGCTGGCGCATTGGAATGCCGATCGTTGAGCGTCAGATCTATGATGCCATCTGAAAACTCCAGATCCCCCGTTATGCTGGCAGGGTCGAAGTCAGCACCGCCCGTCGCACTCCCAAAATTTACGCTGATATCTCCGACCGGCACGCCGCCTGTCCATGCGATATCCAGGTTCGATCCAGTGTAGCTTTTGAGGCTTCCATCGTCGTTGAAGCGCAAGTCACCGCTACCAATGATCTCCGGAGATCCCGCACTCCCACCAAAAATATTGGCGCCGTTCGTCGACATCGCCCAACGCCACGAGTTGGCACCGGCCTTCATGAAGAAGACGTCGACATCTCGACGGTTACCCTGCGCATCGAACAGGCTGGTCGCCACCGAATAATCTGCGGTGTTCAGGTCTCCTGCGATTGTTTCAAGCTGGCTGAGGAGTGTGCTGCCCGTTTCAAGTGCATAAACACCTTCAACCGGCGTCAAGTTTATCCCCATTTTCAGTTCACGGGTCGCAGTCGCCTCGATGCGAGACGATTGCAGCTCGATGGATTCGACCGAAGCAGGATTGATGATCTCACCTGAGGCATCGGTCCGCCAGCCCTGGAGGTGCAAGCCTTGGGACGAGACAAGATAACCTTGCGTGTTCTCGGAGAACGAGCTTGTCCGCTGATAAAAGTATGACGTTTCAGGGCCGACGAATGGAGAGTCAGTCACTACGAAAAAGCCCTTGCCGACCAGAGCCAAGTCAGCTGGACGACTGGTGTTTATGATGGCCCCCTGTGCGGTCAAATCCCGCTGATCAAGAGAGGCCACGCTGCCACTTACCGGCGTGCCAGGACGGCCGCCACCTGTCACCATGTGCGAGAAAAGGGTCCGCGAGCCCTTGTAGCCAGGTGTGTTCAAATTAGAGATGTTGTTTGAGATTGTACTCAGGGAGGACCCTTGAGCGATGACACCGGAAACGCCGGTTGATAGTGCTCCAAACAAACTCATTAGAAAAACCTCCAATAATTTCCCACTCTTCTGCAGCTTTCATGCCAAGACTGCTGCAATGGCGGTTTTTGCTTGCTCGATGGTAATTCTAAATTTCAACTGTCTATTTGAAGGTGCCTGATCGTTCGCAATGTATTATTCTGCACTAAAGAAGTGGTATTCGTAATTGTGAGATTTGCGGGAGTAGAAAATTTTGAAGCTGAGCCACGAGGATATTTTGCTTGCACTGGTGCGCCTGGACGAAGCGGCCCTACGGGGGCATCTCACCGCCATAGGCATAAACCCACCGGAAGACCCCACCGCGTTCTGGATCGGGATCCACCGTGTACGCGCACAGATGGCTGAATTACCAAAAGCCTATCGTGTGGAAAGCCGTGAGTGGCTGCGCTCGATAAATATCGAGCTGGCGCCGAGCCAAATAATGATAGATATAAAAAAAGTTCTTGCCGATTAAGTCTGGTTCTATCAATATTGTAAATGGAGTGTTCGCATAGAGGCATTCGATGCTAACCTCTAAGGACCGTTTCACTCCTTTTCTCCATATAAGGAAACTCTCTGGCAACAGAGAGTTTCTTTTTGTAGTGC
Organism: Polymorphum gilvum SL003B-26A1; assembly: GCF_000192745.1. Lineage (NCBI taxonomy): Bacteria > Pseudomonadati > Pseudomonadota > Alphaproteobacteria > Rhodobacterales > Paracoccaceae > Polymorphum > Polymorphum gilvum. The sequence goes on from NC_015259.1 coordinate 508,407, forward strand.
CGCTACAGATTCGTCAATACAGCGTGACGTTATTTTAACGTCGCTACGCATTGGATGCTAGCGGTCTGCATCACGGCTGTTCATACGAAGCTTAAGCCGCTGAGACGGCCGAAACACGACCGCTCGGCGAGGTTCAATTGAAATCGGTGTCCCATCTTTCAGGTTCCGCGCGGAAATCCGGCGACCTGTTCGGATGTACAGGACGCCAAAATTCACCAGGCGGACCTCTTCTCCGGCTTTTAGTGAACTTGCAATTTCGTTGAGAATTTGACCTATCAGATGCCTGCTCTCAGACGGATACAAGTTTGCCTTTCTGGAGACCGTATTTGCGATCGTTGCACGCGTAGCTACCAACGGATTGTGCCTCTTCATGTTTTCGTGAGTTGACGCTTTGGGAAGACGTCAGATCAAGCAAATAATAGCCGACAGAGCGGTGCCAGATAAAAGAAAAGAGTCGAGAACAATGAGAAGCTCCGCTTTTGCGGAGCTTCTCCTAAGTCTGGCTTAGCCCCGCAGGCGCGATATCAGATATGCGACGAGCACAGTGTTGCCGGGCGTGCATGCTGCATGGCGGAAGTTACCATTATCAGTCGGAAGCGCTGGTGTTCCGTCTGAATTCTGTCCGTCGATTTTCCTTTTGAGGTCGCCCGCGATCTCGCAGGGCACTGCGGACAGCGTTAGCCACTTTCCACCGATACTACCGGCTGGGTTCGTCCCGGGGGGAACCGTCCATGTGCCATCGATCCGGCCGTCTCGCAGGGCGAACTGGCCATAGCCTGCAGGGTGCAGGTTCGTGGCGATGGTCACGTAAGGTCCGTTCCAGTTGAGGGTATTGTTCGCATTTCGATAAAGGTTCTTGAAGCCCATCGCACCGGCGCCGCCGTCGGTACCCGGTGTAGCCGTGGAATCCTGCGTAACGTCCACACCCGTGTCGAATACGAAGTTTATGTAGCCTTTGGCGATGTTATCGAACTCGGTCAGCACACCGGTTACCCGTGTATCTCGCACCGCAGAAAATACCGCCGTACCGGCGATCGCTGAAAGGCCGCCGAAAATTGCAAGCGCGACTCGGGCATCTAGACCGAACATTGCGCCGCGTTGGCTGTTGATGACGCGTCGATTTATTGAAGACATAAAATGTCCCATGTGAGTAATCCCCGTAGTTTATGGTTTGAAATATTATGACTGCATGCGCAAAATAAAAACTGACAGGGATGGGGGCAAAATTTGAAATCAGTTATTACAATATGTGTGGCGATGATGCTTGCAGGATGCTGGCCTGCCACCAAGACATTGTCGGCAAAGCGCATTTCAGATATTTTTGTGCGAGAATACAAGACATGCCGGAACATATCGGATGCGAGAACCAACGACGCGTTCATGGAGTGCGCATATTCCCGCACTCGAAAGGTACTCGCTGCCCTAGGCCATAGCGACGAAAGATGTTTGATCGATATCGCCGCAGCTTGGAGCAAACTTGCCGAGGATGTGGCAGCACGGAAGATTGACCCGGGCCAGGCCGATCGGAGGTACAAGGCTGCGGTAGAACTCCTGAGCGCAGTCTGTGACGGAAATTACATGGCGGGTAGAAACGAATAAGGGGGGCGTTTGCCCCCCTTAACGTCTCAGCTGCACCGACTATTGGAGCAGACGCAGCAGCAGGGCCGGCTGCTGGTTCGCCTGAGCCAGCATCGAGACGCCAGCCTGCACGAGGACCTGCTGACTGGTGAAGCGCGTCATTTCTTCAGCCACATCCGTGTCCTGAAGTGTAGAGCGCGCAGCTTCCATGTTCTCGATCTGAATGCCGACATTCGCATTAGCGAAGTCCAGACGGCTCATCAGGGCACCCAGGTTTGCCCGATTGCTGTTGATCCGCGATTGCGCAGTCTCGATCGCGGTCACAGCTGCATCAGCGTTGACGCGCGTGGTGACGCTCGTTGCGTCGATGCCAAGTTGACCTGCGGTCGAGCCATTGATGTTCGCGGTGATGGTGTCGGTCGCAGCAACGCCCACCTTGAATACCAGCTGCGTGCCTTGCTGGCCTGCCGCGGCATTCTGGATGGTGACTTCGTTGTTTGCGTTGATCGCGGCTGTGTCGTCGAAATCAGCCGACAGTCGGATCGTAACGCCGACGTCCGCGAAGTTCAGGTCGACAGTCTGGCCATCGGGGATGGCGCCACCAAAGTCATCGAGATCGAGCGACTGAGCGACGAGGGCGTTGCCGCCTGCGCCGTCAAGTGCCGTGACTGTGAACACGTTCGTGTTCTCGTCGAAGGCGATGGTGACAGCTTCACCGTCGGCGCGCTTATTGGCGTCGAAGGTCAGCGCCACGAAGCCGTCAGCGGCTTCAACGTTGGTACCAATCGCGTTCGTCTCCAGGCTCGCGCCGACGCCGGTCGTGCCGGACAGCAGCTCAATCCCGTTATACTCAGTCGCGTTTGCGATCCGCGTAACTTCGTTCACCAGGTTGCTGTACTCAGTGTTGATGAAACCGCGTTCGGTGTTCGAGATCTGATCCGACTGAGCCGTTGACGCCAGCGTCTGCATCCGACCGAGAATGTCACCGATCTGACCCAAGCCGCCATCAGCAATCTGGAGCATCGACGCTGCCTGCGAGATGTTTGCAGACGCAGCCCGCAAGGAAGCGATATCGAGTTTCAAGCCACTTGCGACTGTCAGCGACGCGGCGTCGTCCTTTGCCGATGATATCCGGGAGCCCGACGATAATTTCATCAACGAGCTTTGGGATTTCATCGCTGAAGCGTTCAGATTTCGCTGTGCAGACATCGCTGTGATGTTGGTGTTGATAGTAAGAGACATACTTATACCCTTTTACCTAAGGTTATTTGTTTCGGCATACATGCCGTTGCTCATTTATTATGAGCGATTATGATATAATATAAATTCGAGCACTAAGAAAAACTGACAGAAAAACTGACATCATGTTGAGGCTGAAACGAAAAATTGGACAATGTGTCTGGATAAACAAAGATGTGTACATCGAAGTTGTTGACATAAAGGGCGGTGTCGCTGAGTTAGGAATTGTGTTTCCTCGTGAATACGAGGTTCTCCGAGGCGAGCTGGTAGATAAGCCTGCTCCTAAGGACGCGGCTGAGCCGCGGGCAAGGAGACCTTTGAAGACAGTGCTTATCGGTGCGTTAACGATGATGGCAGTCTTGGTCTGTGACAACGCGTTCGCCGAAGAACAATACTATCAGTTGCAGAACAAAACGTTGATCTGTGCAACGCCCGAAGAGTATCGCGAAATTTTCTCTCGCCTTGCGGAATCGCATGTAGATTTAAAATCGTCTTCCGATGCCCTCGAAGGGACGCGTTGCGACTGGATTGATCAAGGGCGGACCCTGCGCATCAATGAGATCGAACAGAAATTCTTTCTCGCCCATGTTTCAATAATCGACCAGGAAGCTGATGGCACCCGCCAGCAAGGCTGGGTTGGTTTGAGCGAATTCAAATAGACAGCAAATGAATAATAAAAAGGCTGCTTCTCTTGGCGATAGTGAGAAGCAGCCTGCGAGCGTTGGCGCATTTGTGCTTTCCAGCAAAAGTAGCTCGCCATATATATTTGATTAGCGATAGAAATTAGTCAAACAAAAGATGAATATTGCATCATCTCTGTGGTAGCATTATTGCATATGCTGTCGATCTAGGAAGGAGCGACGGGATATATCCTCAAGTGGAGCCAGGAGCAGCATCTTGGCTCCACAATACAGGGATTTTTATAATACGAAGTAATGGCAGAGGCTCATAGAATGGGATTGACCAAATATCGAGCCCGCATTGTTAACAATTGGGTCCGCCTTCTTCTTTCGTCAGGCGAACCCAATGTGACCGAGTTTGCTGACAGTTGGGCCGACGGTCACACAGTTGAAATCGAAGCCGTAGAACCCGACTCTGCCTTGCTTGCGCTTTCTCTCTGCTATCCCCGCGAAGTCGGCTTCAAGGTCATCTCTATGCAGACCATCGGGGACGATACTCTGCTCAGGGACTGGACGCCGCCTCTTGAGGCGTCTCCCAACTGAGTTCGCCCTGAAAAACTCCCGGAACCCTTGTCGTTCGGGGATTCCCATCGGGTTTGAAGTATTGGAGAATGCCAGAAATCGATCCCGACCCCGTTGATTTCTGGTGTTTTTGCCATGCGCCCATCCCGCCCCTCATCCGGCAAGAAAGATCTCTTTCGCGAGCGTCTCGACGCGATCATCAATGCCCGCCATCCGCTGGCGCGATTGTCGGAGGTGATGACGTGGTCACGGTTCGATGAAGCCTTTGGCGGCTTTTACCGCCCGGTCGGTAGGCCGGCCAAGCCGACGCGACTGATGGTGGGTCTGCACTACCTCAAGCACGTCCACGACCTTTCGGACGAGGAAGTGGTCGATCGATGGGTGGAGAATCCGTATTGGCAATTCTTCTGCGGCTTCGAGTTCTTCCAGCACGAGGCGCCGATCGACGCCAGCACGATGACGCGCTGGCGCAAGCGGATCGGGCCGGAGGGGCTCGAGCAGATGCTGAAGGCGAGTGTTGACGTTGCGCTCGACACCGGGGTCGCCACGGCCAGTTCGCTGGAGAGGATCACCGTCGACACTACGGTGCAGCCGAAGGCGATCGCTCATCCAACCGACAGTCGGCTTTACCTGAAGGCGATCCAGATCCTCGTCCGCCAGGCGAAGCGGCATGGGATCGTGCTCCGGCAAAGCCACACCCGGCTGGCCAAGGCCGCGGCGGTGCGGGCGGGTCGCTATGCCCATGCCCGGCAATTCCGCCGGATGCGCCGCGAGTTGAAGAAACTGCGCACCTATCTCGGCCGGGTGTTCCGCGACATCGGCCGCAAGATCGCCGGTAATGCCGAACTCGAGGCCAGGTTCGCCCGACTGCTCGGGCTCGTCGAGCGGCTGCTCACCCAGAAACCGAAAGACAGCAACAAGCTCTATTCGCTGCATGCGCCCGAGGTGGTCTGCATCTCGAAAGGCAAGGCACGCACCCCTTACGAGTTCGGCTGCAAGGTGGGGATTGCAACCACCAACCGGGAAGGCCTCGTGCTGGCCGCCAAGTCCTTTGAGGGCAATCCGTATGATGGCCACACGCTGGCGGCGACCGTCGACCAGGCCGTGGACATCGGCGGCGTCGACCCAGAGCGCATCTACGTCGACAAAGGCTATCGCGGCCACGACTATGCCGGCGCGGGCTCGGTGATGATCGCCGGCAGCAAGCGCGGCCTGACCGCCACGATGAAACGGGAACTCAAGCGACGATCGGCCATCGAGGCAACCATCGGGCACATGAAGACCGATGGGCGACTGGACCGCAACTTCCTCCTCGGCCATGCTGGCGACGCCATCAATGCGCTGCTCGTGGCCGCCGCTCACAATCTGCGCCTGATCCTGGCCGTCCTGGCGCTTTGGCTTGCCTCGTTCCTGCAGGCGCTCCTGCCGACAACGGCGAAACCGGATACTGCCTCCCGTCTTCGCAGGCCACATATGTCAACGGCTTAGCCATTGTTCAGGGCGGACAACTGAGTTTGGTCGCTTTTTCTGAAGATTAGAAACTTCGGAGCATCGGATCTGCTGAACTTTCTTTTTACATCGAGTGCTCGCGAAGGGCGCGACCCCCACAGTTCGCAAGGCACCCGCAAATTAACAACGCAAATATGGATTGTATACCTTACGGGCCGCAGATGGAGCTTCACATGCCTCGTTGCCGCAGGCGATGGCAAAGATGCGTCCGCCGTCGAATGCGGCTTGCGGCAGCATTGTGCCGACATCGGCAATGATGGCTAACGGCGCAGCCGAAGGCTATGAACATGTCAACGAAGCACAGAATCCCAGCGTAGTGGTACTCGGCGCAATAGAACAGAAAATAGAAAGCGACGAGCATCAGCACACAGACGGCCATGTCTGACAGTGCGGCTTGCCCCGGAACCAACACAGGAGCGACGCGAGCGCAATCGCCGCAATCAGGGGGAAAGTGACAGCGAGCGTGTTCGGGGCGTAGAACCGATCGCGCATGGACATACAATCCGCATTGCTGCGGTAACCTCCCACAGCAGGGGTTGATGAAAATCCAGACGATTGCCGTGTGATCGACCCAATGGGCGATTAACCACAATAGGAAAAGGTAAGCCCAAGAAAGGTGCGTGGTTCGATCTTCTCTTACTTGTGGTCTATGACGCCGGTGATCGGCTGACATCCATTACGGGGCATGGCTATCCCTATTTCCAACTGTGCTGAGCTGATGCGCACTCGTCAGCCGCAGCGCCGAGGCGACGAAGTGTCACCAGTCTCCGAAGTCGTCGTCGCCGCCGGAGCAGTAAATTCCCCCGCAACTCGCTCGACAGACGCCGTTGCAGCACACCTGGCAGGAGGTGAAGCCCGAGGTGGAACCGGATAATTCTGATGCCCATTTTCCGACCTTTCGGATGTAAACATCTTGGGCGTTTACATTATTGCCGACAACGGCATCGTTGTTTTCAAGATTGAGGTAGAGCGGCCATTGGCCGTTCGTTTGGCACCAGCTGGTACTTCCCGTTCCGCACCCGCGCAGGAAGTACATGAGGTTCGAGTTTACGTGGACCATGCCGGATCTATTATTCGAGTCAGCAAGGAAGAGAGTGGGTGATTGGTTGCGAATTGTGATCTGTCCTGCCGTTTCTCCGCCTGCACCAAGGTTGTCGCCACTATCGGCGACGCAGGACCAAGCGCTACCGTTCCATTGCAGCTTCTGCGCTGTCCCGCAAGCGGGTGGGACTGGAACGTCGCAGTGCACGCGAGCGCCATCAGTTCGACACCAGCGGCCGTTTGTCAGTGTGCCGATCTTCGGGTCAACCTCCGTTGCAGCGGTAGCGCCGACATTATCGAATACGCAGGCCCAGGCCGTGCCCGTCCATTGCAGTTTCTGAGCGCTGGTACAGGTGGGAATGCTGCCCACGTTGCCACTGCCAACATAAAGCTGATTGGCCGTCACGCGGGCGTTCACTTGCATATTGCTGCTGAAGGTAGATGTGCCTCCGACCGTCAAGTTTCTGGAAGCTGTGATATCGCCGTTGCGTGACATGGTCGCATTCAGCTGGCCGTTTTGACCAGCGGCAATCGTTCCATTCGCATAAAGATCCCAAGTATGAATCCCGAGGCCCCAACCCGTCGGCCAGGCAGAAAGGGATTCTGGATTGACACGCAAGCTCGGAAATACCCCTTGTCCCGTAAATGTAGCTGTTCCGTTGGTTGGATTCAGATTTAAATGAGGAATACAGTCATTTGTGTCCTTATTGGGATGCGTAGGTGCGTAAATTTTTCCAGCGGCAGTACACGCATTCATCCGCTCGTTCTCGCCCTGAAGGGTCGTCACTTGTGCACTCTGCTTGGCACCCTCTGCGCCGCCTCTCGATGATGTTGAAAAGAATTTGCTTTGTGCGCCGACGCTTATTGCTGTAAAAGATAGAATCGCTGTTGCAATGATTATAGAGCCGCATTTCATAGTTGGATCCCCTTTAGTATTCCTCTTTTTTATGCAACATGATGATAGTTCAATTGGCGATTTGGCTGACGCGTGGTCAGCAACATTACCTGGAAAAAAACTATCTACTCGTGATGAGAGCGGTTTGCGCATTTGATTATAATTACACATCTTTCTTTTGGTCTACCAATTATTTACTCACAAGTAGGATCTGGACGCGTCCAGAGCCCACTTGTGCAGGAAACTCCCTAGCGTAAGTGACCGTTTGAGAATGCGCGGCGGGGGTGTTCAAATCGGGGCTTCCGTGATTCACGGTGGCGATGTGGACGAAGCAAACCCGAGGCCGGATGGCCAAGATCGAACGGCGCACGAAGCGCTACCCGAGCGACCTGACCGACGCGGAGTGGGAGCGGATCGCGCCGCTCCTTCCGAACGTCGCGCGTCGCGGGCGCAAGCCGAGCGTCGACCGGCGCGAGATCCTCAACGCCATCCGCTACATGGCGCGCTCCGGCGGCGGTTGGCGGATGCTGCCGAAGGACTTTCCGCCTTGGCAGACCGTCTATTGGTGGTTCCGGCGTTTCGTGCGGCTGATGCTTTTCCGCACCATCCATGACGTGGCGCTGATGCTCGATCGTGAGCGCGCCGGACGCGCGGCGAGCCCGGAGGGCGGCGTGCTCGACAGCCAGACGGTGAAGGCTCCCGCAGCCAAGGAGCGCGGCTTCGATGGCGGCAAGAAGATGGTGGGCCGAAAACGCCACATCGCAGTCGACACCGACGGGCGGCTTCTGATGATCAACCTGACCACGGCGGACATCTCCGACAGCGCCGGCGCTCAAGCGATACTCGCGGCTGTGCGCAAGCGCTGGCCCTGGCTCAAGCACCTGTTCGCCGACGGCGGCTACGACCGCACGCAACTCATGGACAAGGCGGCCTTCCTCGACTTCGTCGTCGAGATCGTGCGCAAGATGGAGAACCAGAAGGGCTTCGAGGTCCTGCCGAGGCGATGGGTCGTCGAGCGGACCTTCGCCTGGATGACACGATGGCGGCGCCTCGTCCGCGACTACGAGCAGCGCATCGACGTCTCCGAGGCCATGATCCACGTCGCCATGGGAAGCCTCCTCCTACGCCGCATCAGCCATTGAGAACATTCTCAAACGGACTCTAAGTCCAGCCAGCGCACTATGCGAACGCGCCTCGTTATAGTCGCGCCGCCAGTTCTCGATGATCCCGCGCGCATCCTGAAACCCCAGCATCCAGTTCTGATTCAGGCTATCGTCACGAAATTTCCGTTGAAGCTTTCGATGTAGGGATTCTCCACCGGTTTACCCGGTCGGATGAAATCCAGCTTCACGACACGCCGACACGTCCATTCGTCGAGCGCCTTGCTCGCAAATTTGGGCCCGTTGTCCACCCTCAAAACCTCCGGCTTGCGAGCGTGCGCAAGCATCTAGTCGAGCGCGCCCATCACCCGCAATGACGGCAGAAAGGTATCCACCTCAATTGCCATGCACTCCCGTGTGTAATTGTCCACAAGCGTCAGACACCTCCGGCGCCGACCCTTCGACAGAGCGTAGGCGACGAAGTCCATTGCCCAGACGACGTCCGGCCTCTTCGCTTCTTGCACCATGCGTGTCACGGCCGCGCAATTCCGTCGCCGATTGCGCTGGCGCACGGCCAGCTCTTCTTCGCGGTAGAGCCGTTGAACACGTTTGTGATTGACCATCACCCCCTGCCGCTTGGGCATCATGTACAGAAGGCGATAACCGAAACGAGGGCGTGCGCAACTTCTGACGCAGGGCACCGTCAGGGTGATTTCGTTTGTATTGATGTGTCGTCCGATTCAGGCCGACAAGCGCCGACGCGCGCCGCTCGCTAAAGTTTGCAGTTTCCATCAGCAGCGACCGCCTGGCGGCGCGCCGTCGGCGTCACCACTTTTTTAAACCACTTCCTTCAGTCCGGCATTATCCAGCATCGTATCGGCCAGAAGCCGCTTGAGTCGGCTCTTTTCCTGCTCAAGCGCACGCAGTCGCTTCAGATCGCTCGCCAACATCCCCGACTACTTGGCTTTCTAGTGCAAATACGTCGGCTTGGACGTGCCGTGCCGACAGCTCACCCAGCTTTCGACCTCTTGCGAAACCTTGACGATCTGCTCTTCCATAAGTCTTTTCGCCTTCATGTCTCTTTGCGCCTTCGATTCCATTATCGGAGCGCAATACTCTCATTTAAACTGGCCCAGTTTTCGGGGCGCAGGTCAAATAATCTCCACGATAGATCAGCATTGAGTCGATGCAGAAGTAAATCTTCTTCATATTTGTCTTGTAGCAATCGCAGATGGAATGATCTCCATGGGCGACCCCTGGGCAAAACGCATCACCCACGTCGACCGCAAGACAAGGCCCTTCACCCTTGACGCGCATGTCGTCAAGAAAATCGAAGCGCTGCTGTCGCGGCATAACGGTGTTCGCCTCCTTGTCAAAGATCGGAGGTATAAGCGCCGCAAGTAAAAATGAAATTGAAAGCATTCGGTTTTTATATTGTTGTTATTTCATAATGGGCGTTAATAGAGATTATATCATATCGTCGTATTTTGATTTTGTAGAAAAATTTCATGTGCGGGGAATAGGCTTTCCCATGGCCTCAATCCACGTTTCTTCGGCGCACCCCTTTCCAGCGGAGTTTCATCTCGCAACGCCCCGTCAGAAGTAGGTTTTCTGCTTCGCGACATAAGAACGCGTAACCGAACCATCTTTCTTTCCGCTTCCTCGTCTCGGACCACCTCCGGTGCTCCTTCGACGCCCTCGGTTACATCAACCCAACTTCACCAATAGGGACCCCGACCTGGTCGGGTGATGAACCATGATTGGAAATGCCAGCTACGCTGACGTCATCCTGATCAACCAGTGGTCGACGCGTCCGCAGATCGCCGCCATCGTCAGAGCCGAGCATTCATGGAACCCCCATGATGTCATCGTTCGGCCCGGACTGATGAATGCGCTGATATTTCTGTGCCGAGATGTCGGCGTCGAGGAACACCTTGCCCCGTTCCGAGACCATGTCGTCCGGCGCGCGAATGCACTCGCCCATGATCTGAAAGGGAAGGGTCCCCGCTACGCGGAGGCCCTCGCGTCAGCCAACTGCGCCCTCAAAGTGTCGCGCAGTTCTGTCCCCGGCCGTCTCACTCTCGTTTCGGCCGTCCAGAGCTTCCGCGAAGCTGTCGTCGCCGCAGGCGTACAGGGGGTGAAAGACGCCCTCGGAGAAAGTGCGCACTGGCCTTGTCTCGACGCGACACTCGAAAAGCTGGAGGACCTTCAGCTTGCGCGCGTTCTCTACGAAACCCTCCAAGCGAACCGTTTCATCTAACGGGGAAAGTCGCCCACTTGGGCGACTTTTTTGTTGGCATACTCCCTATTCTTTTCACTGCATCGATGCGGACGGCCCGTTGGGCCGGAGATGATCCTGTGATCGCGCCTGGGCGCGATACCCTCTGTTTCCAGCTTGTGCCGACTGCACCGGCCAAGCCGACATCGGGCAGGATGCTCACCACGCGCACATCCCAAGGTCGCCGTCCGGCCTGCCCGCTCCATTCGGGCGGCTGACGCCGCCCTCCCGTGTTGGCCGGATGCCCCCTGCGGGGCGGCTCCCCCGGGAGCCCGGCGCAGTCGGCGCGACGCCGCCAGAGCGACTGCTGCCCTCATGGTCACTGGTTCTCCTGTCGTCGCTCGCCGCTGGGCAGAGGGTAATGCGCGGGGCGTGGGTGTCCTTCGCAGACCCGAACAACTCGACGGAGGACATGACGACATGAACCGATTTCCCCAACTCAAACGGCTGGAGCGCGCCGAGAACCATTTGCAGGGTGTCGGCGCCTTGGCCGGTGGCCATGGCGTGGAAGCGCTGTGGTTCGATGAAACCCGGCGCATCGACCCGCGCGCGGTGCCCGATGCGCTCTATGTGAACATGGGCGACAGCTATGCGCCGACCATCGTCTATGACGTCGCCAGCGGCGAGTATCTGTTCACCAGCTGGGGCGATGTGGTGGAGGCGGCAGACGCCGCCCGCGAGGCCGAAGCGGCAAGCGCCGCCGAGGCCGCAACGGTGGAGGGCTGACCCATGGCCAGCCTCACCAACATCACCCCCGAACACCGCGCCGCCTTCGAGGCGCTGACCAGCGGCGAATATGCCAACTTCGCCCTATTCTCCTGCTTTGCGGACGGCCAGCCCGCCGCCGCTATCTGCGCGGTGAACGAGCAGGGGGGCGCATATACCATCCGCCCGCTGTTCGTGTCGGTGACCGACACGATGCGCCTGACCGACCATGATGGACGGGAGGCCGCGCAATGATGCCGCTTCTCACGGATTGCCAGCGTGCGCGCATGCTGGCCAACGGTCGCGCCAATGCCGAACGTATCGCCGAGGACGGCAACACGCAGGACTTCTGGCCGGTGGTGAAGCTGTTCTGCCCGTGGGGTGCAGCGACGTGGCTCCTGACGGAGATCGACCCCGAGGACGAGGATATGGCCTTCGGCCTTTGCGACCTTGGTTTCGGATGCCCCGAATTGGGCAGCGTTCGCCTGTCGGAGCTTGCCGCCATCCGTGGTCCCGCTGGGCTGACCATCGAGCGCGACCTCCACTTCAAGCCGACCAAGAGCCTAACGGCCTATGCCGCCGAGGCGAACGAACACGGGCGCATCAGCGCCTGACAACCCGCGCCCGCGTCACGGCGCGGGCGCTCACCCAATCGAAAGGAAACAAACCCATGACCATCGAAACCATCACCTTCTCCAAACTCGCCCTTGCCGAGGGTGCCAATCCCCGCCGCAGCATGGACGCCGCCGCCATCGAGGGGCTTGCCGCCTCGATCAAGGCGGACGGCCTGTTGCAAAACCTTGTCGTGCGCGAGGACGGGCGGAAGTTCCGCATCGTCTCGGGCGAACGGCGCTGGCGCGCGCTTGCCCTGCTGGTGGAGCGTGGCGACATCGGGAAGGACTATCCCGTGCCCGTCGAGGTGCGCGCCGATCTGACCGAGGCCGACGCTTTGCGTCTGGCCACCGTCGAGAACATCCAGCGCGAGCAGCTGCCGCCAATGGACGAGGCCGAAGCCTTCGCCCTTCTGTTGGGGCAGGGCGCGAGCCTCGAAGACGTGGCCGCGAAAGCGGGCGTGTCGGTCTTGACCGTCAAGCGCCGCGTGGCGCTGGCGAGCCTCACCGATGAGGTGAAGGCGCGGGTGCGGGAGGGAGAGATCACCCTCGCCGCCGCCGAGGCGCTGACGCTGGGCAGTGCCGAGCAGCAGCGCGCCGTCATCGAGCGGCTGGACAGCGGTTATCGCTACGATGCCGACGACATCCGCGACTGGCTGACGGGCGAGAAGCCCGCCCTGTCGCTCGCGATCTTTCCGTTGGAACGCTATGAAGGCACGACCACGTCCGACCTGTTCGCGGACGAGGACGCGACCATCTTCGACGATGCCGAGCAGTTCCTTCGGCTCCAGACCGAGGCCGTGGAGGCGCTGGTCGCGCATCACCGCGAGGCGGGTGCCGCCTTCGTGGACATCCTGACCGAGAATTACGCCGCGTGGTGGCAGTATCGGGAGGCCGACGCCGAAGCGGGCGAGACGGGCGGAGTGGTAATCCACTTCAAGCCGTCAGGCCGTGTCGAGGTGCGGGAAGGGCTGACGCGCCGCGAGGTGCGCCCGAGCGTGGCAGAGGACACCGCCGATCATCCTGCCTCGCCGAAAGAGAAGCCCGAATATACGGGCGCGGTCATCCGCATGGTCGCCGCCCACAAGTCGCTCGCCGTCATGGCAGGGCTTCTGGCCAACCCCCGCGCGGCGCGGGAGGTGGCCGTGGTGACGATGCTGAATGCCTGTGACTTCACGGCGCGGGCGCGGCTGGATGCCCATCCCGCGCTGGGATATTTCGCGGGCGAGGATGCCCAGCCCGACACCTACGCCAAGGTGGAAGGCGCGGCGCAGGCGGTGATGGAGGCGCTCGACATTGCCGCTACGCTCACCAGCCGATATCCCGCGCCCGACCGTGGGGCATGGGAGACGCTCTTGCGCCCCCAGAAGGAGCCGCTGGCGCTCTACGAGGCCGTGGCCGCCCTCGATGATGCCGCGCTCGATGCGCTGCATCTTCTGTTGACCACGCTGACCTTCGGTCAGGGGAACATGGACGCGCTCGATGATGGGGCGAGCCTGTTCAATCGTGTGGCCAGCGATCTCGGGGTGTCGATGCGGGATCATTGGTGCCCCGACGAGGCGTTCCTCTCGCGCCGCCGCAAGGATCAGCTGGAGGCCATCGCCAAGGAGACAGGCGCGGTGAGCCGCCTCGGGGCGCTCAAGGACTACAACAAGACGCAACTTGCCGCTGCCCTTGCCCGTCACTTCGAGCGCAGCGCCGCCGATGACAAGCTGATCGCCGCCGACCTCAAGGCGCGCGCGAATGCTTGGCTTCCCGAGGCCATGCGCTTCGGTGCCGCCGTGGTGGAAGACGGCCAGCCCTGTCAGCGTGACGGGATGGCCGAGGACGAGAACGAGACAGGCGACGGTGCTCCCACGCCCGCCGTCGCCGAGGACGTTCAGCCCGCCCACGCGGCCTGATCCGTCCCGCGAAGCCCGCCCGTCATGGGCGGGCTTCGTTCTTTCCTCAATCTCGATCCTTCGTTCGACAGGTGCCTCATGTCCATTATCGTCACAATCGCGCTCATCATCTTCGCAGCCTTCGTCAGCACAAGCACCAGCAGTGCCGACGCCTTCATCGCGGTGCTCTTCGTCGGTCCGTTCGCAGCCGTGGGGCTGTATTTCATCCTGCTCATTGCAGGTTGGATCGTGAGGGCGATCCGAAGCGGGTCGGAGCCGCGCTGACCTAAGATCCCGCTCGCCGCATTGAGAGACGGCGCGGCCATGAGCCGACCCACATCGCCGCCTCGCTCCCGTCAAGGGGCGGGGCGGTTTCTCGTTGGACAGGTGATGCGATTTGGCCGGAGGCCGTGACTTGGACGGAGGCCGATTGGCCGCGTGTCGGGTGAAGGGGCCGAGGTCGCCAGTGCGTCTTGCCCTCTGTTTGGCGCGGATCAGCCGCCCAACTGCGTCCTTTCCTCTCATGGCCACATCTGATCCCGTCGCCCGTCCCCGCAACGGCGCTCGGCCAGTTTCTTCCCCTGCGGCTTCGCCGCATTCCTCGCGGGCGCTGCGCTTCAAGAAACAGCCCGCCTGCCGTCTGCCGCTTCGCTTCGCCCTGCGGGTGCGGGTCCGTGCTTCGACGGTCTCCGTCATGGGCCATGGAAAGGTCGCGATGGGCGCGACCGCCAGAACCAAACAAAGGAGACTTTCATCATGGCAACCATCGGCACCTTCACCAAGACCGACAGCGGCTTCACCGGCACCATCCAGACCCTCGGCGTCAAAGCCACCAAGGTCGCGATCACCGGCGTCGAGAAAACCGCAGACGCCGCCCCCGACTTCCGCGTCAAGGCGGGCGCTGTCGAGATCGGCGCGGCCTGGCACCGCACCTCCAAGGGCGGCAACGAGTACATCTCGGTCAAGCTGGACGACCCGAGCTTCGCCGCCCCGATCTACGCCAACCTGGTCGAGCAGGACAAAGGCTTCGCCCTCATCTGGAGCCGCTGACCGCAGGCAGCGCCGCCCGCCCCACGGCGGGCGGCGCTGCCTCCCTCAATAGTTTGACGATTTAACGAATGGACGATTTCATCATGATCACTTTGACCGACATCCATATGCAACGCCTCCACGCCGAGGCCGCACGCATCGCCGAAGACGCCGACCGCCGCCTCGCCGCCGCCGAGGACAGCGACGACCCCGACGACTGGGATGCATGGAAGGAAGCCGACGGCATCGCGACCGGCTTCAAGCTCGCCCTTCAGGAGCTTGCCCGAGAAGCGAGCAATCCTGAGCCAACGCCGCCTGCACCCACAGTCAGCCACGACGACTGGCGCGACGCCTACCGTCCGATTCGCAACACCCTGCGCCCCGCCGCGCCCTTCGACGGGCTGATGTTCGAGACCTTCGGCCCCGAACTCGATGCCGTCGCCGCCGCCGACCCGGCCTGCGTCTGGACCATCGTCGATGGCGAGGACGACAGCCTGTGGCTTCTCTCCGGCTGCCACTTCGTCAACAGGCTTGGCTACTTCATCACCGAGCGCCCGTGGAACGGCATCGACCAACTGGAAGTCCGCCTCGACTGAGGCGGATATTTCGCACGTCTGCACTTCGGTCGGGCGCTACAGCGCCCGCGCCGATGGCAGAACCCGCACCACCTCTGCCAGCTCCTCCCGCCTTAGCAGCACGGGCATCGTCTGCGCCCCGTAGTGCCGCGCGAGGTGGAAACGGTGCATGCCGCCAGCGATGACAACCTCGCCGTTTAACGGGCGGATCAGCGGCGGCGTGACCGCCAGCCCCCGTGCCCAACGGTACGCGATGACGGCGGTCTTCTCCCAATAGCGTATGGACCACGGGTCTTTGTCGCGCCCGCTTCCGTGCTGGAGCGCACCGTGCAGTTCGCCCACCGTCACCTCGATCACCGTCAGGGCCGCACCATCGACGGTGTCCGGCCTCTCGCCATCGAACGCCAGGTAGAACCGTGCCGGGTCGAAATCCCAGACCGGCGTGAACGCAGCAGACCTGTTCGCGGCGTCCTTGGCCCACCTCTCGGCCTCGCGGCGCGTCGTCCATAACGCCACCTCGAACTCTTCGTCGAGCCGCCCGGCGTCAACGTCCATCGCCACCGTGGTTGGCAGCCCGCGCCCGATCAGGCGGTTCAGGTTCTCGACGTTGGTCATCCTCTGCATCCGATTCCGGCCGCGCTGAAGGCAGCAGCCCGTCCACCATAGCATCTCCCGGTCCGTTGCCCGCCCTTCGGAGAGTCCGCTTCCCTGGCGGACGACGTCTTGCCGTCCATGACCTGCCCGCGCCAGCGGGCGAGGCCGCCCGTGTTGGTCAGGACGGCGGCGGCTGATGCCGTCCGCCCTTTCGGTCGCGTCCATCAGGACGAGCAACCAAAGACCGAAAGGAGACCCTCATGGGACTGGATATGTACGCCTTCACCACCGCCGAGCCCGTCGCGGCCGCAGTGGACTTCACCACTGAGAACGCCACCGAACTCGCCTATTGGCGCAAACACCCCAACCTGCACGGCTGGATGGAACAGCTCTACCGTGCCAAGGGCGGCACCGACGCCGACTTCAACTGCGTGAATGTCGCGCTGACCGCTGAAGACCTCGACCAGCTGGAGCGGGACATTCGCCATCAGGCACTGCCGCACACCGAGGGGTTCTTCTTCGGAACCTCACGCCCCGACGAGACCGAGCTCGACCTCGCTTTCATCGCAAAAGCCCGTGCGGCCATCGCTGACGGGAAGACGGTGTTCTACACATCATGGTGGTAGTCACCGCTGAAACGGCAGAAGCCGCCCCGGCTCCAGGGGCGGCTTTGTCATGTTGCCAAGACGACGCGGTACGACTCGTTAATCAAGCGGCTTCGCGCAGCTTGCACCAACACAACAAGCAAGCCCGACCGCTGCAATAAGGCCCAAAAGGAGCCTGGCCGATTCATCTCCCGCCGCCATCGCACCTATCAGGCACGACAGTGCAATCATTCTGGCGACACTGATGAAACGTTGACGATGAGTAAGTGGGCGTTTGTCTTCCATCCGCATCATCTCACGTTATCCAAACTACGGCGCTGACGGCGAGACCAGCGACCAGCAGGATCAACGCTGTCAGCGCCATAATCTTGATCTTGCGCGCCCGTGCTCGTCGCTGCTGGTTGGCCAGACGAAAGAGCGTCAGATTTTCTTGTCCCCTCGTCAGGCAGTAGTCCTGCATCTGGGCTGCCCCCCGTGCTGGTCATGTGGCTTTCGAGTTTCGTGCTGTCTTATGGGGGTGCGCGCTAACCTACCTGCTGACATCGCTACAGCCAGTCTGTCGCTTCTTAGGTCTGCGGGGTGGGCTTGCCGTCCTTCCCGTTCACGCAACCATGCGGGCCTTCCTGACTGGGCAAACTGCCGTCGGCGGCGTCCGCCGCAACGGCGCTGCTCGACTTTCTTCCCCGGCGCCTATGGCGCCTTCCTCGCGGTCGCTGCGCTCCAAGAAAGTCGAGCGTCGCCGTCTACCGCTGCGCTTCGCCCTTCGGGTGCGTCTGGACGCCTCAGCCGACGCCTCACGTTGCCCATGGAAGGCCGCGGTTGCGGTCACAGCAACAGAAGGAGGCAAGCTATGGACACCCTGCACACCATCGACACCGACTACGAACTGACCTGGGACGAGTTCATCATTGAGGTCGAGGACCTGCACCTCATCGAGACTGGCGGGGACATCGACGCCGATGACTACGCCACGGTTCTTGCTGCATTCGAACGAGGCCTGAGCCCAATCGGGTGCGTGACGGGGATCATCGACGACCGCGATAGATGGCTCCGCGCGGCGTGACGCAACCTCGCTCTATTCACCCCGCTCGCGTAACCGCCAGCGGGGTAATTGGCGTTTGACCGAAACCCACACAGCGGCTGGATCGCGGCGCATTCGCGCCTGCTTCCCTGTCCGCTGGCGCGGCGCAGCCCCGTGCTGCGCTTGCGAGTTGCTGAGTGTTGTTGTCTGCTGTGCAGTGTTGGCCGTTGCGGTGTCGGGTTGATTCTGTTAATTTCCGTTTGTCCATCACTGGCGCTAGTAGCCTGTGATTCCTTCGTGAATTCCTTTTCTGCTTCTGCCCGACCCCATAAGTGGGTACGCAAGCGTGTGCCACAGGGGGGAGGCAAGATGGATGTTGTGTTACAAAAACTCCCGCGTCGAGGCTGCCGCCCCGACACCGGCCGCGGCTTCGCCGACCGGCCTGACGGGAGTTTCTTCCACCCAACAGCGCACGCATTCGACCCACTGACGGGGTCTCAAGCGGCAGCCATCTTGCTCTGCGAGGCAACCGGGACAGGGGGCATCTGAGCCATGGCACGGCCAACCCTCGATCCCCAGCGCAGGCGCTCCGAGACCCTCAACGTTCGACTCTCCCCGACCGAGATGTACGACCTTCGCCGAGCCGCCGCCGAGGCCGGCGTGACGCTTGCCGAGTACGCCCGCGCCACCCTGACGGGACGGCGGCCGAAGCCGAAGCCGGTCAAGGACCGGATGATGTCGGCGCTGCTCTACGAGTTGTCCTCCATCGCCACGAACCTCTCCCAGCTTGAGGACGCCACCGGCGAGGCGACCTACGCGCAGTGGGCGCGCTATGTCGGTGGCGAGCTGGTCGAGCGGGTGACAGACCGCCATGACCTGACGCCGCTCATCGAGGAGCACCTGGAGGAGATCAACGGTGCCGGGCACATGGTCAACGCCATGGCGCGGCGCGCCAACATGGGCAAGGAACTGGACGCCGGGGAGGTCGAGGAGACCCTCTCCATCCTCGGCCGCGTCCTGGAGCCGGTCCACAAGGCGGTGAAGCGTCCGGCCAGGGACGGTGGCAAGGAACCCGATCCGGGAGACGGGCGGGATGCGCTTTAAGGTCCCGAAGCGCCAGCCAGAGAGCTTCCGGGCCTCCGCCCTCTATCTTGCAGGCCGGGTGAAGGGGCTCACCCCCGACCGAGTGGAGTTCGTCGAGCGGCGCAACCTGCATACCGACGACCCGCGCTCGGCAGCGGCCGTCATGGACGCGACCGCCCAGCAGTCGGCGCGGTGCAAGCAGCCGGCCTACCATTTCATGATCACCTTCGACCCGAAGGACGCGGCGGCCGGGAAGGTGACGCCGGAGCTGAAGCGGAAGGTGGCCCAGCAGGTCATCGAGCGGATGGGCCTGACGGAGCATCAGCTCCTGGTCTACAGCCACCGCGACACCGACCACCCCCACCTGCATTTTCTGGTGAACCGAGTGCATCCCGAAAAGCACGTCGCCTATGACCGGCACCAGGACGGGCGGCGGCTGACCGGCATCGTGCAGGAGCTGGCGCGGGAGCACGGCCTCAACATCCTGCGCAACCGCGAGTACGAGCGCGATCTCGGCCGCGATGTGGTGGAGGATTTCGGCCCCACGGTCTCCGACGCCGAATATTGGCAGGCGCGGCGGGAGCAGCGCGAGGCGCAGATCCCCTTCGCCAAGGACGACATTGCCGACCTGCGCAGCCGCCTGAAGGACGACTTCATCCGCGCCCGCGATTGGGACGACCTGGCCCAGCGGCTCGCCGACAAGGGCGTCACCCTGGAGCGCAAGGGGCAGGGGCTGATCCTCACCGACGGCGAGCGCTTCGCAAAGCTCTCCGACATGGGCAAGGGCGTGCGCTTCCATGCCCTGGAGGAACGCTTCGCGGAGAGCTTCGACGACCACATGGCGCGGCAGGCCGCGCGCGTGGCGCAGCGGGAGCGGGGCAAGGAGGAGCCGACACCCGACACGTCGGGCATGGCGCCGCGCGATCGGCGGACGGTGGAGGGCATGTTCGCCGAGGAACCCGACCGCGATCCGGCCGAGGCGGCCGTGCGGCGGTTCGACGAGGCCGACATGGACTTCCGCTACTGGGGCCAGATCGAGGCGTCCTATCGGTCGGCCGCCGGTAAGGTGCGCTATGCCGAGCGTCAGCACTCCTTCGCCGAGAAGCAGGTGCCCCGCGACGAGGCATGGCTTGGCAAGCGCGACCGCAGCCTCAACGACATCCTCGGCAAGGTTTACCGCGACGCTGCCAAGGCCCGCGCGGTCTGGGATGACCTGGAGGAAAAGTTCGGCATCCGCGACGCCGAGCGGATGATCGAGAAGGACCCCTTCATCCTCGGTGCGGTGCGCGGCATGCGGCTGGGCGATACGCGGACGGCGGACCGCAAGGAAGCCAGGCGGTACTATCGCTACATCATCGAACGCCGGCGCCGGTGGCGGGACGCCAGAAACCGACTGGAGCACACGCGCTCGGAAATCGAGCAGGCGCGGCGGCGGGTGAAGCAGTCGATACGGGACTACGAGCTGCTACAGCAGATCGCCGGTAGCCCGCAGGTGCTGCGCGACACCATGCTGGAGAAGATCAAGGCGCGTGCGCGGGCGTTGTCGCGCGTGACCGAGAAGGCCATCGAGCGCAGCCGACTGTCGGACGAACGGCGGGAGCAACTCCATCGTGCCTGGCGCTTGGCCAAGGAGCGCAGGCTGGAGCGGGAGCGCAAACGCGAACGGGGACGGGCGTTCGGGCTCGACCTGAGCCTGTTCGATAAGTGAGCATCCTGTCGCGCGGCATCTGCATCGCAGATTCCGAACCGGCCGGCAGGATTGACGACGACAAGAAAAGGGGGAGCAGTGCATGCCCATCAAGAGAAAACGCGCCGCCGCGAATGCGGCGTTTCAGATCAAGGTTCAGATAATCGGCATCGAGCCGGAAATCTGGCGTCGCATCATTGTTCCGGGCACGCTGACGCTGCGGGAACTTCATGCCGTCCTGCAAGGGGCCATGGGCTGGCAGGACTACCACCTGCACATGTTCGAGATCGAGGGAAAGCGCTTCGAGGTGCCGGAGAACGACAAGCTCGGGCCGGAGGACGGATATGCGGACGAGCGGAAGCAAACGCTGGGGGCGATCCTCTCCAAGGGAATGGAGTTCCTCTACGTCTACGATTTCGGCGACAACTGGAAGCACCTTGTCACGGTCGAGGATATTTCCGCGCCCGCCTCCGCGCGCCATCTGGCTCGCTGTGTCGCCGGCGAGCGCGCATGTCCTCCTGAGGATTGCGGAGGCGTCTACCGCTATCCGGAGTTTCTGGATGCGCTGGCCGATACCGACCATCCGGAACACCGGGACATGGTGGATTGGGCGGGCGGCTTTGAGCCGGAGGTGTTCAGCTTGTCGCAGGCGAACGCGCTGATTGGTGCGGTCTGCGCGTTGTACGGAGAGCGGGGCTGGGGGTTCCATCAGCCATGACCCTGTCGGACGTGGCGTGGCCGTCGGCTCACGTCTGCATTGTTCGCGCGATTATTCGTAGGCGAATATCTGCTGAAGAACGCCGGCGACCTCGCGACAACGCGGCTCCGGCAGGCGCCCGAGATGCTTGGCGAGGCGCGCCTTGTCCACTGTCCGTATCTGGTCGAGAACCACCTGTCCCTTCTTCCGCTGGAAGGTGACATCGACGCGGCTCGGATAGTCCCGCCGCACGGAGGTCATGGGAGCGATGATGACCGTCCGGATGTGCCGATTCATCTCGTCCGGCGATATGACCAGACAAGGCCGGGTCTTCTTGATTTCCGACCCCAGCGTGGGGTCGAGGTTTACCAGATATACGTCGTACCGTCGGACATCCGCTACCACTCCCATTCCTCCTTATCCCAGTCATGCTCCATCGTATCGGGGATAAGCAGGGCATCGTCCTTGGCGGCGGCCATCTTCGCGAACGCGCCGTCCCAGCCATCGCGGGTGCGACGGGCAGGCGCTAGCACGACAATGCCGTGCTCGACGCGCATCTCGATCTGCTCGCCGAAGCCGCACTCCTTGATGACCGAGCTTGGAATCCGCACGCCCTTGGAATTGCCGATCGGAACCAGGTTCACTTTCATCGTCATATCCTCCTATGTAATCACAATGTAATTACTAAAAGCGCGCATGTCAATGCTTCGACACGGACTGCCGCGACGACGGCAGTCCGTCCCCCGCCCAGAAGGGGATGCCATTCCGGCGGTCGTGCCAACCAATGGTGAACCCGATATGCGCTTCCCCGTCGTCGGTCACGACGGTCGCCATGCAACGCCGGTAATCGCGGTTGGCGCCGCTACGGACTTCCGTGGCGGCGTAGAGGCCGAGAACGGTTCGGTTGCCCTGAGCTTCGAGAGCCGCTCGCACCTGATCCAAAGTGCGCGCTTCGAGGCAACGGGGCAGTTCCATCGGACTTCCATGCGCGTCGCGGTGCAGGAACACAGCGAGCGGGATGGCCCATACCGTGGCGACGAGTAGGCCGAGGAAGGCATACGCGCCAATATCGTTATTGAACGATTTCATCCTTTCGTCCTTTCGCTATTTCATCATGTCGGCGGATATGAGCGCGCCGGGATCGTCCTCTGCTGCTTCCATCCGCCACGGCGTCCAGCGCCCCTTGAATACACGCTCCTCGAAGTAGCGGAGCTTCTGCGCCAGGATCGGCCGGCAGCCCTGAACGAACAGGAGCTGACAGCTCTCCGGCAGCAGCATGATTTCGGAGGGCGCCAGCAGCGGCCGTCCGATCTCGCTGTGGTGCTCGCTGTAGTTCGACGCCAGCGCTAGGAACGGGAATCGCCCGCTCTTGCCGCCGCTGGAAACCGTCACCGTGCGCTGGCCGAGCATCGCCGAGAGCAGTAGCGCGGTGTCGCTGTCCTGGACGTTGAAGGCTTGCCGCACCGCGCAGTTGGCGATCATCGAGCGCCATTTGCGATAGGTCTTCTGGAGCTGGTCGAGGTCCTGGACGAACAGCCACAGATGCGCGCCATATCCGGCCAGATAGCCAATGCCGTCCTCTATGGGGCGCATCGGCCCGAGGGCGGGCAGCTCATCGAGCAGGAACAGCACCGGATGCCGGGGCACCCGCTTGTTCCGCGTCATGGCGGCCGTGGTGAGACCCACCATCAGGCGCAGGAAGGGCTGGTAGACGGAGACATACTCGGGCGGGATGATGAGGAAGACCGACATGACGCCGTTCTTCAGGTCTTCCAGCCGGAAGGTGGAGCGGCCGGTGATCGCCCCGAGTTGCGGGCTGTCGAACACCTCCGTCCGGGTCTGCGCCGTCGAAATGACGGCCGAGCGCTCCTTGTCCTCTTTCTGCGAGAACCCCTGCGCGATCCGCTGCACGATAGGGTGCTTGGCATCGGCCATGCCGGCGAGTACGCCATCGAAGCCCTCGCGCGACCGCATGAGAAGAACGCGCAGCTCGCGCAGGTTCCGGCGGCCGGGCGGCAGGTCTTGGGCGATATGGAGCAGCAGGCCGGTGACGAGCACCCGCGCCTCGCGCTCCCAGTGGTTCGGCTCGTGGCTTTCGGGCGCGACGATCATTTCGGCGATCAGCCGCGCATCGTCCACATCGTTGACCGTGCCCGTGCGGATGAACTCGACCGGGTTGTAGCAGGCGCTCTCGATTTCCGGATCGAAAGGCGCGAACGCGTGTACCGGCCCGAGCGTGCCGCGATGCCGCCCCGTGATGCGGTAGTTCTCTCCCTTGATGTCTGTCACCACCACCGATCCTTGATGTTCGAGCAGGTTGGGGATGACGACGCCGACGCCCTTGCCTGAGCGGGTTGGTGCAAAGGTCAGCAGGTGGCCTGGCCGGGCGAAGCGGACGAAGCGCCCCCCCTTTTTGCCGAGGATGACGCCGCGAGACCGAAGGCCCGCGTGTCGGATCTCGGTCGGCGTCGCAAACGCGGCCGTGCCGTGCGCATCACTAGGTTGGCGGAAGAGGCGGCTGGCGAAGAAGACGATCGCCACGCCGGCGAATGCCCCTGCCGTGCCAAGCACGAACAGCCGGTCACTTCCGATAGTTAGATTTTCGATGATGGACCAGATAAGTGCTGCAATAAGCAGACAGATTGGCAGCTCTACAAGGACAAGCCTGACGAGCCGCCACAACAGACGTAAATGCCCCATTGTGCGTTCCCTTGGTAATTGACTTTGCCAAAGGCTTATGCGGCATTCAGAAATTACTTTAACTGACGTGTGGAATTCCAAAGGGTTTGGTACAATAATGGAAGTGTTGCCGATCCTGATCGTCGCGTTTCCCGATTGACGACTTTGCCAAAAGAGGGTCGGCAACGCTCCATACCTATTTTTGGATATCGAGCTTAAATATTTCACCTACCCGAACGGGTAGCTTGAAAATTTCAACTTCTGACCCCAAGGCTGCAAATTATAGTATTCAATTCAATGTGATAATTTGCTCCCATCGCAGGACGGTAGCTTTCCTTTTTTCTTCCTCCATAAGACAAAAGAGCTATGGAGGCATCCAGACATAAAATTAGCGGTTCTAGATTTTCTCGATCAGTCGCGCGCGGTAACGGACCTCGCTGCGCTGGAAAAGCTATTCTCAAAGGTGCTGGCTGAGCTTGGCTTTCGGGAGTGGGCCTACCAAGTAATTCGTGCGGAAGCCTTGCCAGATGAGAAGCCGGTGATCCTCACCACCTTTTCTGACGCCTGGCGCGACCATTACATTGACAGCAGCTACCACCTTATTGATCCGGTCATTCTCAAAGGCCCTGAGCGGCTTTTGCCGTTCACATGGAGCAGCATGTCGTTCGGGATCGAGCCGACAGACGAGCAGAAAAGCTTCTTCGCGGAAGCAGAAGAGTTTGGCCTTGGTGAGGGTTTGGGCATCCCGGTGCATGGAGCGTACGGTTCGCTTGCCATGATTTCCATGGTTGCTGAGGAAGAAACCCGTCGCTTGGCCCGCATGCTCCATCACCACGGAGAGGACGTTCATCTCATCTCCCTTATCTTCCACAATCTGGCACGGGAGTTGATGGCGTTAGGTCGATGTGGCCGCAGCCCAATCAGCCTTTCACCACGTGAACGAGAATGCCTGATTTGGCTCGCAAACGGCAAAACGAGATGGGAGATTTCCTTGATACTTGGTATATCCGAAGAAACTGTCAAATATCACTTCAAGAACATACGAGCCAAGTTCGGGACCTATTCACGCCATGAAATTATCATTCAGGCCGTTCGGCTTGGCCTGATCGATCCATGACTTTACTCATCGGTAACTACCCGAGTGGGTAGGGTGTGCGGATCGCGATAATCTGTTTTCCTTTCCTGAGTCAATTTTGGGAAGGAAATTTCTATGCTCACTATCATTTCTGGCGAAAACGCTCACTTACACTGGGATGAACTTGCATCAATGCATCAGCTCCGCCGAACAGTATTCCGGGAGCGGTTAGGCTGGAGCGTTAATGTCGTCAATGGTCTGGAGCTCGATCAGTTCGACCTTCCAGATGCTCATTACCTGGTTCACACAGGCCCAAACGGCCGAATAAATGCTTGCACCCGGCTTCTTCCGACGACAGGGCCTTACCTGCTGGCGGATGTGTTTCCGGAACTGGTCCATGGTGCGCTTCCCCGAGAACAGGAGATCTGGGAGAGTACAAGGTTCTGTGCAGACCAGGCTACCGCACCTACCAACATCGCCGCCATCCTTATGGCCGGAATGCTCGAATTCGGGCTATACGCGGGGCTTCGCGCTTATGTATCGGTTTCCGACATCCGCATGGAGCCCATCATGCGCCGTGCAGGGTGGAACCCGGTCCGACTTGGCGGAACACTGGAAACTGGCACGGATACGGCAGCGGCGGAGTGGCTTGACGTGTCGCCGGAATATCTGGCGCGCGTCCGTAAGCGGGCGGGCGCGACGGGGGCGATCATCTGCAACCTCGGTGAACTGCGCTACGAAAGGGTGGCGGCATGACGCATGATACCGAGTGGCCGGCATCCGAGCCCAATGACAACGCACTTTCGACCGGCATTGAAGCCGAGCGTCTTGCTTGGTGTATCGGGTATCTCGCCGACCAAGCCCGTCGAAGCGGCTTTGACGATACGGCAAAGGCACTAGAGGCTGTGATCGTGCCAATCAAAAACGACCGTTTTTGCAACAATCGAAAAGATATTGATGATATTGTTTAATTCGGTTGCGAATACTTGTTGCAGAATATGGGGACTTTAGGCGCTTGATTTTCGGGTATGCCCGCGTATCGAAGATTGAAGGTCAGGACACGGCTGCTCAGATTGCAGCCCTCAAGGCAGCAGGTGCCGATACTATCTTCGAAGATGCCGCGTCTGGAGGGCGATATAATCGTCCCGCGCTTCAGAAGCTCTTGGAAAGCGTGCAGCCAGGCGATGTCGTCATAGTTTGGAAGCTCGACCGCCTCTCTCGCTCCCTGATGGACCTTCTGCGGATTATGGAGCGACTTGATGCTGCGGCTGCGGGCTTCCGCTCGCTCACAGAGGCAATCGACACCACAACTCCAGCCGGTCGAATGATGATGCAGATGCTAGGCAGCGTCGCAGAATTCGAACGGGAGATGATCCGGGAGCGCACACGTGCTGGCCTTGCCCATGCCCGCGAGCAGGGGCGTCGTCTGGGTCGCCGCCGGGCTCTCACACGCGATCAGCAGCATGCGGTGCATAAACTGCTACGCGAAGGGCAATCCCAAGCAGACATTGCGCGCCTCTTTAATGTCCATCGCTCAACGATTTCGCGTTTTGTCACAATTTCCGTCGAAGCCGCAGTGTTCAAGAAATCTCCGCGTAGCCGATGAGCTCTGCGGAGTAACTGCCGTCACCGCTAGCAGTGCCTTTGTGCTTGAGCTCTCTCTGTAGCGACGGTTCTACGATCTGGCTAAAGATCTCAAGCCTGCGCTCGACTGTCAGTGCCGGCCGTACCGGGGAAAGCTGGAGGAATTGATCGACTTGTCGCTCGATGGCCGGGACCCGCGTGCCGTCAATCCCAACCGCGATCGGTTGGATTGTCGTACGCTTTTCGCCATGGCTGTTTGTCGATTCGACGAGCCACAAAGAAAGCACCGCTTGCCCCGTGCCATTGCCGGATAGCGCTACCCCCAGATTCTCTGGGCTGAGAGAGCGCCAACGACCCAGCTCTTCCTGGACGGCAGGATGATCGAGACCAAGCAGGTCACAAGTTTCAGATGACGTTGCGACCTCTCGACTAAGCGTAAATCGTGTGCGTCGTAAACCGTCTGCCGTGACCAAATCGATGGTTTCGGGATCGACCTTTGCCATACGCAGATGCCTGTCGGCGAGTGCGGCCGACAAGAACTCTACCAGCCGCTCCAGGCCGGTAGAGACGTCCGCGAACGGCTTGTAATCGTCAAGACTAAAGCCTTCGAGGTCCTGAAACAGATCGAAGACGACTTCTCGGGCTTCGCGCGCGTTGGCAAGGGCTGCTTCGAGCTCCACGGCGGTCCGCTTCAGTTCGGGATCGCCGAGGGCTTCCTGATATAGCCGATCGTAATTCAGGCGTTCCGAGAGCTGTCCCAGAATCTGCGAGCGGAGGTCCTCCGCGACGTTGCCCTGATCATCGACCTTTCCGAGCGTTCTCGCGATCTCAGTCAGTTTGTCATCCAGCAGAAGGAAGATGCGGCCTTCAATCGTGTCGGATAGAACCAGATTATAGACCTGAGCAGTATGCGCCTGCCCGTACCGATGAATGCGGCCAATCCGCTGTTCCATGTCCATCGGATTCCAAGGCAGATCGAAGTTGAACAGGATGCGGGCAAATTGCAGGTTAATGCCCTCCCGCCCCGCGGCGGTGCAAACAAGAACTCGCGGCCCGTCCTTCAATTTGAACCGACGTTCGGCAGCTGCTTTCGCCCCGTGATCCCCACCACGCAGGACGACGACGCCCTGTCCTGGGTAGGTCGCCTCGATCTCGCGTGCAAGGAGGTCCACAGTCCCAAGATACGTCGCAAAGATCACGATCTTTTCGTTCGGGTTCTGGCGCCAGAGCGTGCCTAACCCATCGAGGAGCTTCTGTACCTTGGTCTCGCGCTGCAGGGGAAAGACAGACAGCAGGTCAGCAATACGTAGCCGCTCTTCTGGAAGGTGCAGGTCAATCGCAGCCGAGG
This sequence comes from Polymorphum gilvum SL003B-26A1, assembly GCF_000192745.1. Lineage (NCBI taxonomy): Bacteria > Pseudomonadati > Pseudomonadota > Alphaproteobacteria > Rhodobacterales > Paracoccaceae > Polymorphum > Polymorphum gilvum. The sequence continues at coordinate 536,422 of NC_015259.1, forward strand.
CGACATCTTCCATATGCGATGAAGCGAACTCCGACCCATAGGGATCAGAGGCCATCTCAAGCGCTTCCTCGTCCAGCTTCTTTGCCAGCCGATACTTCAAATCGGCCATTATCCTGTCGACTTCGCTTCTGCCGATGGGATCCCTGTCGAAGCCCCATTCGGCATGGATCAGCTCCCGTGCTTCATCGAACAAGCGTTCACGGCCCTCGATGTCGAGCTCCTTGTCGCGAAGCAGGGCCTCGTGCAGTGTAAGCATCAACATGCGTCGCTTGAGGGTTCTTCGCACTGCTGCGAAGCTGGAAGCCGCAATCTTCTGAAAAATCGCCATGAGGAAGCCAAGGGCTCGACCTTGGTTCCCCTTCCGCTTGGCGAGATCAAACCCGTCCTCAAGATACTCCCGCAGACGCTCATAGAAGCGCCGTTCCTCGTCCCCCATCAGGAACGACTCAGTATGCACCCACCGCCGTGCAAAAAGGGGATCACCATCCGGACGGCATGCATCGGCTTTTGTCCGCCGGAACATGACCGTGTTCAAGCGGTGCCGGTTTTCAAGCATCTCCTCTGGGCTTCCAAACAGCGTGGGGTTCAGAAGCTGCACGAGCATCCAGAACTGAAAATGATTGCCCTGGTGGGGCGTAGCCGATAGCAGGAGGAGATCACGGGTGTGGCCCTTCAGGGCTTCACCAAGCTTGTAGTTTTCGGTCTTTCTGACCTTTCCACCCGTTCGATACGCGGTCAGATGATGCGCTTCGTCAAAGACGACCAAGTCCCAGGGGGGCGCTTCAAGAAGGCGCTTGATGCGGGCGGGTCGCTTGAGTGTGTCAATGCTGGCAATGAGCCTGTCATGCTTGGCAAAAGCATTTGTTTTACGGTCCGTGATATCCCCTTCAGACCCGAAGACTTCGAAGTCCAGATTGAACACCTCATTCAATTCACGGTGCCAGTTGTTCACAAGGCCAGCAGGCACAACCATCAAGGCCCGGTCGAGTTCGCCCCGGCTCGCGAGCTCGCGCAAGACGAGGGCCGTTTCGATTGTCTTGCCGAGCCCGACTTCATCCGCAATCAGGAACCGGCGGGGTGACGCCGTCGCGATACGATGCGTCAGAACGACTTGATGAGGGAGAAGGTCGATCCGCGCCGATGTCAAAGCCGAGGCGCTCTCCATCACCGGCAGGGCATGGGCCTCGTAGGACAGCCACACCGAACGCGCCCGTTCCGCAGTTCCCTCTACCGAGCGCAGAATACGCTCTGTGCGGGACATCTCCTTCTGTATGCTGGCAAGGGGTACCCGGCGCTCTCCGATGCTGAAAAACGCGCGAAGGTATCCGTCGCGGGGAGCTTCCAGCACCACGCCCGCGCCGAAGTCCAAGTGGGTGATTCTCTCGCCAGGTCCAAAGGCTGTTTGTTCCATCTGCATGCTCAGGTAATTCTCAAATGAAACAGGCCGACTGGCTTCCCGCCTTGGCTCAGGACAATTTCCTGCGGGTACTCACGAGCCTCGCCCCATAGAACCCGTCCGAAATCGATCAGCTCACCCGAAGACGGAGCGGAACAGCGCCACCGAACAGCATCCGTTGCGAGGTCAATCGGCATCCGCCGTTGACCGTTCGGCAGCCAGAAAATCAGCGATGCTTGACCGTCATAAGCATCCTGGAAAGAGAGGATGGCTGATTTGAGTGCTCCTCCCAACCACGCCTCCGCGTCAGTTGGAGTGAGCAGGTCGAGGCAAGCATCGAGGCCCGCCACAACGAGTGTGTCTCCCGCGTTGCTCGGCAGATCGTCCGGCCAGGACTTGGTGGCGCGCATCAGCTGACGCAGGCTGTAAACTTGGTTCGCCTTCGCGACGGTCGAGAAGGCATCCTCGTCCCAAATCCAGCTGATACCCCGCCGCTGCCAGACGCTGTCGAGCACCTGTTTCATGCTCAATCCTCCAGGAAGAACGACAGCTGCCGGACCTGCTCTTTGTGGCTGGCGGCCCAGTTGTTGTAGATGGTCAGCGCCCGCGAGGCCGCATTCCGCATCGCCTGCGTCTGGCCACGCTTGCTCATCCATTCGAGAAGGCTCTTCAGCGCGGCGTGCGGTTTGAAGTTTTCGTTCTTCAAAGTGTCTGCCGCATTGATGCCGCTGCCGTCATAACAGGCGCCCATGAGAACGAAGGCCTGATCAAGATCAGCAGTGAGACGCCGACGGTGCCGTCCCTGCCAGTCGCGGGCGATTTCCAGCGGGTCGTTGAGATAGAAGACCTTCTTTTCCTCGCGTGCCCAGCCGCGGTTCACGAATTCGTCGGGTGCGATACCCGAACCGCGCAAGACCTTCTGCATTTGGTCTCTGGCAAGCTCGGTCTTGCCGTCGAAGATACGTAGGAACTGGCGGGTAATCGGCTCTGCGACCACGGGTGGGGGCTCGGCTGCCTTGTTGGTATCTTCGTCGATGAGCTGATTGATACCAACCAAAGCATCCTTAACGGAGATCGGACGACCTTCGTCCACGTACACCTTCCCATAATGCTGCGAGAAATACTCAAGCGCCTTGCCCCGCCGGATGACTTGAAGGTCAGCCGCGGGCAGACCGGCCCGTGCGTGGTTTTCAAGCAAACCCTGAAGCTGGCGGACATCTGCCAAGACCTCACGACGCATTCGACCCCAGCTGACGGATTTTGGCTCTTCAGTCCGCTTTCGGCAGACATGGATTATGTCGTACTCAACCTTCTGAGAGCCGAATTGCCCGTCGCCTTTGGTCTCGTCTGATCTAATCGGATAAGTCGCCTCCAGATAGAATCCGGCATCGAATAAAGACTCCAAGACAGACACCCACGGCGCATCTTCGCTGTGATGGAAAGTAAACGCGAGCATGCCGCCGGGTTTCAATACCCGGTGTGCTTCTTTCCAGCACGCCGTTAGAAGTCGTTGGTAAAAGCCGTTTGGATCCTCTGGTTCACGATAGCGGTTAGCGACGGCTTCCAGTGTTTTTGGGGTGTACTCAGCCGAGAAAACGTCTGGGTATCGTTCTCGCATGACTATACGCAGCCAAACATAGAAAAAATCGGATAGCTCAGAGTACTGGACCAAATCGCCAAACGGCGGATCGGTAATCACTAAGTCGAACATATCCGCCGAATAAACGCTCAAATCTGTCGACGAAGCTTGAAGGACGCTCCCGCCTTTCACAGCGTCGAAAGGCAGCGCCTTTTCGCTCTTTCCGGAGCACTGGCCCGATAGATCGGGATGTGTTCGAGCTAATTGCTCAAGGCTTATAAGCTCCCAAGGATGCTTCGCCCAATCGGCCGACTCCACGGCACCTTCCACACAGGAGGACCAGTTTCCCCTGCCGAGTGTACCGAAGACACTATTCTCAATTGCAGTAAGTTTTGGGTGGAAACTGTTTCGCGAATAATGAGGCTCCATCTTGTCAGCCCCAGAATTCCAGAAACAAAACATATTCTGGTTACGCAAATATTGCTGGAATGCCGCCATAACATACTCGCGCGTTTCCCAGGCGTAGCTTCCAGCCGTCGTTATTGACTTAAGAAGTAGTCCATGGACCATCAATTGGCGAGGATTAAACATTGTCCACCAGTGAGTGAAGTGATGCCCCTCAACGTCATGTGGACCAATTTCAGCGCCAATAGGAATTGCGCTTCGCGGCCAAAAACCAGCTAGGTCTCCGTTCTTTCTGTCTGCCCACTCGCTGCAAGCCGCATCAAACTGCTTCGCAATTCTAAGATCAAATGGTGCAAAGAACCGACCGTTGTATGGTCTTGAACTCTGGTCAGATTTGGGTGCGTATCCTTGTACAGCATACCCGGCCAGTGGTGCGGCTTTTCCGAACTGTCGAGCAGAATCCAGCAAATCTTGAACAGTGCCGCACGAAGCGCATTCAAAGTGTGAGCGTTTTGGAACCGTGCCGGCGGCTCCGTCCGTTCGGAAAGTCACGCCAGTATCTGGGCAAATTACTTCGTCAGGGAGTGCCCCCCTCACTTCGAGAAGGCGTATCTTAGAGGCTCTTTCGCGATCCCACCGTTCGCTTGAGACGGCGTCATCATGCGGCGACCCTCCGAATGGAGCGCCGTTAGAATCGATCTTTGGGCTGCCAGCCAGCCATTCAGGATGGACCAGGAGCGAGAGCTCGACCTTCTTGTTTTTGCCTTTGCCGAGCTTCACCATTTCAGTGTGGGAGCAATGGGGGCAGACGACGCGACCCTTCGGATCGAGTATCGAATAGGAAGGCTCGTCAGGTGCGACGTACAGCGGGACGTCCGGCGCCATGCGCGCCTCAGCTTCCTCGATATCGAAACGCTCATTGCACGACCGGCACGTGTGCTGCCAATGTTTCACCGTCAGCGTCTTTATCGCCATGACGGGGTTGGTCATGATCGGTGTGCGGTGACCGCAGCCTGTCACCTGGCAAGGTCCATGTTTCGCCCAGAAGGTGTAGATGATCTCCGGCCCTTCGTAGCTGTAGTCCTTCCGCTCCTCGGGCTTGAGGGAGAGCGGGTCGAAGTCCTCGCTCATAACCTTCCCGGTCGGCTTGTGCGTCCATGTTCCTTTCTCGCCGTTCGGGCCATCGCAGTAGTAGAACGGCATGATCTGCGGCTTCACCTCGGCCTCGATATCGGCCAGCAGGCGTTTCACCTCGTCCAGATCGACATCCGCCAGCTCCTGCTTCACCACAAACCAAGCTACAGGATTGAGGTCGTTGCCTGACATCTGCATGCCCAGTCGAGAGCCTTCAACCAGCGTGGTGCCGCCTCCCATGAAGATGTCAGCCACCTTCAGATGCTTGAAGGCGCCCTTCTTCTGGTGGTTGGCGTAATAGTTGTCCCACACCAGCTTAGCCGCGAGTGAAGGGTCCTCAGGGGCTTTTGTCGCCGCTGCGATCAGCATCGAGCGAAACACGCTGGAACGACGCCGCGCCCACCATTTTGACATCTGGTAGATCGGCTTTCCGGCATTGCCTTCGATGACAGCCACCTGATTGACCGGCAGGATCGGGAAATCTACCTCAAGACAGGTTTTCGGTCGGTTCGGGTCGCTGAAGTCGACTGTCTCAAGTGCAACGGGCCTACCGGCACCAACTGCGCGCGCGACCTCTTGGGCGATCATTTCCTTCTTGGTGGCCATTCGCGCGAGTTCCTTATTTCGTTATTTCAACAAAGGGGCAGAGCATTTCGAGAAGCGACAGCCCGCCGTGTGCAAGCGTCGGGTAACCCCCTTGGCTCTTCCACTTCCAGCGTCCGACCGCCAGCAGGTGCTTGCCGTGCGGACTTTCCATTTGAAGTGCGACCGGGGGGACGAAAGGGCCGGCGTCATGGTCGCCTGATAACAGCCTACCGCTCTTCAAGGCACCCTTGAGAAAGGCGGCCTGATCCTCGGCCGCATCGAAGAAGAGCCCAGTCGCCGCGTAGCCGTGATCTGAAGTGATCACCAATCGGCGACCGGTGGCGAGACGTTCAACAAACTCCCAGAAATCATCGCTGGTCAGCTGTACCGCGATATCGCGCGTGAGAAGGTCCAGTCCTTGGCCAGCGCCAGAGCCATCGTGTAGCTTGCTGTCTGGCCACTGGTGCCAGAAAACCCAGTTCGGGGAGGCGTCGATCAGGCCCAAGCAATCCTTCCATGGGAGGTCTATGCACTCCGTCTTGGCAGGTGCCAGGCGATGCACGAGGCTACCGCCGTTGTTCTGGAGTTGGCTGCGGCTCCCAAAGCCGAGCGCCTTGGCAAAGGCGTTCGTCTCCGACGGTATCTCAGCGCCGTAAGCTGTGGACGTATGGACAACGAACCCGCGCGCCCTTGCGCCTTCGACAAGCCAAGGCATCTCTCTAAGGCTTAGACCATCGAGGATCAGGACCGCCTTCGCGCTATAAGGCGCTAACCACCATTCAACGATCTTGTCGGCATTCCTTGGAGCCGCGCTGGTAAACGTCGGCCACAACTCCCATGCGACCGACGAAAGAAAATGGTCCAGTTCTCCAATCGCGCGGTCACGTCGCGTCACCTCTCCGGGCGCCTTCTCCACGTCGAGCGGTGCGCCGCATATAGCCAGCGCCCTCTCGATGACCTCTGCCCAGGCTTCAGTTTCCGAAGCGGTCGTCAAGCCGGCGAGCGTCTCAAGGTTTAAGGCCATCAGCTGCCCTCCTTGTCGAGCGACAGTTCAAACGTCATGCCGTCCGGCAGCTTTTTGAGTAGCTCCTTGAGCTGGGCACCGGTTGCCGCATCGACCTTGATCATGACGGATTTGACTGGCGTTGCCGGGCCGATCCCCCAGCCTTCAAGCTTACCGATGAGATTAAGAGGCGACGTCGCCGGTGCCGCGTAGGGCATGCGTGGGCTCCCAGCACCACCACCAAAAATGCCGCCGCCGGGCTCAGGAGACGGCTGCATTCCGCCTGTGCCAGTGCCTGTCTGCCCACCCGACATGTCGCCGGGCGGTGTTGGCGTGGGTGCCATGCCGCCGCCGAAGAGGCCACCGTTACCGGATGATCCGGCACCTGGTTGAGGGTTGGTTCCTCCCGTTGCAGGGACGGCTGAAGGCGGCAGCAGAAACACCTCTTCTAGCTGACGGCCGGTGTAAGACAGCTTGGGTCTCAGGCGTCGCCAAGCACTCTCCTCCTCTTCACCGGCCTGAGCCTGGAGGTACTCCATCCCTCGGAGATTGATCGCGATCTTGCCCTTCGCACACAGGCGCACGATCCGCTCCTTCATGGCCGTCTCACCGAGCCAAGGGATGCAATCTTGGCCCGCGGGGCGAGGCTCCTGCAGTTCCTTGAGGAGCTTGCCAACCGAGCTGTTGTTACCGGCGGCTTCGAGGACGAGCTGTTCGAAGTCCTCTGGTACGAACAAGTCATTCGTTAGCGCCGCCTCAATGGCCTCCGGCACCTTCGCTCCCTGTTCACGGAGCGTTTCGACATGGAACTCGCATTTCGTCGGGTCGCCGAAGTTCCACCTGTGCAGGACCGCAAACCGGTCAAACCGCTTTTTGAGAATGTCCCGCAGTTCGCCTTGGTATTTCGACTGAAGCTTGCGGTACTCAGGGTTTTGCGCCCCCCACTCTTGCGCCTTCATTTCTGCCCTGGCGAGGACAAGCAGGTCGCGATCGTAGAAGGCGTTCGATGTCCCGTTCCGGGGGATCAAGAACCGAACCGTGTTGCGCCGCTTTTGAAGATGGTCCTTGAGCCACCGTCCTAAACGTTCATTGATGCGATCCGGTTCTTCAGGAAGCACAAGGATCGGCAGCCTGTCGTCCCAGCGATCTGGCTGTTCACTCTCTTCCAGCCCCGTCCACGGATCGTTCAGCCAGTTGCGCGGAAGGGCGATGACGCGGAACGTCTTGGCTACCTCCTCGGTACCGCCGATTATGTAGCGTACCTCTTTCGCCAGCTGTCCTAGGTCCGACCCATCTGTGAAGAGCTTGTCGTTCCTTGCAGAGGCCATGACTTTGGCTTGAGGGTTTTCCTCTTCCTTGAAAACAAGCCGTGCGCCGTCCTGGTGAATGTTGAAGCTGTTCTCGATGACCGTCGCCAGCTCGACCTGGAAAGCATTGTCGTCGACCGGTTTTGCTTGCGTAAGGTCGACCTGCAAGGCCGCAGGCTCTGCACCCGCCAAGTTACCGACCGCGATCGAACGCAGCCACAGCGCGCCAACGATCTCCTGAAGGTGAGGTACCTTGGCCCCATGATCCGGCACAGCCTCGGTTACTGACGTCAAATTCCGGAGTGCTTTGTCACGCAGCGCGCGATGTTGCTGATTGGCAACCGAGTCGAGAAGCGCACCAATTCCGGATGTGTCATCGTCCAGTCGGAAGTCGGCTGCCGTCAGAACAGACGATGCCTCGCCCCGGCTTTTGAACAGATTGGCCAGAATTCGGATGAGGTCACGCGTCTCCTGGGCGTCGGTGGCGACCAAAACCTGATCTTCCAGCAGCTGCAACAGGTGAGGCGCAAACGGCCAACACTCCACGAAATCGTGTCGCTTACGATCTTGTTCTGACGTGGGCGTGCCAAGCAAGCGGAAGTACTCCGCGATGTGAACGCCAAGAACGCCCTCAATCGCGGCCTCGCCGATCTGAAGCCGGTTTTCAAATAGCCTGTGAAGCAGCATTCGGCGGCGATCATGCTGTATCTTGTCCGGACTTCCACCTGCCCGAAAATCGACCTGAACCGGGTTAACTCTGTGGATTTGCTGGTAAGCGTCGCTGGTTCCGTTCCTCACCGAAACCACGAGGACGAGGAGATCCGGATACTCCTTGGCGATCTCGGAAAGGATCTGAATGAAATTGAAAGCCCAGTTCTTCCAGGGGTACTGCTTGGTATTCGTAAGGCCGTCGAACCAGGTTTGAAATTCATCGAGGAGAAGCATCGTCGGCGTATGACGAAGCAATTCAAGGATCAGCTGATCGGACGGGATATCAGTCTTCCCGGCCCCCATCCCTTCCCATTTTCCTTTGATGTAAGTACCATGAGGGTGACGTTCGAACAGGATATCCCAAAGAAACTTGTACCTTTGGCGGTGCAAGCTCTCGCCAATCACGTGCATGCCATTCCGCAGAGGAATCTGCCCAATCGTGGGTTCAGCGAGGGTGGTTGACCAGTTCCTAAGCCAGTCGCCTGTCGATGTCGGATCGCTGACAGCGTGGAAGAGCGCTGCCATCAAGTGCGACTTACCAAGGCCGCGCTCACCGATGACCACAACTGGCCGTCCCTGCTGAGGGCCAACCGCCTCGATCCCCTTTAGCAGGTCAATCGTCGGGTATGTGATCTCCAGAAAGTCGCGCGCAGGAACCTGCGTGGCGCCTGTATTGGCGTCATTCGAAAGTTCGATAGCCGTCCCCTTGAGACGCCGCCCTTTGAATTCTTGCCGCAGAACTAGTCCGAGCATCATCGGTCTCCTTCAGTCATCGGTGCGTGCGCCATCGAGCGGAGGCGACATGCTCAGTAGTACAATCTGTTGGTCCTGAGGTCGGCGTGTCGATGGATCGACATCGAGACCAAGTCGCTTGAGGGTGTAATAGAGGAACGCCCTTTTGACCTGAATTTCTGCCACGCCGCGAGACATGCCATAGTCCAACTCAATGATCCGCTTCTGCCCTGATGTGAGCTTCGGGTGAGGGCCAATTGTGAGGGTGACGGTCTGTTGCCAGTCTAAGTCGTCCTGGGCGCACACACTTGCGCTGCGTCTCTCTCCTACAGCGATAATTCTGGAGATAACGAAGTCCTTGAACATGGAGTCGTTGGCGCAATAGGCGCGGACATGCCATCGAAAACCGTCGAAGCCGATAGCGTGAGGTTCGATCCAGCGCCAGAGCGGCTCTGGCTTCGCCATGGATTGATACTCAATCTCCAAAGCGTCCTTAGCCCTGACCGCAGTGATGATGTCCCGCAAGACCATAACGTCGATACCGCGTGCCGGAGTTGTCGCAACCTCGACCGGTGTCGTCCCCATGGACCACACATGGTCTGGCTGAAGGGTTCCTTCGGCCAAAGATCGAAGCTGGGCGAGGAACTGGTCAGCACTTGGTTTGAAGAACTTGGGTGCGTATGTCTCTCGACGCACGTAGGATTTCGCACTCTTGTCGTAGATCATGTTGTCCGGCGCCAACGCCAAATAGCGGTTGAGGTCGGTTGATGCTTGCTGAACAGAAATCCCAAAAGTGTCGATCAGATCGCTCCTGTTCACGAAACCCTCCCAAAACAGCCGGGTCTCAACGAACTCAAGCCGCTGCTCGACACCCCATCGAAGCCCCAACATGTGCTGACTGGCCATCGCCGCTCCTGCCAAATGGGCCAAGCGACTCGATGCAACGAGAAACTAGACCCACACGCACGCTAGGGTCACAAGCAGGGTAGGGCAAGGCTAGAATTGCTTGCTAGCACGCTGAAATCGATGAAGAAATGAACATAACAGGAACAGCGGCGATCAACGGGTGACCTATGAAATTTCGGGCGCCGAGAAGTTGGATCGCGGATGTATTCTCAGCCTGAACACAATCATAAATGATTCTGCTTATCAGCGTGTCTTGTGATTGCCATTCATGATGTATTCGATTGTCGCTTCAATTGTCTGATCAAGGCATGGGAAAAATTGTGTCTGGGTAAAGCACTGTAGATGATCAAGTCCCGATAATTCAGGTTCTGCACCCACGATCAGGTGCTTCTTCCGAGCTGTTATATAACCAATCTCCACGCGAGGAGCCTGATTATCCATTCTCCTCGGCAGCCACATAATGACGGCGTCAGAACCATCAATTGCGCTTCTTTCCCACAAGACAAACTCAGCGTGGCCATCAAGATCACGACGAGGATTGGGGGCAACCGTTGTTGATGGGTCGATTAAAGTAGCCGCGTAGTCGCTTAGTTTCTCGATGACATGAGAGCGCCAAGCGCTCGGCGTGCCATCGCGATACCCTCCCATGTATATAACTGGGCGCAATAAAGCGGTTTCATCGTGCGTATTTTCTCGTGTGATAACTTTGAGATTTTGAGGTCGCCCGTCGCCTCGCCCGAAGAGGCCAAACAGCATTTGTTGCCGCTTTCATTTGTTGAGGTCCAAGAAGCATCATAAGAAATATTGAGTGTAAATTCTATTTTGTTATTTCGTTCCGAAAAAAGAAGCCCCGCCTTGCGGCGGAGCTTCAGTCGTCGATCTAGGCCGTGTCAGGCTGCGGGCTTCAACGGCTTGGGCGCCATGCGCTGGCACTCCAGCCACTTGTTGAATTCGGCGCGGTCGATATAGACCCGGCCACCGATCTTTAGTAGCGCCGGCTTCAGTCCATTCGTCTCCGCATGGAAGATCCACCAGCGCAGTGTTGGCTCCGTGATGAACGGCGCTTCCGCCGCTACCTGCCTCACGGTCGCCAGGTCCCTGTAGTCAACCATGTTAACCTCATGGTCTTGGGGCCTATAAAGGAGCAGGAACCTTCCTTATGCCGGAAAACGGCACCACCTTCAATTCCTCACCTTCCGCCTGACCTTTCACCGCCGTCGCCGTATCCTCGAACATGTCTTCGCCGAGGCTTTCCACCAGCCCTTTCACGTGGCTCTCCGACAGGTGCGCGTACCGGCGCACCATCTGAAGGGTGCGGTGGCCAAGCACCTCCGCAATCTCCACCAGGCTCGCGCCCTTCATGGCCAGATAGCTGGCCGTCGAGTGCCGCAGATCATGGAAGCGGAAGTCCACCAGCCCGGCCTTGTCGCGGGCGTTCTCCCAGGCGGTGCGGATGTCGATGGGAAGCACGCCGTCCGCGCGCGGGAAAAGCCAGCGCGTCTTCGGCGCATGGGGCAGGGCGGCGTACAGCGCTTCCGCCTTCGCCACCTGACCCGTCAGTAGGTCCCGCAGGTGGCGGGCGAGGGGCGCGGCCCGTGTGTCCCCGTTCTTCGTATCCCGAAAGATCGCCGAGCCCCGTTGAAGGTCCACATCGGCCAGCGTCAGGCCAAGGATTTCGCTCTTGCGCGCGCCGGTCGATAGAGCGAACACCACGATGTTGAACAGCTGATCGTTGTCGCTCGCCTTGCAGGCGTCAAGCAGGACGGCGCGTTCAGCGTCACTCAGGAACCGTGTACGCTCATCCCGAATGTTGGTGATCGGCGTCACCCCTTCCATTGGGTTCTGTGTCGCCCAGCCCCACGCCTTGGCGTGCTTCATCAGCAGCGCCAGCGTGTCGCGGTAATGCTTGATCGTCTTGCGGCTCTTCGGCTTGCCAGCCGGTTCGCCTTCATCGCTCTTGCGCCGTGTGTCCCCGGCGGCGGCCAGCTTCTCAAGCTCCGCTTCGATCAATTCCGCCGTGATGTAGGTCAGCCCATAGGTGCCGAGCGCCTTCTCCCAATAGGCGAGATACGTCACCGCCGCCCGCTGGGTGCTTTCAGCCCGGTGCGGCAATACGCGCTTCTTGTAACGCTCGATCACGTCAGCGAGCGTCTTGCCCTTGGCGGCGGGTACGACGTTCTGGACTTCGCCGCGCCGGATGGCCGCTTCCGTCTGTTGCGCCCACAGCTTCGCGTCCGTCAGGCGCTTGAAGGTCTTCTGCTTCTCAGGGAGACCGCGCACCCGCACGCGGACGCGATAATAGCTATCGCCGTTGTCGCTGCGGACGCGCTTTTCGATGGTGGGCATGGCGGGGCCTCGGGGACACGCGGGGACAAATTGGGGACACTTGCTCCCATCAACATGCCCCATTCGCCAACGATTTTCAACAGGCGACTGGCGCTAAATCCCTGTAAATGCTACTGTTAGGCATTGGTGCTTGTTGAGGTCTATAGCCCTGCATGGGGCTCATAACCTGAAGGGTGAGCGGTCGTCCGCAAGGCGGCAAAACGCTCCAGTGGAGCGTTTTGAGACCCGAACGGTTCAAATCCTGCCCCCACAACCAAATCCCAACGAAAAACAAATCCTTGATCGTCTCCCGCACGGGAGGCGTTCTGATTCAGCGCGGGCAGACAGCCGCAACCCCGCAAACCGTAATCCCGGCAACCGCGAGACACCGCGTATGCGGGCAAGCCTTTGAGCATGAAGCTCGATCCCGCGGTCGGCGCAGGGACGGTACCCGGCATAAATGCGTTTGATGGGGACCGGACACCCAAAGGCGCATTGCCATGAAGCCGTCTGTCCGTCATCGTCGGGATGATCGCCCGGGAGGAATCGAAAGCGTCTTGTTTCTGCCACGGCGCGGCGCTTCGACGGCGCCGGTTCGACCGGCAAGCCAGGCAAGGCGGACTTTGTTGCCACAACCTTCAGAAGAGGAGGACGGGTGCGTGGAGAAGGCGAACACGGAACAGGCAGCCGGAAACGGCGATCGGTCTCGCGAGACTGTCTTGCGTTCGGTGTTCGACACGCGGGCCCTGACTCCGAAACAAGCGCTTTCCTCGTGGTACGAGCATATCGATGTCATGTTCGACGTGCGGGTAAATGAAGTCGGAAGTGACGGCTTCCGTGCGCATCTCGATGCGTTCATGCTGGATGACCTCGTGCTGGTCGACGCCCGGGTCGGCGGGCAGAGCTATGACCGGTCGCGCAGACGCGCCGGCCGCGACGGCATCGACCATTATCTGCTGCAATTCTACCGGAGCGGCAGTGTCGCGAGGCGCGACGAGAAAGGCGAGAGAACCAGGACGCGCCCCGGCGACCTGTGGGTGTCGGATCTGGGACAGCCGGTCATGAGCCTGGCCGAGGATGCCGAGATGCTCAATCTCATCGTGCCCCGCCGCCTGCTTTCGCCCCTGCTCAAGGCGCCCGACCACCATGCCATGCGCATTCTGCCGGGCGACACGCCGCTTGTCGCCCTGTTCCGCGATCATTTGCAGGCGCTTCTTCAGATGGCCCCCTCGATGACGAATGAAGACGCGGCACGCGTGAGCGCGCCGACGCTACAGCTTGCCGCGGCGGCGCTCAACGGCTCGGCGGAACGCGAGGACGTGACGGAAGGCGTTGAGGCCGCGCTGGGCGGCGCCATTTGCCGCTACGTGCGCGCCCACCTGCCCGGTCCGGACATGACACGAGAGCATGTTGCCAGGCATTTCGGCGTTTCTGTCCGCAAGCTCGATTACCTGTTCGCATCCAGGGACGGGTTCGCCTCATGGGTGCGCGAGGAAAGGCTGGCCCGCGCCCATGAAGCCTTGAGAGATCACGGACAGCTGCACCTACGCATAGAGGACATCGCCAACGCGCACGGGTTCAGCCACAAGGCCAATCTCGGGCGCGCGTTTCGGGCGTTCTACGGCCTGACGCCGGGCCAGGTTCGCGCCATGGCCCGCGAGCGGCTTGCCGAGGCCGGCATAGCGCAGGCAGAATCGCCCACGCACAGCGCATGGCGGCGGTGGATCGCGGCCATGTAGGCAGGCCCCGCGGCCGTAGCGCACCACCCCCTCCGGTCCGCTTGCGTGATTTGACTACGCGCTCCGCCTTCTCCTGCGCGAAATGACAATAATCCCCCGCGCCGCTCATAGCGCCTTGTCCTCGAACGCGGCGTGACGATTATCGTCGCCGAAGCAAGGGGTTATGTGAATTTTCCTCGACAGGTCGCGGCCGTATCACCAGGCGAATGAAGCGGCACGGCCTGTTTGTGCCCCGCCACAGAAAAAGAAATGGTCAGGGCATGACGCGGAAACGTTCATTTCGCAGATTTCTTCATGGTTCCACGGCGCTTGGCGGCCTGCTCCTGCTAGGAAGCCTGCCATTTCCGGCTCATGCGCTTGAAGTGATCGTGGACGGCAGCGGCGACGGTACCACGGGAACCTGGAACAGCCCTTGGAACGTTGGGGGGAGTCTCAGTGTCGGCCACGTGTCTGGGGATGATGTCAGACTGGTCATCCGGAACGGCGGGGTGGTCGATAGTACGTTCAGCAATATCGGCGAGAATTCCGGCTCAACCGGAACCGTGACGGTAACGGGTGCGGGATCGACCTGGGCCAATTCCGTCAGCCTCTATGTCGGGGTTTCCGGCTCCGGCACGCTGAATGTCGAACACGGCGGTTCGGTTGTCAGCGATTATTTCGGCTATGTCGGACTTGGTTTCGGCTCAAGCGGCGCGGCAACGGTGACGGGCGCGGGATCGACCTGGGTAAGCGGTGCAGACCTTCATGTTGGTCACGCGGGCGATGGCACGCTGGCGATCTCTGGTGGCGGTATGGTCAGTAATGTGCGCGGCTATGTCGGGTATGGTCCCGGCTCGACCGGCGCGGTTGCGGTGACGGGCGCGGGGTCGAGTTGGGCAAACAGTTCGGACCTCTATGTCGGTTATTCCGGCGACGGCGCGCTGACGATCTCCGATGGCGGCACGGTCCATGTCGACGGGATGATGACCATTGCGCGGGATACAGGGTCGACGGGCACACTGAACATCGGCGCGGCGGCGGGCGGAACCGCGGCTGGAGCGGGCATACTCGATGCCGCTTCGCTCGCATTCGGCGCCGGGGCCGGCACGCTGGTGTTCAACCACACCGATACGGACTATGTATTCGGCACCGCCATCAGCGGCGGTGGCACGATCAACCACCTTGCCGGTAACACCACTTTTTCCGCCGACAGTTCCGGCTTTACCGGTGAGACCATCGTCAATGGCGGTACACTTACCATAACGGGTGAGCTTGGCACCACCGTGACCGGCGGTGCGGAAGGCGAAGGCGCCATAATCGGCCATAGCGCCGGTTCTTCCGGCACCGTAGCTGTTACCGGCGCAGACGCGAACTGGTCGATCGCCGCGGACCTTCGGGTCGGCTTTCAGGGAAATGGCACATTGGCCATTTCCGACGGCGGGACTGTTTATAACAGAAGCAGCTTGATCGGCATCATCCCGGGCTCGACCGGCGCGGTTACCGTGACGGGCACAGGGTCAAGCTGGGATAACAGTTCGGATCTCTTTGTCGGCTTTTTCGGGAATGGCACGCTGAGCATTTCCGAAGGTGGATATGTCACCAACGGGTTCGGCACGATCGGACTCAATTACGGCTCCAGGGGAGCGGTTTCAGTCACCGGCGCAGGCTCTGTCTGGAAAACCAACCTCGAGCTATTCGTCGGCTATTACGGTGATGGCAGCCTGACCATATCCGACGGCGGCACGGTGGATGCCAATAATGGAACGGTGACCGTCGCTCGAAGCACATCCACGACGGGCGTACTCAACATCGGCGCGGCCGCGGGTGACGCAGCGGCGGCGGCCGGTACGCTGAACGCAAGCAGTCTGGTTTTCGGTGCTGGAATTGGCAGCCTTGTGTTCAACCACACCGATAGCGATTACGATTTCGGTGTCGCCGTCTCGGGCTCCGGTACGATTAGCCATCTTGCCGGGATTGAATAGCCCCGAGTTTTGTGGACACCCTCGGGTTACATTTCGTGCTGCCGTTCGAACTCGACGGGTGACAGCATCCCGTTCCTGACGTGCTTTCGCTTTGGATTGTAGAACATCTCGATGTAGTCGAACACGTCCTGCCTTGCCTCCTCGCGTGTTCGGTAGGTCCTGCGCCGTATCCGCTCGCGCTTGAGGAGATTGAAGAAGCTCTCCGCCACGGCATTGTCGTGGCAGTTGCCGCGACGGCTCATCGAGTGCTCAAGATTGTGGTGCTTCAGGAACGCTGCCCAGTCCATGCTGGTGAACTGCGATCCCTGATCGGAATGGACCAGAACCCTGCTCTTGGGCTTTCGACGCCACACCGCCATCAGCAATGCCTGCAACACGACATCGGTGGTCTGGCGGCTCTGCAGTGACCAGCCGATGACGCGGCGTGAAAACAGATCGATCACCACCGCCAGATAGGCAAAGCCCTCCTGGGTCCGGATGTAGGTGATGTCAGTCACCCACGCCCTGTCCGGCGCTTCGACATCGAACTGCCGGGCAAGGGTGTTGTCGACGACGACCGACGGCTTGCCGCCATAGGAGCCAGGCCGGCGCTTGTAGCCGATCTGCGCCTTGATCCCGGCCAGTTTTGCCAGACGAGCGATGCGGTTGGCGCAACTGGTCTCTCCCTGATCGAGAAGGTCGTCGTGCAGCTTGCGATAGCCGTAGACCCTGCCGCTCTCCTTCCAGGCCTTGCTGAGAAGCTCGGTCTGACGTGCGTCTTCCCGAGTTCGCCTGCTCAGGGGGGTCTTCAGCCAGGCGTAGAAACCGCTGGGCTGGATGCACAGGCAACGACACATCGCCCGAACCGTGAACTGCTGGCGATGCTCGGCAACGAACGCGTATCTCACTTTGCATCCCTGGCGAAATACGCGGTGGCTTTTTTTAGGATGTCACGCTCCTCGGTGACGCGCGCCAGCTCCTTCTTCAGGCGACGGATCTCTGCCGCCTGATCGCCATCAGTTGAACCGGATGGCTTCGAGAACTTCCTCTTCCATGCGTAGAGCGAGTGCTGGCTCACACCCAGCCGCTTCGACACCTCCGCAACCGGGTAACCCCGCTCGGTGATCTGCGCCACTGCATCGCGCTTGAAATCGTCACTGAAACTGCCGGTCCCCATCATGGCCTCCTTGCCTCAAAATTAGGGAAGAAGGCGTCCAGAAATCTAGGGGCTATTCACAGGCGATGTTCGTCATGTCCGGCCATTATCTCGGCTACCTGCCGGATCACTACGCCGAGGATTGGATTCAAAAAGGCATCTTCCGCCCCTTGATGGCTGCCACGACCCGCATCCAGTCAACCTTCGTGATCGCCACGCGATCGGCGGAAAAGCCGTCGACGATCCTCGACTTCTTCATCCGCGAACTGGCCGGCTTCGCGTCCGAGGTGCTTCACAAGCACGGTACGCGAGTGCGAAAGGGTTGAAGCGGGCCGCACCGGGGCACGGACTGGGCAAACATCTTCGCCTCCGCTCCGCTTGCCGAAAGCGGAGCGACCGACTACCACAAGGAAATCCGCAGGCCGGTATCCTTCGACGCTTCGGCTGCGGGTCGGGCCGCCGATCCGGCCTGCGATCCGGTAGGGAAGACGATGATCAACGAGGAGGACTTGCCGCTCTCGGGCACGCTGGTCGTCAGCATCGAGCAGGCGGTGGCCGGCCCCTATTGCGGGCGGCTGCTCGCCGACCAGGGCGCCCGTGTGATCAAGGTCGAGCGACCGGACGGCGGCGATTTCGGACGCCGCTACGACCGCCGTGTCAATGGCGAGGCGAGTTATTTCGTCTGGCTGAACCGCTCCAAGGAAAGCCTGTGCCTGGACCTGAAGGATCCGGGAGACCTGGCGCTGCTCTGGCGGCTCATCGAAAAGGCGGACGTGTTCATCCAGAACCTGGCGCCAGGAGCCGTCGACAAGCTCGGGCTCACGAAGGAGGCGCTTGCGGAGAGGAATCCGAAGCTGATCAGCTGCGCGATTTCCGGCTTCGGCCCCGGCGGGCCCTGCGGCGGGCGCAAGGCCTACGACCTGCTGATCCAGGCGGAATCTGGCCTCCTGTCGATCACCGGAACCAAGGAGACGCCGAGCAAGGTCGGCATCTCGATCGTCGACATCTGCACCGGCGTGACTGCCTATCACCTGATCCTGGCCGCCCTTATGAAACGGCAGCGGAGCGGACGGGGCGACCACATTGAGTTGTCGATGCTGGAAGCCATGACCGAGTGGATGGGCTATCCGCTGCACTACACCCACGCGGGCGCGCCGCCGCCGGAACGCGCCGGCGCCGGCCACGCGACGATCTACCCCTACGGCCCGTTTCCGACCGCCGACGGCACCGTGCTGTTCGGCCTGCAGAATGACCGAGAATGGGCGGCGTTCTGCGAGCATGTGCTCAGGCGATCGGACTGGGCGGACGAACCGCGCTATCGCGGCAACGACGGAAGGGCGACCCACAAGAACGAGATCGATCCGGTGATCCGGGAGAGCCTGGCCGAACTGTCCAGCGCGGAAGCTCTGGACCGGCTCGACAGGGCCGGCATCGGCACGGCGGAAGTGCGCGACATGGCCGGGCTGTGGGCGCATCCGCAACTGGCGGCCCGCCATCGCTGGGCCAGCGTCGCGACCGCAGCGGGCGTCGTTCCCGCCTTCCTGCCGCCGTCGGGCGACGGCTGGCGCGCGCGCATGGACCCGGTTCCCGCGCTCGGCGAGCACAGCGACGCGATCAGGGCCGAATTCGACGCCGAACACGGCACCTAAGACGGTGCGACCGTCCGATCAGGAGACGACGATGAAAACCTCCGCACCTACCGATCACGACGACCTGAGACAGGCGCTGCGCGCGCTGTGCGCCGAATTCCCCGCCGACTATCACCGCAGGCACGGCGCTGCGGGAACCCATCCGGAAGACTTCATCGGCGCGCTGACCCGGGCCGGCTGGCTCGCCGCCATGATCCCGGAGGACTACGGCGGATCGGGGCTCGGCCTGACCGAGGCCTCCATCGTCATGGAGGAGATCAACCGATCGGGCGGCAATGCCGGCCATTGCCACGGCCAGATGTACAACATGGGTACGCTGCTCCGGCACGGGTCGGAGGCGCAGAAGCGGCTCTACCTGCCGAAGATCGCATCCGGTGCTCTGCGCCTGCAGTCCATGGCGGTGACCGAGCCGACCACCGGCACGGACACGACCAGGCTCAAGACCACGGCGGTCAGGAAGGGCGACCGCTACGTCGTCAGCGGCCAGAAGGTCTGGATCAGCCGGATCCAGCATTCCGATCTGATGATCCTCCTGGCGCGCACGACGCCGCTCGCCGAGGTCAAGCGCAAGTCGCAGGGCCTGTCGGTCTTCCTGGTCGAGCTGAAGGACGCGATCGGCAAGGGCATGGAGGTGCGGCCGATCGAGAACATGGTCGGACACGAGACCAACGAGGTGTTCTTCGACAATCTGGAGATCCCGGCGGAAAACCTGATCGGCGAGGAAGGCAGCGGCTTCCGCTACATCCTCGACGGGCTCAACGCCGAGCGCACGCTGATCGCCGCCGAATGCATCGGCGACGGCTACTGGTTCCTGGACAAGGCATGCGCCTATGCCAATGAGCGGGTCGTCTTCGACCGGCCGATCGGCCAGAACCAGGGCATCCAGTTCCCGCTGGCGCGCGCCTATGTCAACGTCGAGGCAGCAAACCTGATGCGGTTCGAGGCCTGTCGCCGCTTCGACGCTCACGAGGAGTGCGGCGCGCAGGCCAACATGGCGAAGCTGCTTGCCGCCGACGCGTCCTGGCAGGCGGCCAACGAGTGCCTGCAGGTCCATGGTGGCTTCGGTTTTGCCGACGAGTACGACGTCGAACGCAAGTTCCGCGAGACGAGGCTTTACCAGGTCGCGCCGATATCGACCAATCTCATCCTGTCCTATGTCGCCGAGCACGTGCTCGGCCTGCCGAGGTCGTTCTGACGATGGGTGCCGGAGTGTGCCTGCCCCTGTTCGTTCCCGGCAACAGGCCAGAGCGGTTCGCCAAGGCTGCGGCTGCGGGGTCGGGCATGGTGATCCTGGATCTCGAAGACGCGGTGGCGGGGCCGGCCAAGGCGGCAGCGCGCGACGCCGTGCTGCATGAAGCCGACATGCTTGCCGGGGCGCAGGTGCTGGTGCGCATCAACGGCGCCGGCACGCCGTGGCACGACGCCGACGTCGCCGCCGTTGCCGGCCTGCATCGCGCGGGGCTGCTGCTTGCCAAGGCGGAGGATCCGGACCGCTTGCGCGCGCTAGCCGATGGTCTCGGCCCGGGCCGCGCGACATGGGCGCTGATCGAGACGGCCCGGGGCATGGCGAATGCGCGGCACCTTGCCCTGGCGGCGGACCGGATCGTCTTCGGCAGCGTCGACTTCTGCGCCGATCTCGGCATGGCCCATCGCCGCGACATCCTGCTGCCGTTCCGCGCCGAGTTGGTCCTGGCCGCCCGTCTCGCCGGCAGGGCCGCTCCCCTCGACGGGGTGACGACCGCGCTCGACGACCCGCGGCAGGTCTCCGACGATGCCGCCCACGCCCGGGCGCTCGGGTTCGGCGGCAAGCTTCTGGTTCACCCGCGCCAGATCGAACCGGCCCGCGCCGGCTTCCGGCCGAGCGAATCCGAGGTCGAAGCGGCGCGCAGGATTCTCCGGCAGGCCGGGGCTGGCGGTGCGCTTGCGGTTGATGGCGAAATGGTCGACGAACCCGTGCTGATCCGGGCGCGGGAACTGGTTGCACAATGGGAGGAACTGGCATGAACGCCTATGCCGACTGGATCGGTCGCTCGGAACAGGCCGAAGAAGTGCTCGGCGAGGGGCTGGTCGAGCGCTTCAGGGCGATGCTCGCCGGCACCCTGTGGGAGGCGGGCGAGGGAGCGCCACTCGGCATCCACTGGTGTCTTGCGCCGCCGGCCGTTGCACCCGAGCTACTCGCCCGCGACGGTCATCCCAGGCGCGACAGCGGCCCCGGCAGCTTCCTGCCGCCGATCCCGCTGCCCGCGCGCATGTGGGCGGGTGGGGAAATCCGTTTTCTCGCGCCGGTGCCGATCGGGGCGAGGATCGTGCGGCGGTCCCGCATCGCCGGCATCTCGTCGAAGGAGGGGCGAACCGGGCCGCTCGTGTTCGTCGCCGTCGACCACGTGTTCGATGCCGGCGGCGAAGCGCTGATCAGCGAGCGCCAGGACATCGTCTACAAGGCGGCGCCCGCGCCGGGCAACACGCCAGCCTATGCCCCGGACGCCCAGATGCCCCGAGACGGCATCCGTCTCGGGCCGGTTACGCTGTTCCGCTACTCGGCCCTGACCTTCAACGGACATCGGATCCACTACGACGCGGACTATTGCCGGAAGGAGGAAGCCTATCCGGCCTGTGTGGTCCATGGCCCGCTGCAGGCGACATTGCTGATGAACCGGGCGGCCCAGATCCTCGGCCGCAGCCCCGTGGTCTTTTCCTATCGCGGCCTTGCACCGTGTTTCGTCGACGAACCGCTGCGCATCGCGGACGGTCCGGAGGACGGCACGGTCCTGATCGAAGCGCCGGACGGGCGCATCACCATGACGGCGGAATTCCGCTGAGGCGGATCGTGCCAGAGCTTTGACTGCTGGGCCTCGACCGGAACCTTACAAGCGGCTCGGGGCGACGCCGAAGGCGGCCTTGAACTGGCGCGAGAACTCGCTTGAGCTGGTAAAGCCGCAGGCATAGGCGATGCGGGTCAGCGGCTGGTTGGCAGGGTTGGTTTCGATCATGCCGCGCGCCGCCTCGAGCCGGCGATTGCGCAACCGCTCCATCACGGTCTCACCGTTCGAAAACACCTTGTAGAGATAGCTGCGGGAGATGCCGCAGGCCGCCGCGATCCGCTCCGGGGTCAGCGCGGCGTCGCGGAAATGGGCGTCCAGATAAGCGATGACGCGGGCGCGCACGGACTGCACGGCCAGGCTGTCGTCGGACGACGTGCCGCCTGAGACCAGGAAGAAGGCCACGGTATCGAGCATCTGGCTGGTCATGAACTGGACCGAGCGCTCGTCGAGGTCGTCGACGTGACGCAGCAGCTCGACGATGAGACGCTGCATCATGTGGTAGATCGCGTCCGGCTGGACGATCGCGCGCGCCAGGATGTCGGTCTTCCGGCCGAGCCGGTGCTCGAGCGCTGACAGCGGGATCTTGATGTTGAAGGTCGAATATTCCTCGGCGACCTTGAGCCTGGCGGCGAGCCCGTTGTTGAGCAGATAGACGTTGCGGGGCATCAGCCGGGTCCCCGCCTCGCCGATCTCGATCTCGGCATGGCCGCTTTCGGGGAAAGACAGCGAGTAGAACGGTTCCGGGTCGCGCCCGCGCCGCGCCCGTGCGCGCTCGAACTGCTGGTTGCCGAAGACGATCCGGTTGAAGGTCAGTTCGCCGACCTTGCGGCTGTGCAGGCTGCCGGTGATCCGGTTGCCGCGCACGGCGCGCAGGTTCTCCGCACCCCACAGGGCGCCGAACACCGTCCGCCAGTGGTCGGCCTGGTGCCGGTCGCCGACCGTGTCCGTCGCCCCCACCAGGGGCAGCAGGTCCGCCTTGAGATCCGCCACGCCGTCGCTCATCCGATTGCCTCCGAAGTGGACGCTATCACAAGAGAAAGTGGTCTTGAGCGCAAGCCCCTGCGTCGCTCCGCCCCTATCGTCCAGGGTGAGGAGATACGGGAGGATAGAAAGCCGGGCGGCCGGCGCCGCCGCCGTGCCGACGCATCGCCTGCCCGCCCCGGCAAAAGGCCGCAGGACAAGGCCTGGCCGTTCGATCCGTTCTCCGCAGGAAGACCAAAGTGCGCCCGCCGGGCGAGCGCAGGATGCAAATGGAGGATTGCATGAACCGTTCCGTCGTCTTTGCCCTGGCCGCGAGCGTCGCGGCCTGGTCGGCCTGCGCCCATGCGCAGACGACCGAGTGGACGCTGGCCTATTTGTCGGTGAAGGGCACCATCTACGAGGAGGTCGCCCTGGCCATTCCCGAGCGGATCGAGACGGCGACCGGAGGGCGGCTGAAGATCACCGCGAATTCGTCGCTGGTAAAGGGCGACCGACTGCTGGAAAGCGTGCGCGACGGGCTGGTCGCGATCGCCCTGCCGCTTCCGGGCTACTACAGCGGCACGCAGCCGATGTTCACCGTGCCGAGCCTGCCGGGCATTTCCGAGAGCTACGATGACCTGAAGGCGCTGTCGGCGTCCGACTACGGCGCCCGGATCCGTGTCCTCTATCACGACACCTACAACGCCACCCAGCTGATGGAGACGGCGTTCTGCCCGCAGACGCTGTTTTCCACCAAGCCGATCACGACGGTCGAGGAATGGTCGGGCAAGAAGCTGCGGGTCAACAACCGCGGCACCGGCCTGGTCGGTGCCGAGCTCGGCGCCATCAGCGTGTCGCTGTCGGCGGGCGAGGTGCTGCCGGCGCTCGAACGCGGCGTCATCGACGGCGTCATCACCGACACCTGCTGGGCTCATGGCGCCGGCTTCGGTTCGGTGATCTCGCACGCCTCCGACTGGCGCCTGGGCAGCGTGGCGCCTTCGCCCGTGCTGGTCAACAACGAGGCCTGGGCGGCGCTGCCCGAGGATGTCCGCGCTCTCGTGGCGGCGGAGTTCGGGAAGATCGAGGCCGATTTCGAAGCCCGGTGGCGGCAGCGCACGGCGGAGATGCCTGCGCTGTGGCGTGCGGCCGGCATCGCCTATGCCGAGATCTCCGATGCGGAGATGGCGCGGGTCTATGCCGACGCCGTGCAGGCGCCCGTCCTGGCTGTATGGAAGGCGGACATGGAGCGCGCCGGCCTCGATGCCGACGCGGTCCTGCAGGTGGCGAGGGCAGCGGTCGGGGCCACGCGATGAACCTTGCAGCGGACAGCCTGTCGAGGGCCCGCGCGCCCTCGACACTGCCGGCCCTGGTCACCGCCGGCTCGCGCCTCCTCGGCCTGCTCGGCGTGCTGGCGATGCTCGCCAGCGTGATCATCGAGGTGGTCGGCCGCAGCTTCCTCGGTCATGCCACCATCTGGGTGACGGAGGTCACGACCTATCTGGTCGTTGCCATCACCTTCGTCGGCGCGCCCTTCGTCGTCAGCCGGAACGCCAACGTGCGGGTCGATCTCGTGCTCGACCGCCTGTCGCCGGAACGTCGCGATGCCGTGCTCAAGGCCCTGTCGTGGCTTTCGGTGTTCGTTGCGCTCACGGTGCTGTGGAAGGTCACGGGCTTGTGGGCGGAAAACCTCAAGAGCGGGACCCGCAGCTGGAGCCTGCTCAACACGCCGCTCTGGATCCCCCAGAGTGCCGTCGTCGTCGGTCTGACCGGCGTCGTGATCGCGCTAGCTGGATCCGCCGCGTCCCGATCCGGCCTGGCTGGATACGGTCCGCTCGCCGCCGCGCTGCTGTTCGCCATTCTGGGCGGGACCGGCCTGGTGTCCGCCGGCCTGTCGCCGCACCTGTGGGTGCTGGTACTGGCCGGCCTGACCGGGCTTTCCGCCTACCTCGCCTCGGGCGGCCGGGCCGTGATCGTCGCCGCTTGCGTGACGGGGCCGGCGGTCGGCCTGTTCGTGGCGACGGCGGACATGGCCCTCGCCTCCCGATCCGCCGCCATGGTCGCGGCGCTGTTCGTCCTTCTGTTCAGCGGCCTGCCGGTCGTCTTCTGCCTGTTTGCCGTCGGGCTCTTCGCCATGCTGTTCTGGCTGCCGCCGGTCAGTCTCAACGTTATCGGCGAGCGGACCTGGGAAGCGGTCAACACGTTCGAGTTCGCGGCGATTCCGATGTTCGTCATGATGGGGGCCGTTCTCGTGCGCAGCAACGCCTCGGGCGAGATGTTCGCGGCCACTCGGCTCGCGATGGGTCGGCTGAAGGGCGGGCTGGCCTATGCCTCGATCCTCGCCTCGGGAATCTTCGCCGCCGTTTCCGGCTCCAGCTTGGCGACGGCCGCCACGATGGGACGGGTCGCCGGGCCGGAAATGCTGGCCGAGAGATACCGCGCGGAACTGGCCTACGGCGTCCTTGCCGCCGGCGGGACGCTGGGCATCCTGATCCCGCCGAGCATCGCGATGATCGTCTACGGTCCGATGGCAGGGGTGCCGGTCACCGAGCTGTTCATGGCCGGCATCGTTCCCGGCCTGCTGATGATCGCGGCCTTTGCCCTGGTCGTGTTGCTCTGGACGGCGCTCGACGGCACGGCTGCGCCGGCCGGACAAGGATACGCCCTGCGCGAAAAGCTCCTCGCGCTCAGGGGCGTCGCGCCTTTCCTGGCGCTGATGATCCTGGTCCTTGGCTCTCTCTACGCCGGCATCGCCACGCCGACCGAGGCCGGCGCCGTGGGCGTCGTCGGCGCGCTCGGCATCAGCCTTGCCCGCGGCACGCTGACCCTGCGCAGTGTCGTCGGCGCGCTCGAGGAAGCGGCGCTTGCCACGTCATTCCTACTGATGATCGCGGTGGGATCGGCGGTGATGAGCTTTGCGGTCGATTTCCTGTCGATGCCCCAGGAACTGGTACGCCTCATCACGTGGCTGAACCTGTCGGACATCGGCCTGTTCGTGGCGATCGTCATCCTGTTCCTGATCCTCGGCATGTTCGTCGAGCCGATCAGCATGGTGCTCATGACCCTGCCGATCCTGCTGCCGGTGATCACGGCTGCGGGCTGGGACCCGCTCTGGTTCGGGATCGTGCTGGTGATGCTGGTCGAGATCGGCCTGATCACCCCTCCGGTCGGCATGATCCTCTATGTGCTCGCCGGGGTGTCGGACCAGAAGGTCTCGCTCGGCCGGATTTCGGTCGGAACCCTGCCCTTCGTCGGCGCCTTCCTCGCCATGGCTCTCCTGTTCTTCGCCATGCCGGAACTGGTCACCTTCCTGCCGGAGCTGGTGCGATGACCGGGGCCGGTGCGACGTTCGCAACCAGTCGGCCGCTCGAAGACTGGCTGTCGGCGGAACGGGAAGCCGGCCGGCTCGCCGGCGCCGTGCTGGAAGTGCGCCAGGCCGGCAAACCGGTCTGTCTCCGGGCTTTCGGGGCGAAGGATTCGACCGGGTCTGACGCCAAGTGGGAGACCGTCTACTGGATTGCCTCGATGACCAAGCCGATCGTGTCGGTGGCGGCGATGGCTCTGGTCGAACGCGGGGTTCTCGCGCTCGGCGACGAGGTGCAGTCCTTCATTCCCGGCTTCGGACGGCGCGGCGTCCTGTGCCGCGACGGCGCGATCATGGAGGCGCTCAGGCCGCCCGTGATCCTCGACCTGCTGACCCATGTTTCGGGCGTCACCTACGGCCAGTTCGGCGATGCCGACATCCACGCCCGCTACCTGGAACAAGGGGTCTACGACTTTTTCTCCGACAACGAGCGGATGGCGGACCGGTTGGCCGAACTGCCGCTCCTCCACCAGCCCGGCACGGTGTTCGAATACGGCATGTCGACCGATCTGCTCGGCCGGGTGATCGAGGTCGTGACCGGAACGACCCTGGACTGCGCTCTGCAGGAAC
Source organism: Polymorphum gilvum SL003B-26A1 (assembly GCF_000192745.1). Classification (NCBI taxonomy): domain Bacteria; kingdom Pseudomonadati; phylum Pseudomonadota; class Alphaproteobacteria; order Rhodobacterales; family Paracoccaceae; genus Polymorphum; species Polymorphum gilvum. The sequence goes on from NC_015259.1 coordinate 562,702, forward strand.
TCGTCCTTGCACCGCTCGGCATGCACAGAACACGGTTCATCCCCGTACTGGGAACGATCGCGGAGCTCCCGCCGTCACCGACGCAACGGGCCCTGGCGCCGCCGTTCTCGGCCGATCAGACCTGGTTTTCGGGCGGCGGAGGCCTCACCTCGACGGTGTCCGACTACATGTGCTTTGCCGAGATGCTGCGCCTCGGCGGAGCGCTGGGCGGTACCCGGATCCTGCGCCGCGAAACGGTGGGCCTCATGCTCCAGAATCATCTGCCCGCAGGCATCGGCTACGGTGCCTATACCGGCGCTCTCGGCATCACGGCGCCCTGGTCCGGGACGGGGCTCGGCTTCGGCCTCGGCCTTGCGGTCAGGACGCGCAGGAGCGCGGACCTGCCCGGCGGTTTGGGCGAGTTCCTGTGGCCGGGCGTGTCGGGGGCCAATTTCTGGGTCGATCCCGAGAATGCCCTGACCGCCGTGTTCCTGACCCACGCTCCGGAACACCGGGCGCAGCACCGGATCGGTTTCAGGAAAGCCGTCTACGCGGGACTGGACCAGGACGGACGCCATGCGCTTTGACAAGACCGCCGTCCTGGGGGCGGGCACGATCGGCATGAGCTGGGCGGCGCTGTTCGCGGCAACGGGCCGCGAGGTCGCGGTATTCGATCCCTCGCCGAACGCCGAACGCCGCGTCCTGTCGACGATCGAGGAGGTCGCCGACACGCTGCGCGCCCTTGGGTTCTCTCATGCCGGCGAGGCGGACAGGGTCCGCTTCACCGCGGACGCCGCCGCTGCGGTCGAGGGCGCCGGCTTCGTCCAGGAGAACGTGCCGGAACGCCTGGACCTGAAGCACGGCCTCTATGCCCGGATCGAACCGGTGCTCGGTGCCGATGCCATCGTCGGCAGTTCGACATCGGGACTGAGGCTGTCCGACCTGCAGGACGGCTTTTCCGATCCCGGCCGCCTCGTCCTCGCTCACCCGTTCAACCCGCCGCATCTGGTGCCGCTGGTCGAACTGATGGCAAACGATCGCACGGACCCGGGCGTGGTCGACACGGCGCAGGCCTTTTACGAGGGCATGGGCAAGGTCTGCGTCCGGCTGCGCAAGGAAGTTCCCGGGCACATCGCGAACCGGCTGCAGGCCGCGCTCTGGCGCGAGGCGATCCATCTCGCGGTCGAGGGCGTGGCAAGTGTGGAAGATATCGACAAGGCGGTTGCCTTCGGCCCAGGCCTTCGCTGGGCGGCGATGGGACCGAACACGCTGCTGCATCTGGGCGGCGGGGCCGGCGGCATCCGCGCCTTCTGCGCGCATCTTGGCGGCGCGTTCCAGAGCTGGTGGGAGGATCTGGGCGAGCCGCGGTTGACCCCGGACGTCGTCGATGTCCTGGCCGAAGGCGTGCAGGCCATGGTGGGCGAGACGTCCCCGCAGGAGCTCGCTGCCAGGCGGGACCGGATGATCCTGGCCTGCCTGCTGGCGCACGCCCGTCTTTCGTGACTGGTCATGACAATGCGAGGAGCGAAATGACCATCGATTCATCCATCTTCGATCGCGATCTCGACGCGTGCGCGGCCAATCACGTCGCGCTGACGCCGCTGAGCTTCATCGCGCGGACCGCCGCGATCTACCCCGACCACGTGGCGGTCGTACATGGGCCGGTGCGCCGCACCTGGGCCGAGACCTATGCCCGCACCCGGCGGCTGGCCAGCGCGCTGGCCGCGCGTGGCCTGGGGCGCGGCGATACCGTTGCCGTGATCGCGGCCAACATTCCGGAGATGTTCGAGGCCCATTTCGGCGTGCCGATGATCGGTGCCGTGCTCAACACCATCAACACGCGTCTCGACGCTGCGGCGATCGCCTTCATCCTCGACCATGGCGAGGCCAAGGCGGTGCTGGTCGATCCGGAATTCGCGGACCTCGCCCGCGCCGCGCTGGAACTGACAAGCGATCCGGACCGGCTGGTGGTCGATATAGAGGATGTCATGGTCGAGGGCGGCAGCCGGCCCAGGGCAGGAGCGCTGACCTACGAGGCGCTGCTGGCCGAGGGCGATCCGGACTTCGCCTGGACCTGCCCGAGCTCGGAATGGGACGCGATCACGCTCAACTACACGTCGGGAACAACGGGCAATCCCAAGGGCGTGGTCTACCATCACCGCGGCGCACATCTGAACGCCCTGTCCCAGATCCAGACCTGGAACATGCCGGCGCATTCCGTCTATCTCTGGACCCTGCCGATGTTCCATTGCAACGGCTGGTGCTTTCCCTGGGCGATCGCCGCCAATGCGGGAACCTCGGTGTGTCTGCGCGCGGTCAGGGCGGAACCGATCTTCGAGCTGATCGCGGCGGAACGGGTCACCCACTTCTGCGGCGCGCCGATCGTCCTCAACATGCTGGCGCAGAATGCCGCCCTGAAGACTTTCGACCACGACGTCAAGGTGATGACGGCCGGCGCCTCGCCGCCCGCCGCCGTGATCGAGGCGATGGAGGCGATGGGCGTCGAGGTGACCCACGTCTACGGACTGACCGAGGTGTTCGGCCCCGCGGTCGTCTGCGCCTGGAAATCGGAATGGGACGCGTTGCCCGCCGATCGCCGGGCGCGGCTCAAGGCGCGGCAGGGGGTCAAGAACACGGCGCTGGCCGAACTTATGGTCGCCGATCCCGGGACCCTGAAGCCGGTGCCGCCGGACGGGCGAACCATCGGCGAGATCTTCATGCGCGGCAACAATGTCATGCGCGGCTACCTGAAAAACCCCGCGGCCACGGCAGAAGCCTTCCGCGGCGGCTGGTTCGCCTCGGGCGACCTGGGCGTCATGCACCCTGATGGCTATGTCGAGCTGAAGGACCGCTCCAAGGACATCATCATCTCCGGTGGCGAGAATATCTCTTCGGTCGAGGTCGAGGACGTGCTCTACCGCCATCCGGCGGTGCTGGAGGCCGCCGTTGTGGCACGGCCGGACCCCAAATGGGGCGAAAGCCCCTGCGCCTTCGTCGAGCTGAAGCCGGGCAGGGCGGCCAGCGAGAGTGACATCATCGCCTTCTGCCGCGCGCATATGGCGCATTTCAAGGCGCCCAGGACGGTGGTCTTCGGGGCGTTGCCGAAGACGTCGACCGGCAAGATCCAGAAGTTCGTCCTGCGCGACGCGGCGAGGACGCTGGGCGATGCTGCCGGGTGAAGCTGCCGGGCGATGGGGCCTGCGCTAGGCGGGATCCGGGTAGGGCAGGCGCAGTTCAAAACAGGCGCCCCTGGTGCTCGGGGCAAGGGTCAGGTCGCCGCCATGGGCTTCGGCCGCCTCGCGCGCGATCGCCAGGCCGAGGCCGCAGCCCCGGCTTGCGGTAACGGAGCTGCGGTAGAAGCGCTCGAAGATCCTGGGCGCGTCTTCCGCCGGGATCCCCGGTCCCTGGTCGCATACGGTGATGAAGGCTGCCTGGTCGCGGAAATCCATCACGACCAGCACCTCGTCCCCGGGCGACGAGCCGTGGACGACGGCGTTGTCGATCAGGTTTTCCAGAGCCTCCTCCAGCAGCAGGTCGTCGCCGCGTATGGGGCGCGGCGCGCCCCGCACGTCCAGGGCGATGCCGATGTCCCGCCGGACCGAGCGCTCGAAATGCCGACCCGCCACCGTCTTGACCAAAGCTTCCAGGTCGACCGGATCGCTTTTCGCCAGCAGCGAACGGCCCCTGATGCGTTCGATCGACAGCAGTTGCTGGGTCAGCCGGCCGGTCTGGCGCGCGGTCGTCGCCAGCACCTCGACGCGGGCGCGCAGCGACGCCTCGTCGGGCGCCGTCGTCGCAGCCTCCGCCTGCGCCTGGATGGCGGCGACCGGATTGCGCAGCTGATGGGCGGCGTCGGAAATGAACCGCTCGCGCAGCGCGAAGGCTTCGGCGAGGCGGGAGAACAGGGAATTCATCGCGGCGACGAGGCTACGGACCTCGGTGGGCACCGGGCGCCGGATCGGGCTGAGGTCGTCGGGGCTGCGCCGGTTGACCGCCTCGCGCAGATCGTCCAGCGGCCGGAGGCCGCGCGAGATGGCGACCGAGACCAGCAGCGCCGCCGTCGCGATCAGCAGGGCCATCAGGGTCAGCGACTGGGCGAGCAGCGAGCGGGTGAGTGCCTCGCGCTGCCTGACGGTTTGCCAGACCTTGACCGTCACCCAGCCGCCGAAGCGCGGTTCGGCGAGGAACTCGCGCAGCACGACCGCGCGCACCGGCCGCTCGTCCGTCACGGAATCGTAGAACACCGGCTGGCCGCCGCCGACCTCGACACCGGGCGGCACCGGCGGCGGATCCGAATAGCCGGTGAAGAAGCGGCCGCCCGGGCCGGAGACCTGATAGTAGACCGGATCGCCGAGCGCCTTGGTGAGGGAATCCAGCAGTTGCTCGGCCAGGATGTCGCCTTCGTTCATGACCACATCACGCGAGATGGTCAACGCCACCGTCAGCAGGGTGTTGTCGTAGACGGTCCTAGCCAGTTGCTCGGCCATGACGAAGCGGACCACGGCGGCGATCCCTGCGACCACGATCAGCGGAATGATGATCAGCAGGAACAGGCGCTTGCGAAGCGACAGGATCCTCATGCGCGGCTGTCGTCGAGGAGATAGCCGAGGCCGCGCGCGGTGCGGATCTCGACGCCAGTGTCGTGCAGCTTGCGGCGCAGGCGCGAGACCAGGAGCTCGACCGCGTTCGGCTCGATGTCCGAGCCGCTGCCGTAGAGCGTCTCGGCGATGGTTTCCTTGGTCACCACCCGGCCGGCGTTGTCCAGGAGGCACTCGAACAGCGCCATTTCGCGGCGCGGCAGGTCGAGCGTGCCACGCGTGCCGCACAGCTTGCGGGCGGCGCGGTTGTAGGTCAGCGATCCGATCACTTCCTCGACCGGCTTGAGAGTCTGTCGGCGCCGCGACAGCGCCCGGATGCGGGCCAGCAGCTCGGCCATGTCGAACGGCTTGACGAGGTAGTCGTCCGCTCCCGCGTCCAGGCCGGCGACCTTGTCGCCGGTGTCGCCGCGGGCGGTGAGAATCAGCACCGGCATCGCGCTTTTCCGCAACCTCAGATTGCGGACGACCTGCAGGCCGCTCATCCCCGGCAGGTTGACATCGACGATCGCGAGATCCGCGCCCTGGGTTGCGAGGAAGCGGTCGGCATCCTCGCCGTTGTTCAGTACGTCGACGGCATGCCCTTGATCCAAAAGCGCATTCTCAATTCCGCGGCAGAGATTCCGGTTGTCTTCGACCAGGGCGATCCGCATTTTCTTCCTCTGACAGGTTCCGGACAGAAAACTACAATAAAGTCGCACCCCTTGAAACCGCCTCGGCGGTTCTGTGAGCCTGCGTTCCATCCACTCTGCTCCTGCCGGAATGAGTGTTCACGTCCGGCTGGCAACAGAGTATAAGGGGTTTGGGAGGACTACTTTATGAAAACTTACCTCAACATGACGCGCCGCAGTGCGCTCGGCGTCGTTGCCGCCGGTATTGCGGGCGTGCTCGTCAGCGCGCCCGCCTCGGCTGACGTTTCCTTTGCCGGCAAGACGATCGAATGGATCGTACCGTTCTCGCCGGGCGGCGGGTCGGGCACGATGGCTGCCTTCATGGCGCCATTCCTGACCAAGTACCTGCCGGGTAATCCGACCGTGACCCTGGTCTACGAGCCGGGCGGCGGCTCGATCAAGGGCTCGAACATGTTCGCGGCCGTCGCCAAGCCGGACGGACTGACGATCCTGGTCACCTCCGGCTCGACCCAGTTCCCGTATCTGCTCGGCGATCCGCGCGTGCGCTACGAATATGCCGACTGGCACATCGCGATGGCCGGTCCGACCGGCGGCGTCGTCTACACCAGCCCGTCGACCGGCGTGACCTCGCCCGACGACATCGGCAAGCTCGTCGGGCAGAAGCTCGTCTACGCCAGCCAGGGCGCCACCTCGCTCGACCTCGTGCCGCTGATGGGCTTCCGCCTGATGGGCCTCGATGTGCAGCACGTGTTCGGCTTCAAGGGCCGCGCCGACGGTCGCCTCGCCTTCGAGCGCGGCGAGACCAACATCGACTACCAGACCTCGTCGGCCTACCTGAAGAACGTCCAGCCGCTGGTTGCCGAGGGTAAGGCGATCCCGCTGTTCTCCTGGGGCGTGCTCGACGAGGACGGCAACCCGATCCGCGACCCGAACTTCCCGGACATCCCGCACTTCGCCGAGGCCTACGAAAAGCTGACCGGCAAGACGCCGTCCGGACCGGAATACGACGCCTACTTCGCCTTCTTCACCGCCGGCTTCCCGGCCCAGAAGATGGTGTTCCTGCCCAAGGGCACGCCGCAGGAGATCGTCGACGCCTACCAGGCCGCCTTCGAGGCCATGAAGGACGATCCGGAGTTCCAGGCGAACGCCGCGTCGGCCGTGGGCGAATACGGCCACGTCACCGGCAAGGCCGCGGACGCGCTGTTCGAGAAGGGCACCGTGATCGCGCCCGAACTGCGCAAGCAGGTGGTCGACATGCTGACCAGCGAATACGGCGTCAAGCTGGGCGAATGATGCTCCGCGCCAGGTGGCTTTAACCCAGGCACCTGCACCCAGTGACTGACATGGGGACGGCTTTCGAGCCGTCCCCACCCGATATCCTGACGAACGAAAACGATCGGATGTAACCGTGGTCGAAGTCTTCTTTGCCGCGCTCGCAGACCTGTTGTCCGTGCAGCACCTGCTTTACATGCTCGTCGGCGTCCTCGTCGGCCTGTGTGTCGGCATCTTTCCGGGTCTTGGCGGCATTGCCGGCCTGTCGCTGCTGGTGCCGTTCCTGTTCGGCCTGGACAACGTTTCCGCACTCGCCATGCTGATCGGCCTGGTCGCCGTCATCCCGACATCTGACACGTTCTCCTCCGTCCTCATGGGCATTCCCGGATCGTCCGCCTCGCAGGCGACCGTGCTCGACGGTTTCCCGCTGGCCAAGAACGGCGAGGCTGCCCGGGCGCTGTCCGCGGCCTTCATCTCGTCGCTGTTCGGCGGCGTCGTCGGGGCCATCATCCTGACCGGCTTCGTGCTGATCGCCCGCCCGCTGATCCTTATGTTCGGATCCGCCGAACTGTTCATGCTGTCGCTGTTCGGCCTGTCGATGGTCGCCGTGCTTGCCGGCCGCAGCCTGCCGAAGGGGCTGGCCGCCTGCGCGCTCGGCCTCGGCATCGGATCGCTCGGCGGTGCGCCGGCGACCGGCGAATTCCGCATGGTCTACGACATCCACTATCTCTACGACGGCATTCCGCTGGTGATCGTCGGCCTCGGCCTGTTCGCCATCCCCGAGATCGTCGACTTGCTGCGCGCCGACCGCTCGATCGCTCAGGGCGCGCGCATCGGCACGGGCTGGTTCAAGGGCATCCGCGACTGGTGGGCGAACCTGTTCCTCAGCGTCCGCTGCGCGGGGCTCGGCTGCCTTATCGGCGCCATTCCCGGCCTCGGCGGTTCGGTGGTCGACTGGATCGCCTACGGCCATGCGGTGCAGACGACGAAGGACACCTCCAGGTTCGGCAAGGGCGACATCCGCGGCGTGATCGCGCCGGAAAGCTCCAACAACGCCATGCAGGGCGGCGCCATGCTGCCGACGCTGATGTTCGGCATCCCCGGCTCGGGCGCGATGGCGGTGTTCCTCGGCGGCATGGCCCTGGTCGGCCTCGAGCCCGGTCCATCGATGGTCGGCGCCGATCTCAACGTCACCTATGCGGTCATCTGGTCGCTGGCCATCGCCAACATCATGGGCGCGGGCTTGTGCATCATGCTGGCGCAGCCGATCTCGCGGCTGACGCTGATCCCGTTCCAGTTGCTTGCCCCGTTTATGATCGTGGTGGTGTGCTTTGCCGCCTTCCAGGCGACCCGGGCGCTTGAAGACCTGATCGCGCTGCTGCTGCTGGGAATGATCGGTATCCTGATGAAGCGGTTCGGCTGGCCGCGGCCGGCGCTGCTGATCGGCTTCGTGCTGGCGCCGCAGGCGGAAAACTACTTCTATCAGGCCGTTCAGTTCTACGGCTTCGACTTCATCAGCAGGCCGGGCGTCATCGTCATCGGCATCCTGACGATCATCTCCGTCGCCATCGGCCTGCGCAACCGGGTCGACGACAGCGGGTCCGACTCGGTCGCGGCCCATGCCGGCGGCAACCTGTCCAGGCGGATGCCGCAGATCCTGTTCGCGCTGTTCGTCGCAGGCCTCTTCCTCACCGCCCTGATCGACTCGATGGAGCATTCGTTCCTCGGCGGCATCTTCACGATGGGCTCGTCGATCATCGGTCTCGCGCTGACCCTCATCCTCGTCGTCACGCTGGTCGTCAGCCAGCAGGGCCACGCCTCGCTGTTCGATACCGAGGCCGAGAGGGGCACGGGACGACGCGGATTGTGGGAGGGGCTGTTGTGGATCACCGGCCTGGTCGCGCTGTCGGCGCTGGTCGGCTTCTACCTGGCGATGCTGGCGTTCTTCCCGCTGTTCCTGCGCGTTCGGGCCAGGGCGAGCTGGCTCAAGACCGCGATCCTCACCATCGGCATCGCCGTCTTCATCCTGGTGCTGGCCAACGCCCTGTCGCTGAACTTCCCGCGCGGCCTGCTGCAGGATGCCTACGACCTGCCCTGGCCGTTCCGGTGAGCCGATCATGGACCTTCTCGTTCTCCCGGGCGACGGCATCGGCCCGGAAATCACCGATGCCACGGTCCGCGTGCTGCGCACGGCCGACACGCGCTTCCGGCTGGGCCTCAGCCTGTCGGAGGACCGGATCGGCCTTGCAGCGCTGAAGGCCGAAGGCACCACCCTGCCGGAGCGCGTGCGCGAGCGCGCGCTGGCGGCCGATGGCGTGGTGCTGGGACCGGTCTCGCACAATGAATATCCGCCGGTCGCGCAGGGCGGCATCAATCCGTCGGGCGCCCTGCGCAAGCAGATGCAGCTTTACGCCAACATCCGCCCGGCCCGGTCGCGGCCGGGGCTGCCGACGCCGATCGCCCGGCCGGTCGATCTCGTCGTCATGCGCGAGAACCTGGAAGGCTTCTACGCCGACCGCACCATGTTCGCCGGCGGCGGCGAGTTCATGCCGGTACCCGGCGTCGCGCTGGCCATGCGCAAGATCACGGCCGATGGATCGCGCCGCATTGCCGAGGCGGCCTTCGCCCTTGCTGCCACGCGGCCGGCGCGACGGGTGGCCGCGATCCACAAGCAGAACGTCATGCGCATGTCCGACGGCCTGTTCCTGGACGAGGTGCGGGCCGTCGCCAAGGCGTATCCGGACATCGCCTACGAGGAAGTCCTGGTCGATTCCGCCGCCGCGCTGCTGGTGCGCGCGCCGGAGCGCTTCGATGTGCTGGTGACGACCAACATGTTCGGCGACATCCTGTCGGATCTGGCCTCCGAACTGGCGGGCGGTCTCGGCCTTGCCGCATCGTTGAACCTCGGCGCCGATCATGCCGTAGCGCAGGCCCAGCACGGCTCGGCGCCGGACATCGCGGGAAAGGACCTCGCCAACCCGACCTCTTTGATCGTTTCGTCGGCCATGCTGCTGCGCCACCTCGGCGCCACCGCGGCTGCCGACGCGATCGAGGCTGCGATCGACGCCGCCCTTGCTCACCCCGAAACCCGCACCCGCGACCTCGGCGGCGCCCTCGGCACCGCCGCCTTTGCCGATACGGTCTCCCGCCTCATCGAGGACATTGCACCATGACCCAGATCGCCATTCCCTATCACTTCCTGCGCGGCGGCAGCTCGCGCGGCCCCTATTTCAACCGGGCGGATCTGCCGCAGGATCTCGACACGCTGGCGAACGTGCTGGTCGCCGTCGTCGGCGCCGGCCACCCGCACAACATCGACGGCATCGGCGGCGGCACGGCGGTGACCACCAAGGTCGCCATGCTCAGCCGCTCCGAAACGCCGGATGCGGACGTCGACTATTTCTTTGCCCAGGTGTCGGTCGAGGAGCCGCTGGTCGACTTCAAGCCGACCTGCGGCAACATCCTGTCGGGCGTCGGCCCGGCGGCCATCGAGATGGGCCTGGTCGAACCGCAGGGCGACAAGACGCGCGTGCGCATCCGCGCCGTCAACACCGGGGCCCGCGTCGAGGCGATCGTCGACACGCCGGACGGCAAGGTGAACTACGAGGGCGACACCGCCATCGACGGCGTGCCCGGTACCGCCGCGCCGGTGTTCCTCAACTTCCTCGATGTCGTCGGCTCCAGCTGCGGCGCGCTGCTGCCGACCGGCAACCTGCGCGACACGATCGACGGCTATGAAGTCACCTGCATGGATGTCGCCATGCCGATGGTGATCGGGCGCGCCGCCGACTTCGGCATAACCGGCTACGAGACGGCGGCCGACCTCGATGCCGACCGCGAGCTGATGGCGCGCATCGAGGCCGTCCGCCTCGAGGCGGGTCGGCGCATGGGCATGGGCGACGTTGCCAAGTCGGTAACGCCGAAGTTCGGCCTGATCGCACCGGCGCGCGACGGCGGCACCTTCGCGGCGCGCTACTTCATGCCGTGGAACTGCCATCCGACCATGGCCGTGACCGGCTCTCAGTGCCTCGCCTCCTGCGCTTTGACGCCCGGCACGGTGGCAGACGGCCTCGTCGCCACGCCGGAGGGCGTGCCGGCGCTGGTGCTGATCGAGCATCCGATGGGGCAGATCGACGTCACCGTCGACTACGAGAACGGCCCCAACGGCTTCGAGCTGCGCTCCGCCGGCCTTGTGCGCACGGCGCGCCTGCTTGCGCGCGGCGAGGTGCTGGTGCCGGAGCGCGCCTTCACGGCCAAGACGGCGAAGACGGCAGGCGCATGAGCGGACTGCACTGCTACGACGCCCTGGCGCGGGCGTTCCTGAACGAGGGCGTGCGCGCCTGCTTCGCCCTGCTCGGCGACGCCAACATGAACTTTGCCACCCGGCTGTCGGATGGCGGCTGCCGGATGATCTACGTGCGCCACGAGCACACGACCGTGTCGGCGGCGATGTCCTATGCCCGGGCGACCGGCGAGGTCGGGGTCGCCACCGTCACCTGCGGTCCGGGCCTGACGCAGACCATGACGGCGCTCGCCGCCGCGGCGCGCGCCGGCATTCCGCTGGTCGTGTTCGCGGGCGAGGCGCCGATCTCGACCGCCTGGTACAACCAGGGCATCGACCAGGCGCCGTTCGTCACCGCCTGCGGCGCGGCCTATGTCGCCCTGCATCATCCGGCGCGCCTTGCGGTCGGCGTGCGTGATGCCTTCCTGCAGGCGAAGACGGAAAACCGCCCGGTGGTGGTCGGCGTGCCATTCGACCTGCAGGACCAGCCGTGGACGGAGGCGGCGATGCCGGCGCCGTCCGGCGCCGTCCTGCCCAAGGCCTCGCCGATGCCGCCGCATCCCGATGATGTCCGTCGGGCCGCGGAGCTCGTGGCCGGATCGCGCAGGATCGTCGTCATCGGCGGCCGCGGCGCGCTGCTGGCCGACGCCGCACCGGCCTGCCGGGCGCTGGCCGAGGCCTGCGGCGGGCTGCTCGCCAACACGCTGCCGGCGCGCGGCCTGTTCGACGACGATCCCTTCAGCGTCGGCATCGCCGGCGGCTTTTCCTCGGACGTCGCCCGCGAGGCCTTCGCCGAGGCCGATCTGGTCATCGCCGTGGGCATGAGCCTGGCCGCCCATGCCGCCGATGCCGGCCGGCTGTATCCCAGGGCCGCCGTCCTGCATGTCGACACCCGGCCGCGGGCGATCAGCCAGGGCCGCCTGGCCGCGACCCATCACCTGCGCGCCGACGCCCGCCTCGGCATCGAGGCGCTGACGTCCGCGCTGCCGCCGGCGCGGCCGGAGCGGTGGCGCTCGGACGACCTCGCCCGGGCGATCCGCGAACGGCCCGCCGACAGCACCGTCTTCCCGGCCAGGCCCGGCACGCTCGACCCGCGCGACGTGGTCAGGGCGCTCGACGCCGTGCTGCCGCGCGAGTGGGAATCGGTCAACTCGTCGGGGCACTGCTCCTATTTCACGGCGCACATGCGCGGGCGCCCGGCCGAGCGGTTCCATACGATCCGCGAGTTCGGTGCCATCGGCAACGGTCTCGCCTATGCGATCGGCGTCGCCGCCGCGCGGCCCGACACCAAGGTCGTGCTGTTCGACGGCGACGGCAGCCTGCTGATGCACGTGCAGGAACTGGAGACGATCCACAGGCACGGGCTCGACATCCTGATCTGCGTGCTCAACGACGGCGCCTACGGTTCGGAGATCCACAAGCTGCGTTTCGAGGGGCTGTCGGATGCCGGCGCGGTGTTCGGCTACACCGATCTCGCCACGCTGGCGCGCGGCTTCGGCCTGGACGGGCGGCGGATCGACGACCTCGACGCGGTCGGCGAGATCGCCCTTGCCGCCGGACGTACCCGTTCCGCCGCGCTCTGGGACTTCCACGTCTCCGACGCGGTGGTGTCGCCGGTGATCCGTCGCTCCCATTCCGCAAAGCCCTGATCCGCCCCGCTAGCCAGGATGCAGACCGCCATGAAGGTGCATATCCTCGACGACTGGTTCGATACGCTGAAGACCCTGCCGAGCTTCCGCCTGCTCGACGGCCACGACGTCACCGTGTGGACCGACCATGTGGAAGATGTCGATGTCCTCGCCGACCGCCTCGCCGAGGCGGAGGCGCTGGTGCTGTTCCGCGAGCGCACGGCGATCACCGGGCCGCTGCTGGCGCGCCTGCCGAAGCTGAAGCTGATCAGCCAGCGCAGCGTCTATCCGCATGTCGACGTTCCCGCCTGCACCCGCCACGGCGTGCTGCTGTCGTCCAACATGCAGGCCGACGCGCCGTCCTACGCGGCGGCGGAACTGACCTTCGCGCTGCTCCTGGCCGCCGCGCGCCAGTTGCCGGCCCAGATCACCTCGCTGAAGGCCGGCACCTGGCAGTGCGGCGTCGGCAAGAGCCTGCGCGGGCGCACGCTCGGCCTGTACGGCTACGGCCGCATCGGCAAGGCCGTGGCGGGCTATGCCAGGGCCTTCGGCATGGTGGTGCAGTGGTGGGGCTCGGAGGACGGCCGGGCGCGTGCTGCCGCCGCCGAGGAGAGCGTGGCGCCAAGCCGCGAAGCCTTCTTCGCGACGTCCGATGCGGTCAGCGTCCATGTCCGGCTGAAGCCGGAGACCAAGGGCCTGATCACCCTCGACGACCTGCTGGCGATGCAGCCGGGCGCGATCTTCGTCAACACCTCGCGCTCGGCGCTGGTCGCGCCGGGGGCGCTGCTTGCGGCGCTCGACGCCGGCCGGCCCGGGACCGTCGCGGTCGACGTCTTCGACAAGGAACCGCTCACCGACCCACGCGATCCGCTGCTGACCCATCCGCGCGTCATCGCCACCCCGCATATCGGCTTCGTGACCGAGGACGAACTCGACGGCCAGTTCGCCGACATCTATGCGCAGATCAACGCCTATGCAGCCGGCGCCCCGATCCACATGATCAATCCGGACGCCTTCGGAGCGCGCTGAGACGCGAGGTTCGAAGCCGGTTGCGTCCCCGAGCCGGTCAGTCCGGCCCGGTCTTCTTGCGGGCGCCCGCCAGCCTGGCGGCGATCGGCGCAAGGGTGATCACCAGGATCAGCCGGGTCAGGTGATGCGTGACGACGAAGCCGAGGTCGGCGCCGGCGATGATCGCCAGCACGGTCATCTCGGCCTGACCGCCGGGCGCGAAGGCCAGGAAGGCCTCCAGCGGCGCGGCAAGGCCGGACAGGACGGCGATTTCGGTGAAGACCGCGGCCAGCGCGGCGAGCACGAGGACGAAGGCGACGCCGTAGAGGACGGTCCGCCGCAACTCGTTCAGCGTCACGCCGACATAGGACACGCCGATGCCGAGGCCGATGAAGAACTGGGCGACGACGATCGCCTCCGCCGGCGGGCGGGTGTGCACCAGGTCGGTCAGCGACAGGATGGCGGTGACGACCAGCGGACCGATGATCGAGGCACCGAACAGGTTGAGCCTCTCGAACAGCTTCCAGCCGACCAGGGCGGCAAGGGCGAGCAGGACCAGTTCGTGCCACGGCACCTCGGCCATCGGCCGGCCGATCGGGTTGTCGAGCGAGACGCCGTACAGCGTCGTCAGCAGGATCGGCGCGATGGTGACGATGACCAGGACGCGGGTGGCGTGGATGAGCGACAGGGTGCGCACGTCGCCACCGGCCTCCTGGCCGAAGATGATCATGTCCTGAAGCCCGCCGGGCATCGCCGCATAGAAGGAGGTCACCGGGTCGAGCTTGCAGAAATAGCGGAAGAACGGCACGCCGATCAGGCCGATGAGCGCGATGTAGAGCGGCATCAGGGCGAGCGACAGGGCCATCGCCGGCAGGGCGGCGGCGACGGCCGGGGTGATCGAGGCACCGACGGCGACGCCGAGAATGGTGCGGGCGCCGACGCCGACCTCGCCCATGCCCTGCATCCTGGCGCCGAGCAGGGCGGCAATCAGGCAGGCGGCCATCGGCCCGAACAGGAACGGCAGTGGCAGACCGAGGATCTTGAACGCCGCCACGCCCGCAGCGGCATACAGGATGGTAAGCAGTCGGGCACGGGTGAGGAATTTGGACACGTCGGGTCAGCCGGATGTGGCGAGGCCCTGGGAAGCGGGGCTCGTCGGGAATCGGACAGCTTCTGTATACAATTGTATGCAAAAATATGCAAGCGCGTGAGGGTCTTTTTTCCGAATGCGCATGAGGGGAGAGCGGAGGCTGCGAAGGCACACGGCCGGCGTCGGCGGCCGCGAGTCTGTGCGGCGGCGATAGGGTTCCGACGATAAAAATAATCTATATTAGAATTTTCAATCGGAATTGGACAGGGGCGCCTGGATCGGTGGGAATAGTGGGGTTATCGACCCAAGAGGTTCCCATGACCGAAAGAAATCTGTACCTCAAATTCGTCGAAGCGGACGTCCAGGGCATCATAAGCCTTTATTGGGACAACGCGCCTGAGACCTGCAAGGCGATCTGGGGTGCGCTTGAAAAGCCGATCCGCTGGCCGGCCACGCATGCCATGTTCTCCGGCCCCGAGATCATGATGGGCCTGCCGGAGGAAGCCCGCAATTTCGACCCGACCGCCCTGCCGCCGGAAAACCAGACCGTGCTGCCGGAAGTCGGCGAGGTGCTCTGGTTCTACCAGCCGAAGAACTTCTTCAAGATCGACCCCAGCGAGTTCTGGGAGATCGGCCTGTTCTACGGCGTCGGCGGTCGCACGTTCGGGCCGACCGGCTGGATTCCCTGCACCTATTTCGGTCGCATGACCCACAATCTCGACGCCGTGGCCGAACAGTGCCGGCTGATCCGCACGGAAGGAGCCAAGGTGGTCGAGATTGGACGGGTCGCCTGAGGCGCATCCTACCGCAGTCAACAGAAGGGGAAGTATGATGACATCGAAGCTTGCTAGCACGTTCCTCGGCCTTTCGGCGCTCTCCCTGATGGCGGGCACCGCACTGGCGCAGGACAGGACGCTCACCATCAACTCGTTCGGCGGTGCCTACGAGGAAGCGCACCGCAAGTGCATCATCACGCCGTTCGAACAGGAAAACGGTGCGACCGTGCAGATCGTGACGGCCTATTCGGCCGACGCCTTCGCGCAGCTGCGCGCGCAGAAGGACGCGCCGCAGTTCGATGTCATCCACTTCTCCGGCGGCCAGGAGATCGTGGGTGCGGCCGAGGGGCTACTGTCGCCCATCGACGAGGCCAAGCTGAGCAACGCCGCCGACCTCTATCCGTTCGCCAAGGCCAACCTCGCCGGCGGCGAGGGGCCGGCCTACTCGATCGCGGCCATCGGCCTGATCTACAACTCGGAAACCGCTCCCAAGGCGCCGTCGTCCTGGGCCGACCTGAAGGATCCGGCCTTCGCCGACCACCTGGTGCTGACCGATATCTCGAACGGCTACGGCATGCTCGGCTTCCTGATGCTCAACCAGGTGAGCGGCGGCGATCTGGACAACATCCAGCCGGGTCTCGATGCCGTGACCGAACTGCTTGGCAACGGCGCGATCGTCGTGTCGACCTCGCCCGAGATTCAGCAGGAATTCGCCCAGAACGACGCCTGGGTTGCGCCCTACGCGTCCGACTATGCCTTCACCCTGCGCAAGGCCGGCCTGCCGGCCAAGTTCGTGCAAGGTTCCGAAGGCACGCCGGCGAGCTACATCACGACCAACCTGGTCTCCGGCCGCCCGAACCAGGACCTGGCGCTCAAGTTCATCGACAAGACGATCTCGCCGGAAGCCCAGGCCTGCTTCGCCGAAGCCCTGCGTTACTCGCCGACGAACGCCAAGGCCGAGCTTTCTGCTGAGGTCGCGGCGGATGTCGCCTACGGCGAGGACGGGGTCAAGGGTCTCCTGCGCTTTGATCCGAAGGTGATCGAAGCCAACCGCGCCAAGTGGGTCGAGGCCTGGAACAAGACCATCGCCCGCTGACGCGGACGCTGGCAGGCCGCGATCGCTCGCCCATCGGCGATCGCGGCCGCAGACGCAGACGCTTGGACCGGTTCACATCTTCTGTCAGAACATGAACCTGCCCAGGAACCGACGGAGTGTCCTTACCGATGTCAGATCGCGCGGAAAACCTGCTGCTCGCGCTTCCGGGCCTTCTGCTTCTGGCGCTGGCCTTCTTCCTCCCCATAGGCCAGATGATGCTCCTGAGCCTGTCGGGCCCTGACGGTCCCACACTCGAGCATTTCGCCCGCTTCCTCGGCGACAGCTATTATCTCGGCATCCTCTGGCGCACCGTGCGCCTGTCCCTGATCATCACCGCGATCTGTGCCGTCATCGGCTTTCCGCTCGCCTACATCATGGCCAGGGTTGGCCCGCGGCTGCGGATGTGGCTGGTGATCGCGGTCATCCTGCCGCTGATGACCAGCGTCGTCGTGCGCACCTTCGGCTGGATGGTGCTGCTGTCGCGCTCCGGCCTAGTGCCCGAGCTGCTGCGCGACATGGGGCTGGTCGGCCGCAGCTTCGGGCTCATGCAGACCGAGACCGCGATCGTCATCGGCATGGTCCAGGTTCTGCTGCCGTTCATGACCCTGTCGATCCTCGGCGTCGTCACCCGCATCGAGATCCGCCTGGAGGAAGCCGCCCGCACCATGGGCTGCAGCTTCCTGCAGACGATGCGCGCCGTGGTGCTGCCGCTGTCGCTGCCCGGCATCGTCGCCGGCTCGCTGCTGGTGTTCACCCTGTCAGCGAGTTCCTTCGTGACGCCGAACCTCCTGGGCGGTGCCCGCATCCAGGTGCTGGCCTCCTCGATCTACAAGTCGGTGACGCAAAGCCTCGAATGGCCGTTCGCCGCAGCCCAGGCGGTCATTCTGTTCGTCGGTATCCTTCTGGTGCTGGTACCCTATATCCGGCTGTCGGGGGCGCGCCATGGTTAGGTCGGTTCCCGGCTGGCTGCGCGTTGCGGCCATTGTCTTCATCGCCGCGACGCTAATCGTGCTGCTGGCGCCGCTGATCGTGGTGATCGGCGCGTCGGTGTCCGAAAGCCAGTTCATCTCGTTTCCGCCGCAGAATTTCTCGCTGCGCTGGTATGCCGCGGTGCTGTCGTCCAGCGCCTATCTGTCGGCGGCCCTGATCAGCCTCCAGATCGCCCTTGCGGTCACGGTCACCGCGACGCTCGTCGGCGGTGCGGCCGCCATCGCCCTGCACCGCCGGCAGTTGCCGGGCAGTGAGGTTCTGGCGACGCTGTTCCTCTCGCCGCTGGTTCTGCCGACGATCATCTATGCGATCGGCATGCTGATGTTCTGGAGCGCGACCTTCGGTCCGGTGTCGCCGGTCGTGCTGTGGCTCGGCCATTCGGTCATCGCCCTGCCCTATGTGGTGCGCACGACGCTCGCCGTTCTGAGCGAATCCGATCCGGCGCTTGAGGAGGCCGCCCGCACGATGGGCGCCAACCGCTTGCAGCGGCTGTGGCTGGTGGTGGTGCCGCAGTGCCTGCCGGGCCTCGCTGCGGGCGCCTTCTTCGCCTTCAACATTTCCTTTGACGAGGCTGTTCTGTCGCTGTTCCTGCGCAAGCCGGGCCTGACCACGCTGCCGGTCCAGATCTACGGTCAGCTCGAGTTCAGCCCCGACCCGTCCGTTGCTGCGGTTTCGAGCCTCATGATTGCCATCACCGTGGTCCTGATCCTGGTGATCGACCGCATGCTCGGGCTGAAGCGTGTTGCGAGTGTCTGATCCATGTCCAATGTGAAGCTTGAATCCATCCGCAAGTCCTTCGGTCCCGTGGATGTCCTGCACGGCATCTCGGTCGACATCACGTCCGGCGAGTTCGTCAGTCTGCTCGGCGCCTCGGGCTGCGGAAAAACCACGCTGCTGCGCATTGTCGCCGGTCTCGAAAGCGTCACCTCCGGCCGGGTCGAGATCGACGGCCAGGACGTCACCGCGCTGCCGCCCGAGCGGCGCGACATCTCGATGATGTTCCAGTCCTACGCCCTGCTGCCGCATCTGTCCGTCTACGAAAACGTCCGCTTTCCGCTGCGCATGCGCCGCATCGGCAACCGCGAGGAGCAGGACGCCCGGGTCAGGGCGGCGCTGGAAACCGTGCAGCTCGGCGCACTCGGCGAACGCCGGCCACGCCAGCTGTCCGGCGGCCAGCAGCAGCGCGTCGCGCTCGCTCGCGCAGTGGTGTCCAATCCCAAGGTGCTGCTGCTCGACGAGCCGCTGTCCAACCTCGACGCGCGCCTGCGCGAGGACATGCAGGTGGAACTGATCGAGATCCACAAGCGGCTGGGCCTGACCACACTGTTCGTCACCCACGACCAGGAAGAGGCCCTCAGCCTGTCCGACCGCATCGTCCTGCTCAACCGCGGACGGGTCGAACAGGAGGGCACGCCCGCGCAGATCTATGCCAGCCCGGCCACCCGGTTCGCCTCCAGCTTCCTCGGCTCGGCGAACCTGGTTGAGGCAACCGTCGGCGAGGAGAACGGCCAGCCGGTCGCCGAACTCGCCGACGGCCAGCGCCTTGCGCTGCCGGCGGCAACCAGCCTGCGCGGCGCGGTCACCCTGGCGCTGCGCCAGGAGGACCTGAGCATCGGTTCCGCCGGGCAGCCGGCGGGGTTGAGGGCGCAGGTGCGCACGCGCGTCTATCTCGGCGCGCGCAACCGTTATGTCCTGACCCTTGCCGGAGCGCCGGTGCGAGCGCTGACCTCGAACGAGCTTGCGTTCGGTTCCGGCGACATGGTGTCGCTCGGCATCGACCCGGCCCGCGTGCGCGTGCTGCCGCGATAGCGCGGGAGTCGGCGGCCTGTGCGCCCGCGCCTTTTATGATAGAGAGGACACGATGCGCGATCTCGACATGGTCACTTTCGTGGTCCTCGCCCGCAACCGGCACTTCGGGCGGACTGCGGAGCAGCTGAACACCACCCAGCCGGCGATCTCCTCGCGGCTGGCCGCACTGGAGGCCGAATTCGGCTGCCGGCTCGTGCATCGCGGCGACCGCGAGTTCCAGCTGACGCTGGAGGGCGAGCGCGTGCTGGTGGTGTTCAAGGAGATCCTCGGCCTGATCGACCGGCTCAAGGACAGCGTCAAGAGCCCGGACGGCCACGTGCCCGACGTCGTGCGCATCGGCGCGATCGATTCCGTCGCCTCCACCTGGATGCCGCACCTGATGGAATCGCTGCAGCAGATCGCCCCCAATCTCAGGGTCGAACTGATCGTCGAGGGCACCCAGCGCCTGGTCGCGGAAATGGTCAACGGCGAGTTCGACCTGATCTTCTGCCTCGACCCGGCGATCGGCGACGGCTTCCGCAGCTTCAACGTCTGCGTCTGGGAAATGATCTGGGCCGGCTCGCCGAAGCTGATCGACGAGGCCCGTACCTACGACGTCGACGAACTGGCGCAGATGCCGATCATCACGTTTCCCAAAAACACGCCGCCCTACCGCCAGATCGCGCCCTATTTCCAGGACGAGAGCGTGCTGGCGTCCAAGATGACCAGCTCGAACTCGCTGTTCGCGATCATCAACCTCCTGATCGCCGGCTTCGGGATCAGCGCGATCCCGAGCATCACGATCCAGCGCGAGCTCGAAATGGGCCTGCTGCGGCCGATCGACGTGTCGAAGCGATTCCCGCCGATGCCGATCATCGGCACCTACCAGTCGTCCACGCACCAGGACGTCATCCAGGTGGTGGTCGAGCAGGCGCGCCGCAGCGCCCGCGACTTCTGCGACAACGCCGCCGGCAAGACGGCGTGGATCATCTAGTCCGACAGAAGTCGACAGAAGTCCGGCAGGGTTCCGGTGGTCTTCCGGCGGTGATCCAGCACCCCCGAAGTCCTAGGTCGACGGCGTGTCGTCGCCCTGGTCGAGCGCGGCGAGGCGTGTGAGGGCTTGCGCGCACAGCCGGGCGCTATCGGCGAGCACGGTGAGCGTTTCGGCGTGATCGGCGCAGGTCTGCGCGTCGAATTCGCCGTCCGGCAGGTCCGCGAGATCGTCCAGGAAGGCGATGCCGGCGCGCAGGCGTCCGGCGGACTTGCGGATATCCTTCAGCAGATGGTGCCGGATCCGGCGGCTCTCCCAGGCGACGAGCGCTTCCATGGTCCGGTCGATCTCGTCCTGGCAGCGGCACGGCATGTGCAAGTCGGCGAGAATGCGGCGTATGCGGGCGATCGCCATCCGCTCGGCGACTGCGGTCGCACCGAGGAGATCCTGCGCCGGCGTGTCGATGTCTACAGGGTCACGTGTCGCCATCCGGCTTCTCCGGCAAGGTAGGCGTTGCACACCGGTCCGGGAAGATCCATCGCCGTGAGCGCCGATTCCGCGTCGGCCGGAGACATGTCGCCGTCGAGCAAGGCCCGGTAGGTCCGGGCAACGGCGACCATGTCGACCGTGTGCAGCGACAGGCGCAGGCGGCCGATGCCGTTGGCCGCGAGCCGGTCCGCGTCGAGCGTGACCGCCTGGCAGGCATCCGACAGGGTCTGGATGCCGTTGACCGCCAGGAAGCGCCTGTTGTCGAGGGTCCTCACCGCCATGCCGTCGGGGTCGCGGTCGCAGACGAACTGGCAGGAATCCTTGGCGAGGCCGTGAGCACGGGCGTGATAGCAGCGGCTCGACAGGGCGAGCGGCAGGCGCCCGAAGGCGAACAGTTCAACCGTGATCTGCGGATGCGCGGCGCCGGCTTTGCGGATCGAGTCCAGCGGCACCTCGACCGGCGGGCACCAGTCGCTGGCCCCGCGCGCAGCGAGGAAGCCAAGGGCAGCCTCATTGTAGACATTGAGGAACGGGCCGGCGACGAACGCTCGCTCAAGCGGATCGGCGAGCAGGGAGAAGTCGTTGAGTTCGAGCGTCAGGCCGGATGCGGCAAGGTCCTTAAGGGTCTTGCGTTCGCGTACCGTCGCCGGCAGCGCGAGCGCGGACAGGACCACCGTCTTGCCGGCCCGCTGCAGCCGCTCGATCACCTGCGGCCACAGCGGGTCGGTGAAGGGCATGCGCTTGCCGCAGACGACCTCGCCGACATAGACGCGCTCGACCGGCGCCTCGTCGGCGATGCGGGCATAGAAATCGGCGAGACGATCCGCCGGCCAGTTGAACA
Source organism: Polymorphum gilvum SL003B-26A1 (assembly GCF_000192745.1). Lineage (NCBI taxonomy): Bacteria > Pseudomonadati > Pseudomonadota > Alphaproteobacteria > Rhodobacterales > Paracoccaceae > Polymorphum > Polymorphum gilvum. Next base: position 584,159 of record NC_015259.1, read on the forward strand.
GGCATGGCCCGAGGGCCAGTTCGATGGCAGCCATCCATGGGTCCTTTCTCAGCGCCAGGTCTTCCGGTAGGCGCCGGTGGTCTGCCGGCCGCCTTCGGCGAGTGCAGCGAGTTCGGCCGAAAGGTCCGTCACCTGGTTTCCCTGCGCCAGCGCATCGACGGCTCGGCGGAAGGCGCGCACGACGCTGGCAACGTAGGCCTTGCCGCGCTGGCGGCCCTCGATCTTCAGGGCGGTGACGCCAGCCGCCTGCAGGGCCGGCAGCAGGGTGGCGGCGTTCAGGCTGACCGGGTCCTCGAACAGGTAGCCCGTCTTGCCCGTGGCGGCGAACTGGCCCTTGCACAGGGTCGGATAGCCGGCCGGCTCGCCGGCGGCGAAGCGGTCGATGGTGAAGCCGCCGAGGTGGGCAAGCAGGGATCCGTCCGCGGCCTCCTCATAGGCGACGTGGCTGGGCGGCGAACAGACGCCGGTCAGGTTAGGCGACTTTCCGGTGGCATAGGAGGACAGCGCGCAGCGGCCTTCCGTCATGACGCACAGCCCGCCGAAGACGAAGACCTCGGTCTCGACGTCGATCTCGCGGTTCAGCCGGGCGATCTCCTCCACCGACAGCACCCGCGGCAGCACCACGCGCCGGACGCCGAAGGCCTCGGCGTAGAAACGGATCGCTTCGGGCGTATTGGCAGCCGCCTGAACCGACAGGTGCAGCCGCAGGCCGGGATGGCGGCGTGCCGCATGGTCGAGCACTGCGAGGTCGGCGGCGATGACCGCATCCGCACCGGCGCCGGCGGCGGTGTCGACGGCCTTCTGCCAGATGTCCAGGGCTCCGGGCCGGGCGAATGTGTTGATGGCGACCAGCACCTTCGCGCCGTGCCGGTGGGCGTAGTCTATGCCGGCGGCGAGTTCCGGGCCCGAGAAATTGAGGCCGGGGAAGTTGCGGGCGTTGGTCTCGTCGTTGAAGCCGCAATAAATGGCATGGGCGCCCGCATCGACGGCAGCCCGCAGGGCCGCCGGCGTGCCGGCGGGGCAGACCAGCTCGAGGGGATGCCGTTGGGCGGGAGCGGAGCGTGTCGCGGCGTTCATCGCACGGCCCCTGCGCGCGAGCGCTGCTCGACGGCGGGCGCCCCGACCAGCCGGCGGGCGAGGTCGAGCGCCTGCGCCGTCCGCCGGTTCACGATCTCGGCCACGGGGCCGTTCAGGCCAACGAATTCGGCGGGCGTCAGGTCCGCTTCCTCCAGCGTGTTGCGCAGCGCCAGAACGTGCTCGGTCTGGCCCTCGATGGTGATGTCGCGGGCGAAGAAGGCGGCGTCGCCGTCGTAGCTGCCGTCGAACAGGCCGAGCAGGATGAGCAACGGGCCTTCGATGCGGGCCGCCGCTCCTTCGATCCGGTCTCTGTTGACGACGTCTATGCGCGACTGCCGGCCGCCGAGGCGGACGACGAAGGCGACCGGAAGATCGGAAGGAGACACGGCGATCGGCACCTGCGCGGTCGCCCCCAGTCGCGCGATGAGATCCGGACGGCGCTGGACGAATTGCCGCACGAGGCGGGTCAGGGCCAGTTCCAGCGGCCAGTGTGGCAGGGGTTTCATCAACAGGGCGACGAGCGGCGGGAGTTCTCCGCGGGATCTGTGGCGTATCATGTCGGCCTCTTCGCTAGCGTGGCAGAGTCTAGTCGACGGCCGGGCGCGCACCCCTTGATGAAGGTCAAGGCAAGGTGGGCAAATTGTCCCACTCTGGACACTCCTGTCCACACGGGACCCAGCATCGCGTGTGGCCGATCCTGCCTGTAAAGCCGTCTGCCGATGCATCTGCGCTCCCTGCCAGCCTTTCCGGACCTGCCGGCCTATCTCGCCCACCTCGACGGGCGCGGCGAGGTGACGCGGATCGCAGCGCAGGTCTCTGTCCGTCTTGAGGCGACGGAGATACACCGTCGGGTGATCGCGTCCGCCGGTCCGGTCCTGCATTTTGAACGGCCCGTCGATGCCGCCGGCAAGGCGTTCGCCATGCCGCTGCTGGCCAACCTGTTCGGCACGCGCACGCGTGTGGCTGCCGGGCTCGGTATCGAGCCCGGCGATCTGGGGCGGTTCGGCACCTTTCTTGCCGCGCTGCGCGCGCCCGAGCCGCCGGCATCCCTCGGCGATCTGAAGGCGCTGCTGCCGGTCGCCCGGGCCGGGCTGGCGGCCCGACCGAAGACGGTTGTCCGTCCGCCCGATCTGCGCGCCGCACCGGTCGACCTGTCCGCGCTGCCGGTGCAGACCTGCTGGCCGGGCGATGCCGGTCCTCTGATCACCTGGGGCATGGTCGTCACCCGTCCGCCTGGGCCGGATGACCCGAGACGCTACAATCTCGGCATCTACCGCATGCAGGTGCTCGGTCCCGACCGCGCCATCCTGCGCTGGCTGCCGATGCGGGGCGGCGCGCAGCACCATCGCGAGTGGGCGGCCCTGGGTGAGCCGATGCCTGTTGCGGTGGTCATCGGTTGCGATCCGGCGACCCTCCTGTCGGCCGTGATTCCGGCGCCAGAAGGCGTCGGCGAACTGGCGCTTGCCGGCATTGTCAATGGCCGGCGCAGCCGCGTTATGCCCTGCCGCACGATCGGTCTGCATGTGCCGGACAGCGCGGAGATCGTGCTCGAAGGCCTGGTGCAGCCCGGTCTGGTCGCGCTGGAAGGGCCGTTCGGCGATCACACCGGCTATTACAACGATCCGGATCTCTATCCCGTGCTCCGGCTGTCGGCGATCGACATCCGTGACGGCGCGGCCTACCTGTCAACCTTCACCGGCCGCGCGCCGGACGAGCCGTCGGTCATCGGCGCGGCGATGACCGATGTCTTCGCGCCTCTGCTGCGCCAGGCGGTGCCCGAAATCCTTGATGTCCACCTGCCGCCGGAGACCTGCTCCTACCGAATGGCGGTGCTGCAGGTCGACAAGCGCTATCCGGGCCAGGCACGACGCGCGATGCTGGCCTTCTGGTCGCTGCTGCCGCAATTCTCGATGACCAAGTACGTCATCGTCGTCGATCGCGACATCGACATCCGCTCCTGGCCTGACGTCATGTGGGCGGTGGCGACGCGGGCGGACCCGGAGCGGGATCTCGTCGTGCTGGCGCGCACGCCGGTCGATCAGCTCGATTTCGCCAGCCCGCTCGTCGGGCTCGGCGGCAAGCTCGGCATCGACGCGACCGTCAAGATCGGCACGGAAACGGCCCGGGCCTATGCGCAGCGGCTGGCGATGCCCCGAGACGTCGTCGCACGCGTCGATCGGCGCTGGGACGAGTTGTTCACCGAGAGCGCGGTGTTGAGAGCGCAGGAGGAACCGGCATGACCGCCCGCGTCGTCGTCGGCGTGTCGGGGGCGTCAGGCGCATGTCTCGGGCAGGCGGTCCTGGAGATCCTGCGTGCCATCGGGGCGCAGACCCACCTGGTGATCAGCGCCGGCGCCGAGCGGACCATCGCGCATGAACTCGGGCCGGACGGACGCCGGAGCATCGAGGTCCTGGCGACGATGAGCCATCGCTCCGATGACCTCGGCGCTCCGATCGCCAGCGGGTCCTTTGCCGTCGATGCCATGATCGTCGCGCCGTGTTCCATGCGCACGCTGTCGAGCATCGCCCACGGCACCGGCGACAGTCTGCTCGCCCGCGCGGCCGACGTGACGCTGAAGGAGCGACGCCGGCTGGTGCTGCTTGCCCGCGAGGCGCCGCTGCACCTCGGTCATCTGGAAGCGATGGTCGCGGTCACGCGGATGGGGGCGATCGTGTCGCCGCCGGTACCGACGTTCTATGCGCGGATGACCGGTCTCGACGACATGGTGCGCCAGATCGCGGCCCGCGCGGTCGCCTCCGCCGGCCTCGACCCCGGACCGCACCTGCAGCGCTGGGCCGGCATGGACGCTACGACGACCGGCGCCGGCTAGCACCTCCTGTCGCCGAGCGTCACCGGATCGGACAGGAGCGGCCAGTAGGCCTTCAGCCAGACGAGAAAGGCAAGCGCCCACAGGGTCGCGGAATGGGCTGTGCGCGATGCTACCTGCGTTCGCCCGGTTTTCCGGATCCGGAACGCCGGTCTGGGTGTCAGCCGTCGAGCCAGCGGGCGGTGCCGTCCGATCCACTCAGTCGGGCGCGCGCGCCAGGGAAGGACTTCAGCGCGGCGTCAAAGACGTGTTCGCCGCAAATCAGGGCTGCTGTCGAAAGGCCGTCCGCCACAGCCGCGGTTGCGGCAACGACGCTGGCGCCGTGTGCGCCTTCGGTTGCCGGCCTGCCGGTGCGCGGATCGAGGATGTGGCCTGCCGTGCCATCTGCGTCGAAGGTTGTGCCATGGCGAGCGGAACTCGCCACAGCGCGGTCGACGAGCGTCAGGCTTTCCGTAGCCGGATCGGCGGACCGCTCCGGATCGAGGCGTACCCGCCAGCCGTCTTTGCGGCCGTCGTTGCCGCTCGCGCGGATCTCGCCCATGTCGACCAGGAGATCGGTCATGCCGCCGGCGCGCAGCAACGTGGCGATCCGATCGGTGACGAAGCCTTGGGCGATGCCGTTCAGCGTCAGCGCCATGCCCTTGCGGCCGAGACGGATCTCGCCGGCCTCGATCGTGACCGCATCGAAGCCGACGTTGTCGCGGACCGCGTCGATCTCCGCTGTCGAGGGAGGGCGTCCCTTGTCGGCGTGGCAGTCCGCATGCAGCGCCCACAACGGCTGGATGGACGGATCGAAGGCGCCGTCGGTCGCGCGATGGATGCGCGCCGCAAGGCCGAGCAGTTCGACGAGGTCGAGCGGCGGTTCGTCGAGGCGTCCGTCGCGGTTGAGACGGACCAGAGCGCTGTCGGTGCGATACAGGTTGAAGATCGCTTCCAGGCGCCGTATTTCCGTCTCCGCGGCGGCGAGCAGGGCATGCGCCCGGACACTGTCGGTGTGGAGCAGGCGAATCTCGGCAGCTGCGCCGAGTGCGATGCCTTGCCAGCGGTAGACATGTGCCTCTGCGCGGGTCGCAACGGGCAGCGTGGCCGATGCGATGGCGGCCGCGGAGATCGCCAGGAAGCGGCGACGGGAAGTCTGCGATCCGGTCATCGATCGTTCTCCGCAAGTTGGACAGGCGCGCGCGGGAGCGCGGTTTCCGGCGCCGACGGTTCGCCTGCGATCGGGGCCAGGACATATTCGGTCGGAATGGCATCGAAACGCAGGACCGCGCCGCCCTTGGCGGCGGCGAAGGCTTCCGCGTCGGCCCTTGAGCCGAAGGGTATGGCCTCGGGAGCACCCATGCCGCCCACGGTCGCGCTGCCGATCACGAACCAGGCGTCCGCGACATCGATCCAATTGGATACGCCGGGCTCGTCCCAGCTCTCGGCCCTGGCCATGTCGTTGACGTAGATGGCGACATAGTCCTTCGGCTCCTCCGGCAGCCGGGTGAAGGCGACCGCGTCGCGGACCTGGGTGAACCAGATCGGATGCGGGTTGCCGGCGAAATGGATTTGCGCCTTCGGCCCGCCGTGCTCCAGCACGGTCATCTGGCAATAGTGACCGGCGGCTTCCTGGGTCAGTTCGACCGGCAGCGGCCTGGTCTGCGCCGTCTCGTCCTGGCAGGCAGCAAGGGCGAGGGCTAGGGTTGCGAAGGGAACGGCAAGCCGGATCATGGTGCGATCCTCCTTACGAGGGCGACGGCGAGCGACAGGGCGACGCCGACGAAGACGAACATGGCGATCAGGGTGGCACGTGGGGCGAACGGCAGGCTGTCGGACACCCCGGCCATGCCGCCGACGAGGTCGGAGGCATCGAGGGCGGCGAGGTTGAACAGCCGGAAGGCGTCCGCCGGATTGGCCAGGATAGCGTAGGGAAAGACCTGCGTGGCGAAGCGTCCGCCGGTGTCGGCGACAAGCGCGCCGAGGAGCGCGAGGTCGTAGATGACGACGAGTACAAGCCAGGCGCCGATCGCAAGCGCTGCGGCCGTGCTGGTCTGACGGGTCAGCGAACTCAGGATATAGCCGATCGCCAGGAAGGCGAGGCCGAGCAGGGCGGAGGTCGCAATCAGCCGGGCGAAGTCGGTCAGGCCGGCAACCGATCCGGCTCCTGACGCGATCAGCAGGGCTGCCGTGACGCCGTAGCCGGTGATCAGGGCAAGGGTCAGGACGCAGAGATGTCCGAGCGCCTTGCCGAACAGAAACTCCGCCCGCGAGATCGGGCAGGAGAAGACCAGCAGCAGGGTGCCGCGGTCAATCTCGCCGGCGATCGCGTCGAAGGCGAGCAGCAGCGCGATGAGGGGCACCAGATAGACCGATAGGGTCGCCAGTGAGGCGACGGTTATGGTCAGGCGGTCGACGCCGAGCGTGCCGGCCGGGGCCGAGCCGAGCAGGGCGAGGGCCAGCGAGAAGCTGGCCAGGATGAGCGTGGCAAGTACGATCCAGCGGTTGCGCAGGCCGATGCGCAGCTCCTGGGCGGCCACGGTAAGGATGCGGGTCGGCATGGGTCAATCCTCCTTCGGCGCGACGCCGGAGAAATGCCGGTAGATGTCGTCGAGGCTCGGCAGAGTGACGTCGACATCGGCGACCATCGACCCGAGCGCGGTGATCGCAGCCAGGCGCGCGACCTTGTCGGACGGGTCACAGAGCAGTTCCACCGAGCGGCCGTTGAGCCGCCGCCCGCCAAGCCGCTCGGCGATCTCCGCCGCCGTCTCCTCGGTGCCCTGAACCTTGAGGCGGATCGGCAACCTGGCCTGCGCGCGCAGGCGGCTCAGCGTGTCGTCGGCGACCAGCCGGCCGTGCGACAGGATGAGGATCCGGTCGGTCTTCGCCTCCACCTCGGTAAGAGCGTGGGAGGACAGCAGCACGGTCGCGCCGCGAGCGGCGACCTCCTCGACGATCTCGTAGAAATTCTGCCGCGAGATCGGGTCGAGGCCGCTGGTCGGTTCGTCGAGCAGCACCAGCCGCGGCCGGCCGATCAGCGCCTGGGCGAGACCGAGCCGCTGACGCATGCCCTTCGAATAGGTGCCGACCCGACGTCGTCCGGCTTCGGCGAGACCGACGCGATCGAGCAGGGACACGGCCCGTGTCGCATCCTCGCCCTTCAGCCTGGCATAGTAGCGCAGCACCTCCTCGCCGGTCAGGGACTTGTGGAAGGCGACGGCCTCGGGAAGATAGGCGATTGCGGTCCGGGCGGCGGCCGTTCCCGGACGCGCGCCGAAGACGGCGAGGGCGCCGGTGTCCGGCCTCAGGAAGCCGAGGATCATCTTGAACAGCGTCGTCTTGCCGGCGCCGTTGTGACCGAGCAGGGCGATGCGCTCGCCTTCGGCCAGGGCGAAGCTGACGGCGTCGACGGCCGGGCGCCGGTCGAAGCATTTGGTGACCTTGTCGAGGGTCAGGACGGCAGGGGTCATTCCTTTGCTCCCGCGCTGGATGGGGTCGGCGCCGGGGCGTGCATCAGCGGTGCGCTGTCGACGATGCCGCCGGGCAGCAGGGCTGGAAACTGCGTCTGGGTCCAGCGCAACAGCTGCACCGCCGGGCTGCCGATCAGCAACTTGGCCGCCGGTTGCGTCCACAGGATCTGGTCGATCATGTCGTTCGGCCGGTAGACCGCGTCTGCGATGCCGTTGCCGTCGGTATCGAACGCGGCGTGGTCACTCCAGAAGTTGCCACGTCCGTCCTTGCTCCATTCGAGATTCCGGCTGCCGACATACTTGACCTGGGTCTTATTGCCGACAAAGGCATTGCCGCTGAAGGCGTTCTGCTCGGAGCCGGCGGTGAAGTGGATGCCGATCGGGCAACCTTCGAAGCGGTTGCCTTCGACGGCGTTCTTGTTGGCGTTGTACATGAACAGGCATTTCTCGCCGCCGCCGCGCACCAGGTTGCCGGAAATGGTCGCGCTGTTGGCATAGTTCAGCATCAGTCCGTGATTGCGGTCACCGAGGGAGGCGTTGTCGGTCACGGTGAGCCGGTTGGAGAACATCAGCGCATAGCCGACGTCGTTGCCGATCGAGACGTTGCCGGTGATCTGGCCCTGGTTGCCGTACATGTAATGCACGGCGAAGCGCACCTCCTCGAAGAGGTTGTGGCGGAAGGCGTTGTTGTGACTGGCGTTGACGAACACGCCGTCGCGGCCATAGCGGATGGTGTTGCGTTCGGCGATCAGGCCGGAGGCATTCCACGCATAGATGCCGTTGCCGCGCTCGTTTAGGCGCAGGTCGCGGCGGCCCTCGATCAGGTTGTCCGTCACGACGGCGTCGGAGGCGCCGCGGACGTCGACCCCGACGAGATTGTCCAGGATCCGGTTGCCGACGATCCGGGCGCCGCGGGCGTTTCGGGTCAGCTTGATGCCGGCGTCGATGGTTTCATGGGACAGGCCGGAGCCGGTCGCAGTCAGTCCGGCCACGATCGTCTCGGGAGCGTCGACGGTGATGACGCTGCCGGTTCCGGGGCCCTTGACGATGGCCTTGCCGTTGCCGTCGAGCGTCAGCGGCTTGTCGATGAGCACCGGTCCGTCATGGGTGCCGGGCGCGAGCCGGAGAACGTCCCCGGCGCGCGCTTCGGCGATCGCTGTTGCGAGCGCGCCCGGAGCCGGCACGACCTCCCGCTCCGCAGCCCCGGCCGGAAGTGCGGCCATGAGGGCGAGCGTCAACGAGAGGACGGCCGGGATCCGGGTGCGGCGCATGATCAGGCCTCGCGCGGTTCGACGAACATGCGACCGCGCATCTCCATGTGCAGCGCATGGCAGAACCACTGGCAATAGTACCAGTGCACGCCGGGGCGTTCCGCGACGAAGGTCACCGAGGCGGTCGCCTGCGGTGCGACCTCCATGGCGACGCCGAAGTTGGACAGACAGAAGCCATGGGTGAGGTCGTCGATGTCGTCCATGTTGGTGATATAGACAGTCACCTCGTCGCCCTGCCTGACCGTGAACTTCTCGAGGCTGAAGGTCGGCGCCACAGAGTGCATGTAGACGCGAACCTTGTTGCCGTCACGGATCACGTCGGCGCCCCAGTCGAGATCGACGCCATCGGCCTCGGCCTGGCGCCGTGCGTCCTCCCACATCGGATCGTCCCGGTTCCAGACGTTGACGGGGTTCACCTTGGAGCGGTGGACGAGGATCGAATCGTGCGGCTCGGCGAAGGTCGGGCCATCGTGCACGACCTTCATCTCGTCGCTGGAGATGTCGATCAGCTGCTCGTTCTCGGGCTTCAGCGGACCGACGTTGAGGAACCGGTCCTTGGAGAACTTGTTCATCGAGATCAGCCACTTGCCATCGGCCTCGGCGGTCTCGCCCATGGTCGTCGAGTTGTGGCCCGGCTGGTAGTGGACGTCGACCTTGGAAACGATCGGGTCGACATCCTCGCCGGCAAAGGCGCGGATCGCCTTCTCGATGTCCCACTTGACTACCTGGCTGTCGAGAAACAGCGTCGTGTAGGCGTAGCCCTTGCCGTCGAAGGCGGTGTGGAGCGGGCCGAGGCCGAGCTGCGGCTCGGCGACGATGCAGGACCTCGGATCGGCGTCGCTGTCGAACAGGGCGTCGACCTTGGTCACGTCGATGACCGAGACGGTCGGCGACAGCTTGCCGTTGATGACGACGTGCTTCTTGTCCGGCGCCGTGTTGCAGCCATGCGGGCTGTTCGGGATCGGGATGTAGCGGGTGTAGTTCTTGTTTTGGCCCTTGCGGCCGTCGATCACCTTGACGCCGTTCAGTTCCTGGTAGTCGCCTGCCGCAACGCCGGCCTCGATCTCCTTGATGTTGAAGACGACGACATGGTCCAGTTCGTTCGCCGTCATCTCGGCGAGGTTGGTGCCCATTTCCGAATTGTAGCTGGTCGAGAAGGCATACTTGCCCTGGTAGTCGCAGTCGGTGTTGTCGAGGTTGCCGCTGACGATCACCTGCCAGGCGATTTCCATCGTGTCGCCGTCGATGGCGGTGAAGATGTTCACGTATTGCGATGGATCGTCGAGGATCTTGCCGTCGTTGATCAGCGGCGCCTCGTGCTCGCCGTTGGCGAAGATGTAGCCGGTGCGCGGGTACTTCTGCGGCCGCATGCCGTGGATGTCGTGCGCGTTAGGGATCTCGATGATCTTGTCGCACTTCATGACGTCGCAGCGGATGCGGGCGACGCGGGTGTTCGCCTTGTCCTGCATGAACAGGTAGCGGCCGTCATAGGTGCCGTCGGTGAACGACATGTGCGGGTGGTGCAGGTCGCCGTTGTCGTAGGTCACCTTGCCCTGGGCGGCGAGATAGGCCTTGGTTTCGGGGAGCAGCCCCTCGGTCAGGATCTTGAGCGACTCGTTGGTCTGGCCCCAGCCTGTCGCCGAGCAGCGATTGAACACCGGCACGCGCATCAGTTCGCGCATTGAGGGGATGCCCATGATGCGCAATTCGCCGGTCTGGCCGGACGACCAGAAGCCGTAATATTCGTCGAGCTCTCCGGGAGCGAGTTCGAACTTCCCGCCGCCTTCTGCGGCACGCGCGCCGGTCATCGCCTGGGCGCCGGCGAAGGCAACTGCGCCCATGCCGGCAACAACCGCGGTCTTGGCGGTCCCGCCCAAGAGGTCGCGGCGCGACAGGCCCATGTCTTCAGTCTTCTCCGTCATGACAGTCTCCTTGGTTTGTCTTCGGAGTCATTTCGCCGGCGCTCGTTCGGCCGCATTGGCCCAGTCCGCTTCCGGCTTCGGGGATCCCGCTCGGGCTTCGAAGCGCTGGCGTTTCGCCAGCTTCTTGATGCAGACCGGGCATTTCTGGTCGTGCTGGTACAGAACCTGGCAATGCAGGCAGTTCAGGCACTCGTTGGGGTTGATGTTGCCTTCGGGATGGATGGCCTGGACCATGCATTCCTTGGCGCAGCGTTGGCAGGGATTGCCGCACTCGCGGTAGCGCTTCAGCCAGTCGAACATCCGCAGGCGGGCTGGAATCGCCAGTGCGGCGCCGAGCGGACAGAGGTAGCGGCAGTAGAACCGTTCGATGAACAGGCCGACCAGCAGCAGGCCGACGGCGAAGGCGACGAAGGGCCAGGCGCGCTGGAACTTCAGGATGATGGCCGTCTTGAACGGCTCGACCTCCGCATAGTGTTCGGCCGCTTCGAGCGAGTACATGGATAGACCGAACAGGCCGAGGAAAATCATGTACTTGATCGGCCAAAGCCGTTCGTGCAGGCCCCAGGGAACTTCGAACTGCGGGATGCGACAGACCTTGGCGATCCGGTTGGTCAGCTCCTGCAGGGCGCCGAAGGGGCACAGCCAGCCGCAATAGGCGCCGCGGCCCCAGAAGATCAGCGCTGCGGCAACGGAGAACCACAGCAGAAACACCAGGGGATCCATCAGGAAGGCATCCCAGCTGAACTCTGTGGTCAGCGCCGAGAAGAAGGCGAGCACGTTGACCACGGAGAGTTGGGCGTTTTCCGTCCAACCCAGCCAGACCAGCGTGAAGGTCAGGAAGGCGATGCGGAACCAGAAGGTGAAGCGTTCGCTGCGCGTCACCTGCATCTGAAAGAAGAACACGCCGGTCAGAACAGCCAGGGCGACGCCGAGGACAGCAATGTCCGTTGTCCGGTCCTGCCAGATCCGTTTCCACAAGGTCTGCTGCCGGTCTGCGCCCACAGCCGCCATGACGGCAGTCTCAGCTTGTGAACCCGGGGCGTCCGGATCCACCGCCAGATACGAGTTCGGCAGCCGGTACCCGAGGTCGAAGGTGAGGAACACCTTGTCGATCGCGCCGATGGCGCGCTGGGCGAGGAGCTGGAGGCGGAAGTCCTTGGCCGGATCGAACCCGGCGTCGGCCGGGATGATGAAGATATCCATCTCGGTGAAGGCCGGCGCGCCCTGCGCGGCGATGGTGCCGACGCGGGCATGCTGACGGTCGCGGAAACGAACCGAAATGTCGTCCTGGATCAGCTGGATGCGGTCGAAGATGCCGCCGCGCACATAGCCTGAGCCCTTGAAGGAATATCGTCCGCGGCCCATCACGACGAGGGCGTGCTCGCCGTCCTTCAGGCGGGCGCGCAGGTTGGCATAGTCCGCCTCGCCGAGCAGCGACAAGCCGATGGTCGGCACGTCGGCAAGGGCGGCATACATATCGATGTAGGTGTCCGTCTCGGGACCCGGCTCCGGTCGGGCGATCGCCTTGGCATCGCCCTGGGCGGCGAAGGCGGCGTTGATCTGGCCGATGTCGAGCGACAGGCGGCGCACCGAGCCGTCGCCGGTGAGTTCCGTCCAGTCGCGTGTCTCGCGCTGCTCCTGGTCGATGATCTTGCGTGGTCCGCTTGCCGCGGCTTCTGGCGAAAGCCCGCCAAGCCCGAGCAGACGGGCGACCTTCAATCCGGCGCGCACGATGGAATCGTCGATCACCATGATCGTCACCGTCGCCCCGGAGATGATGTCGAGATCGTGGGCCGAGCCGCCGCGCGCGGCCTCCGCCTTCAGGTCGAGTCCGGCATATTTCTCCGTCACCGCCTGGATGGCGCTGTCGGGAATGCCGATGAGGACGATGGGCTCCGAGTGCTTGACCAGCCGCACCCCGGTGACGACTGCCGCACCGTCGACGCCGACCAGGGTGTGGATCGGCTTGCCGGAATAGCCGGTGGTGGAAACGAAATCGGAGGTCAGGAACACCCAGCCGAGCGTCTCGTTGCCCTTGACGGCGGGTGCCACCGGGAGGTCGCCGCGGATCGGACCATAAGCGGTGGCTCCGGGCACGATGTCTCCGGCCGGAACCCGGTCGAGGAACTGCGCCAGCTGTGCGGGAGTCTGTGCTCTTGCCGGCGCAACGGCAAGCAGCAGGACCAGCAAGGCTGCTTTCAGGAAGGGTTCCGCGAATTTAACGACCAACACTCGGCTCCGGCTTTGATGCGTTTCTGCTTTTCGCGAGACTGGTCGCTAAGGTCTGCCTTTGCATTGATAATAATCAATCAAAAAATTTTTATTGCAAGCTATATCAATGGTTTGAATGAACTCATGAATTTAAAACAATCAATTAATAGGTGATTGCACGATTGAAATCTATCTTCGTAAGCCGATCCGCGATTGTCGCAGCCCGTCAGAGGTTTCGCCGGGGAGGGCGCTCTTCCGCCTGGTCAAGCAGATGCCGCACCCACCGCGCCGCTGCCCAGGTGGCGGGCACGCCGAGCACAACCGACAGCGCCAGCGCGGCGTGCGGGGAAAGCGCATTCAGGCCGACCGCCTGCCCCATCAGGGCGAGCATGAACAGGTTGACGGCCACGGCTGCCGCGGTGAAGGGATAGAGCAGGACGGCGAGTTTCCACTGCGGCCTGCGGTCGGTGTTGGCCGAAACGGTCGAGGAACGGGTCATGCGGGCTCCTTTTGGATGGCTTTGGCCAGCGCCATGGCGATTAGGCCGGGGACCGAGGAATGAAGGCCGATCGGCGGCAGGAGCGGGCCGGCGAAGCCGGCCGCTTCCAGCGCCAGCGGGACGTCGTCGAGGACATGGCCGGCCTGCAGGCTGAAGAACGGCAGGCAGAGTGCCGGCCAGAGGTCTCTTGCCGCGTCGTCGAGAGCCGGCGCCTGTTCGACGAAGCCGGCCGTCACCGTCCGGAACGGTGTGAGCGTTTGCAGCCTGCGCACGGCTGCCCAAGTGGTTGCGTCCGACCCCGGACACCGGCGGGAACCGTGGGCGGCCAGCAGCAAAGCCGTGTCCTGCGGTCGCAGGCCGGCGGCCGCCGCACCGTCCAGCGCAGCGCGGGAAAGCAAGGCGGGCAGGACCGGATCCGCGCCGAAGGCAGCAAGACAACGGGTGGATCCGGCCCCCGCACGCATCAGCCGCTGGGGGAGGTTGATGCGCGTGAACCAGCCATCGGCCATGAAGAAGGGATAGATGAGCGGCGCGTTGAGGCCGTCGAGCGCCGTCTCCAGGGCACTGTCGGCGGCCAGCGTCGCACCGCGGACGGTCCAGCCCGCAAGCCGTTCCGCCACCCGCACGGCCAGCGCCTTCAATGCGCGCTCCTGCGGGGCGGGATCGCTGGGCGAGCCGTGGGCGACGATCAGCGCCGCCGGGCGGGGGTCAGTGACTCGTGCCATCGGAGAAGCTGATCTTGTTCCAGACGTTGTACTTGCCGGACGGCTTGCGCATCGGCAGGCGGCGGACTTCCTGGAGCGTTGCGGCGTCGTAGACGATCACGGCGCCGTCCTCCTCCCAGATCGAGACCAGTGCGTGGCGGCCGTCGCGGGTGAACTCGGTATGGGCGACGGTGGCACCGTCCTGTGGCCGCAGTGTCGCGACGATCTCCAAGCTTTCCTTGTCGATGACATGCATGACGTCCCTGTTTGGGCCGAAGAACACATCCGCCCACACGTAGGGCGAGGTCTCGTGGCTGCGCAGGAAGAAGCCGGGGCCGGCCGTCTCGATGGTCTTCACCAGTTGCCAGCTGTCGATGTCGATCACCGAAAGCTTGCCCTCCTTCAGGTGCGGCGTTGCCATCACGCGCCGCCCCTGGCTGGTCCAGGTGATGCCGGATCCGAGATGCGGCATGCCGGGCAAGGGAAGATCGGCGATCTCGCGGCCGACGACGAGATTGACCACGACGCCGCGTTCCCCGTCGCGGCTGGCGCCGATGAGGTTGCGGTAGTCCGGGGTGAAGAAGAAATCGTCGAGCGGTTCGGCGACGATGATGCGCCGGCGCGCGAACAGGCCCTGCTCGGCGCCGAGCGCCTCCTTCATGCCCGCCTCGTGGCTGTGCACGAAGCCGTCGTGGAACGGTCCGGCGTCCTCGCTGGTCGCGATCTCCCAGATCTCGGGAGCATCCTTCAGCGCGAGGATGAAGCTGCGCCGCTGCGGCGCCTGGTAGACGGCGGACACGCGCGAGGCCGTGCCGTTGCGGCCGACGATGTCTATCACCCTTGCCACGCTCAGGTCGTCGGTCGACAGGATGGTCAAGGTCATTGGAAGATAGTTGGCTACCGCCAGCCACTTGCCGTCGTGGCTCATGGCGATGTTTCGGGAGTTCAGGCCCGCGCGCACGCGGCCGACCTCCGTGAGCGACCAGACATCGTATTTCTGCACCCAGCCGTCGCGCGACATGACGAACACGAAGCGTCCGTCCGGGCTGTATTTCGGGCCGCCGTGGACGGCAAAGGGCGTCGCGAAGCGGTCGAGGGTCTCGAAGGTGTCGCCGTCCAGCACGCTGACGTGATGGTCGCCGGTCTCCACCACCAGGGTGATGTTCATCGGATCCGCATCGAAAGTCGGCGCGGCGGCGGGCGTATAGTCTGCGACCATCTCGCGGCTCGCGGCGATGTCCTGCGGCCCCCAGGCGGGGACCGTCGCCAGCGGCGTGTTCACGAAGGCTGCGAGGGCGGCGATCTCGTCCGGCGCGAGGAGGCCGTCGAAGGCGGGCATCTGGGTCGCCGGGCGCCCGTGCGCGATGACATCCTCCAGCACCAGTCCGCGCATGCGGCCGAGCGTCTCGGGAATGAGCGCCGGGCCGGTGCCGCCGAGACGGCTCTCGGCATGGCAGGCGGCGCAATGCTCGGCGTAGAGCGCCGGCGCATCCGGCTCGGCGCGCGCGGGCAGGGCGGCGGCAAGGGCGAGAAGGCTACAGGAAACGATGGACCGGATCATGGCTCTTTCCCCGGAATGGCGTGACGGTCAGCCGCTCTGCGTCGGCGGCGAGGCCGATCTCGGCGGCCGTCAGGTAGCAGGCGGGATCCTCCGCCCAGGGGTCGCCCGTCAGCTGAAGGGCGCGGATGCGCGTGTTGCCGCCGCACACGTCCTTGTAGGCGCAGGCGCCGCAACGGCCCTTGAGCGGCCGCGGGCGTCGGCGCAGCGTTGCCAGCATCGGGTCGTCGCCGGTCCACAGCGCCGAGAACGGCGCCTGCCTGACGCTGCCGACGGTGTAGTCCGACCAGTAGGTGTCCGGATGGACCCTGCCCTGGGTGTCGATGTTGGCAACGCCGAGTCCGGAGGAATTGCCGCCCCAGGCTTCCAGATGCCTGCGCACGTGCCCGGCCTGCTCCGGCGTGAAGGTTTCGTCGACCCAGCGCAGGAAGTAGACCGCGTCGGCGTCGTTGTTGCCGGTGACGATCTCCAGGGGGCGGCCGTGGCGGACCGCGGACCAGGCGCGTTCGATCAGCAGGCCCATGGCCCGGCGGGTGCGGTCGTGCTCGGTGTCCTCGCCGCGGTGCTTGTCGCCGCGACCGGCATAGACCAGATGGGACAGGTAGAACTTGTCGACGCCCTCCGCCTCGCACAGGTCGAGCATGGCGGGAAGCTGGTCAGCGTTATCGGCGGTGATGGTGAAGCGCAGGCCGACCTTGATGCCCCGCTCCTTGCAGGCGCGCACGCCGGCCAGCGCCTCGGCGAAGGCGCCGTCGATGCCACGGAACCAGTCGTTGGTCGCGCCGATCCCGTCGAGCGAGATACCGACATAGTCGAAACCGAGGCCGGCGACCCGGTCGGCATTCGCTCCGGCCAGTCTGGTGCCGTTGGTCGACAGCGCGAGGTGGCGGAACTTCAGATCGCGCGCGCGCTCGGCCAGTTCGAAGAAGTCGAAGCGCGACAGCGGCTCGCCGCCCGACAGGATCAGCGCGGGGATGCCGAACGCCTTCAAGTCGTCGAG
This sequence comes from Polymorphum gilvum SL003B-26A1, assembly GCF_000192745.1. Classification (NCBI taxonomy): domain Bacteria; kingdom Pseudomonadati; phylum Pseudomonadota; class Alphaproteobacteria; order Rhodobacterales; family Paracoccaceae; genus Polymorphum; species Polymorphum gilvum. Next base: position 600,677 of record NC_015259.1, read on the forward strand.
GACAGCCATCGCCTCGTCGTGGCTCAGTTCGCCGGGAAACGGCACGTCCGCCGAGGTCGTGTAACAATGCCGGCAGCGCAGGTTGCAGCGCCTGGTCAGGTTCCAGATCACCACCGGCTTCACCGGCCCGTCGCCGCGGCGCAGGCGCACCGGCGTCGGAGCGACCAGTTCGTGCATGTACTGGGTCAGGCGGAACATGGCTCAGCCCTCCGCGTTCTTCAGCCGCAGTCCGGTCTTCTTCAGGATGCGGGTGGAATAGAGAATGTCCTGCGCGCGGCAGGCAGGGCCGAGCAGCCGCGCGATTTCCCGGCGCTTGGCTTCCACCTCGTCGCGGCTGTGGCCGTGGACCATGGCGAACAGGTTGTAGGGCCAGTCGGGCAGGGCGCGTGGACGCAGATAGCAGTGGCTGACGAAGTCGAGGGCGCCGACCAGGGCGCCGAGCCGCTCGGCCTCGCCGTCCTCGACGTCCCACACGCTCATGCCGTTCGCTACAAGGCCGAGGGCGTAGTGGTTGGGAGCCAGGGCGATGCGACGGACGATGCCACGCTCCTTCATCGCCGCCAGCCGCGCGATGACCGTCGCCTCGTCGAGGTTCAGCCAGCTGGCGACCTCGGCATAGGGCGCTGGCGTCAGCGGCAGGCCGGCCTGCGTTGCCGAGATGATCTGCCGGTCGATCGCGTCGATGCTCATAGTGGCACCCGAAATCCGATGTAGAATTCCCTGAGCTTCGGAAAGCGCAGGACAGACAGTCCGGTTTCCGCCTCGATGGCGGCTGCGGTCCGCTCGATGTCGACAGGGTTCTCGGCTGCGAGCACGAACCACATGTTCAGCCGGTGCGCGCGCTCATAGTTGTGCGCCACCTCCGTATGCGCATTGACCAACGACAAGACGGCCTCGAAGCGCCCGGCCGGCACGGCCATGGCGCACAGGCAGAAGTCGCCGCCCATCGCGGCCACGTCGAAGAACGGGCCGAAGCGGGTGATCGCGCCGATCTCCCGCAGCCGCGCGACGCGCTCCAGCAGGTCTGTCTCGCCCATGCCGAGTGTTGCGCCCGCGTCGGCGAAGGGCCGCGGGGTGATCGGAAATCCTTCCTGTAGGGCGGCGAGGATACGCCGGTCGGTCTCGTCCAGGGCGTCGGCAGGCAGGGGTGCGCGTCTCATTCCGTCGCCTCCCGGTGAACGAGCGCGCCGGTCTGTTTGAAACAGCGCAGCGAGAACAGCGCCGCGTGGTCAGCGCCGGCAAGTTCGGGTAGAGACGCTGCCGCCGCCAGCACCTCGTGGGCTTCCGGCCGGCTGCGGGCGTGGATCATGGAAAACAGCGCATAGGGCCAGAGCCCGGGCACCGTCCGGCGCTGGTAGCACAGGGTCACGCCCGGCAGGGCGGCCAGGGCGCGGCCGGCCGCCTCGACGCGGTCCGCAGGGACGTCCCAGACGACCATGGCATTGGACAGCCAGCCGAGCGCCCGGTGGCGGACGATGACGCCGGCCCGCGTCAACAGGCGGGCGTCCAGCAGCGCGGCGACGCGGGCGAGCACATCATCCTCGCGACGCCCCAGCCGTGCCGCGAGTGCGGCGAACGGACGGGGAACCAGGTCTAGCCCGTCCGCCATCGCCTGCATGATCGGCGCGTCGCCCGGTTGCAGCGCGGCAATGTCGGCCGGCCGGTCGTCCGGCAGCGTGTGGCGCGGCCCGTTGAGACGGAAGCCCAGGTCGATGTTGAACGCGCGCATCAGCGGCAGGTCGAGGACCGCCAGCCCGGTCAGCCGTTCGATCCGCGCCAGGCTGTCGCGAAGCGCCGCGGCGTCGGGCGCAGTGGCGACGAACCACAGATTCCACTCGTGCTCGCGCAGATAGGAGTGGTTGACGCCCGGCTCGGCGCCGACGATCGCTGCGATCCGGTCCAGGTCCTGGTCCTCGGGGACGCGCAGCGCGGCGAGCGTCGAGACGCCGACCGTGTTCGGCCGGCAGGTGGCGCCGACCCGGGCGACGGTGCCGAGCGCGCGCAACGCCTGCAGGCGCTCCAGCACTGCGGCTTCCGCAACGCCCAGACGTTCGGCGATGGCTGCGAAGGGCGCCGGCACCAGGGGCAGGTCGCGCTGGAAGTCGTTCAGCAGGCGCTGGTCGAGCGAATCGAGCCGGGAGTCCATGGTCACAGTCCCATCCTGTGGGCACGCGCGGTGAAGAAGATCCCCGAGGGGCTTTGCGCGGCGATCTCGCCAAGCTTCTCGAACGTGGCCGTGTCGTAGATGTCGACCCGGTTGGCGTCGCGCACCGACACCCACACTTCCGTGCCGCGCGCGGTGAATTCCATGTGCAGGACCGCCGGCCCCGGGGTCATCTGATGGATCACCGCATGGGTCCGGGTGTCGATCACCTGCAGCGTGTCGTTGAATGGCGGGGCGAAATTGACCCAGACGTGGCGTCCGCCGGGTCGCGCCATGGCGAACACGGGCTGGCCATGTGTCCGGGTGCGCCCCGCCTCGTCGAGTGTCCCGGCATCGACCCACAGCACCTCGTGCTGCCCGACGGCCGGCAGCACGAACTGGTCGCCGGCGAGAGCCCAGCCTTCCAGGTGCGGCATCTTGTAGACCGGCAGATCCTCCTGCCCCCGACCGTATTCCGGCAGGATCCGGCGCGGAGCCGGTTGGTCGTCCCAAAGGTCGAGCGCCGTCAGGCCGTCCTCGCCGAACAGGCCGGCGATGTAGGTCCGCCCGTCGCCGGTGACGAGGGCGTCGTAGGGGTTCTTGCCGATTCCGGCGATCCTTGTGATGCGCGGCTCCTCCGAGGACAGGTCGGCGATCCAGGTTTCTCCGGCATCCCACAGGCTGAAGACGAAGCGCCGGCCCGGGATGTCGACCAGGCCGATGGTCTTCGAACCGGTCGGGATGTCGGCGACCATCTCCAGCGTGTCGGCGTCGAACACGCGGACGCCGCCGGGTTCGTAGTTCGCCACGGCAACGAGACGGCCGTCGTCGGAGATCGCGCCGCCGATGGAATTGCCGGCCTGGATCACCCGGCCGGCGATCTCGCGGCTCAGGATGTCGACCTTGGTCAGGGCGCCGTCGCGCCCGAACACAAAGGCGAAGTGCTCGTCAGGAGAATAGACCAGGCTTGCGTGCGACAGGTCGCCGAGGCCTTCGATGCGTCCGATCGCCGCGCGCTCCGACTGGTCGATCACAAGCAGCGATCCGCTGGCGCGCTCGACGATCAGGCCGAGGTCGCCGGTCGCACGGTAGGACGGTTCGGCCACGGCGGGAGCGGCGAGGACTAGGGTGAGCAGCAGCGCGGCGAGTCGGGTCATTTGTCGTCGTCCTTCAACAGGTATTCGGCGATCCACAGCGCTTCCTCATCGCTCAGCAGCGGTCGCCAGGGCGGCATGGCCGTACCCGGGACGCCGTCGAGGATGACCATGGCGATGCCCTCGGGCTCGAAATGCGCCAGCGCCTCGGCGGTCAGCGGACTGCCGAGGCCGCCCTTGCGGGTAAGCCCGTGGCAGGAGCCGCAGTCCTGAACGACCAGATGCTCAAGGCGCCGGGCATGGTCGGCCGTCAGGCCGTCGGCCGCGGCCGGCCCGGCGGCAAGCGTGAGCACGAGCAGCAGCCTAAGCATGGACCCGTATCCGCGTGTCATCGAGGAACAGGCCGGCCGGCAGGCAGACGGGCAGCTCGCGGTAAAGCGTGACGACATGTCCGATGATGAACAGCACCGGAGCCGTGAGGCCGGCCTTGGCGAGGGCCTGCGAAATCTCGTCCAGGCGCGATATCAGGCGCCGTTCGCGCGGGGTCGTCGCATCGGCCACAGCCATCACCGGCAGGTGCCTGGGCATGCCGTGGGCGATGAGGGCGGCGGCGATCTCGGCGATGCTGGCGACGCCCATGTAGACGACCAGCGTCGTTTCCTCGTTGGCAAGGCTCGACCAGTCGAGATCGAGGGGCTGGTCCTTCGCACGGTGACCGGTAACGTAGCGCACGCCGGTCGCAAGGCCGCGATGCGTCAGCGGGATGCCGGTCGACGAAGCGGCGCCCTGCGCGGCGGTGATGCCCGGGACGTATTCGACCGGAATGCCCGCTTCGGCGAGCGCGGCGGCTTCTTCGCTGCCGCGTCCGAAGATCAGAGGATCGCCGCCTTTCAGACGGGTCACGGCGAGGCCGTCGCGCGCCAGATCGATCAGCAACTCGTTGATCTGCTCCTGCGGCACGCTGTGTGCCTTCGCCGTCTTGCCGACACTGATCTTGCGGCTGCGCGTGGGGGCAAGCGCCAGGATTTCCGGCGAGACGAGCCGGTCGAAGACCACCGCGTCCGCACTCTGGATCGCCTTCACGGCCCTAAGTGTCAGGAGCTCCGGATCTCCGGGACCTGCGCCGACGAGAAGGACTTTGCCGATCATGGGTTCTCTCGCTTTCCGAAGGGATGGCTGAGAGGGGGAGGGCGCGGGCCCTCCCCCGAGGGGTCGTCGCCGCACGGGCTCAGTAGACGTCGCCACGCGTGTTGTAGACGTTGAACTTGCCCGTCGGAGTGATCAGGCGTGGGTCCTTGATGACCTTCTTGAGTTCCAGCGTCTTGTCGTCGACGACGACGAGAGCGGATTCCTTGTCCTTGGCATTCCAGACGGAGAACCAGACTTCGGTGCCTTCCTTATTGAATTCGGGCTGGACGACGCGCGGCTGGCCATCCGCGATACCCGCCCATTCGCCGATCGGCAGGGTCACGTAGTCGGGATCCGCATCAGCCGTCATCTCATCGATCTTGAACACGGCGACCGAAGCGGAGGTCTCGGCGTCCGGGTTCAGCGTCGCGTCGACGTAGAGATGGTTGGAGTTCGGGTGCGTCTTGATGAACAGCGAGCCGCCGCCGAGCGCATAGAAGCTGTCGAGCAGCTTCCAGGCATTGTCCGGATGGCCTTCCGGATCCGTGCCGATCAGTGCGACGCTTTCGTCGCCGAGATGCGACGTCGCCCAGACGGGGCCGAACACCGGATGGGTGAAGTTCGCGCCGCGACCAGGGTGCGGCGTCTGGCCCTCGGTGTCGATCAGGGCGGTCAGCTTGCCTTCCTTGGTGTCGACCACCGCGATCTTGTTGCGCGCGTTTGCGGCAACGAGGAAGTAGCGGTGGGTCGAATCCAGCCCGCCGTCATGTAGGAAGCGTTCGGCCTCGATCTCCGTGGTCTTGAGGTTCTTCAGGTCGGAGTAGTCGACCAGCAGGATCTTGCCGGTTTCCTTGACGTTGACGATGAACTCCGGATTGTAGTGCGACGCCAGGATCGAGGCGACACGGGGCTCCGGATGGTAGGTCTGCTCGTCGTAGATGTTGCCGCGGGTCGACACGATCTTCAGCGGCTCCAGGGTGTCGCCGTCCATGATCACGTATTGCGGCGGCCAATAGGCGCCGGCGATGGCATACCGGTCTTCGTAACCCTCGAACTTCGAGGTCTCGACCGAACGTGCCTCGGAGCCGATCTTGATCTCGGCAACGGTCCCTGGCGTTTCCATCCACAGGTCGATCATGTTGACTTTTGCGTCGCGACCGATCACCAGCAGGTAGCGGCCGGAAGCCGAAATGCGCGAGATGTGAACCGCATAACCGGTGTCGATGATGGCGTGGATGTCGTAGGTCTTGCCGTCGATGAGCGCGACCTGGCCGGAATCGCGCAGGGTGACCGAGAAGATGTTGTCGATGTCGATGTCGTTCATCTTGCTGGTCGGCCGGTCTTCCGGCTTGACGAGCACTTTCCAGCTCGCCTTCATTTCCGGCATGCCGAACTCCGGCGGCGCCGGCGGCTCCATCAGCACGTAGCGGGCCATCAAATCGATGTCGGCCTCGCTCAGTTCACCGGAGGTGCCCCAGTTGGGCATGCCGGCCGGCGAGCCGTAGGTGATGAAGTTGTGCAGGTGCTCGTAGCCGAGCGGGCGGGTTATGTCGGGGGTCAGTGCCTTGCCGGTGGCACCCTTGCGCAACACGCCGTGGCAACCGGCGCAGCGCTCGAAATAGATCTGTGCGCCGCGCTGGAATTCGTCCGCGGTCATCACCGGGTCGTCTGCCCTGCGGCCAGGAATCTCGACCTTGATCTGGCCGAGGGTGGTCATGCTGGGCTCGTATGCTGCAGCAGGCGTATCGCCGTGCCCGGCGGGCTTGTCCTGCGCCAGGGCAGGGCCCGTGGCGAGAACGATGGCCAGGGCCGCGCTGGCAAGCAGTCCGCTCCTGACTGAATTCGGCTGGCGTTTCATGACGGGGTCTCCGTTCCGCTGGTGAGGCGATCCGGACGATGCGCCCTGAGGGCCTGCATCTCCTTGACTTTCGTTAAGGCAGCCGGAGGCTCTGCGCCGCAGGGTCCGGACCATGCTCTTCCTGCGTCTCGCCGCCTTCTGCCTACTGCTGTCGGCCTCGCCCTGCGTGGCGAGCGACGCGGCCATGCCGGAGTCCGCGGGACCCGATGCGGCCCTCGCTGCGGTCCTCGTTGGGGTGCCCGGGCCGGTGGCCATCTCTCGCGACGAGGACGGCGTTCCCGGCTGGACCGTGCGCCGGGACGGCCGCGTCGTCGGGTACATCGGCTCGACCTGGGAGATCGCCGGCGCGGTCGGCTATTCGGGTCGGCCGCTTGACGTGCTGGTCGCGATCGGTCTCGATGCCCGCATCGCCGGCGCCCGGCTCGTCTGTCACGCGGAGCCGGTCCTGACCCTCGGCATCTCCGAGGCAGATATCGCAGCCTATGTCGATGCCTTCTCCGGGGTCGCGCTCGACGCGCCACGCATCGAGATCCTCAAGCCGCAGGACGACCTGCCGGACGTGATCTCGCGAGCGACCGTGTCGACCGGCGTCATCCGCGACGGCATCCTGCGCACCGCGCGCACCCTGGCCATGGCGCGCGGCGTCATTGCCGGCGGCGGCCTCGACCGCCTTGGCTATCGACCGGCGAGTTGGGCGGACCTGCTGGAGATGGGCGCGCTGTCCCGGGTCCGCGTGACCATGGACGAGGCCGCGCGGGCGCTCGCCGGCGCCAGCGTGCCGGTGCCCGCCGGGCCGGGCGCCTTCCTAGACCTCCATGTCGGCCTCGCCGATCCGCCGACCGCCGGCCGCAACCTGCTCGGCCAGCAGGTCTACACGCGCGCGCTCGGCAGCCTCGGCTCGGCGGAGTCCGCCTTGGTCGTCGTGTCGTCCGGGCTGCATTCCCACCGCGGAACCGACTGGAAGCGGACCGGCGTGTTCGACCGCATCGCCGTCGTGCAGGGCGCGCATCGCGTTCATCCGACGCAGGCCGACTTCATGTTCGTCAGGCGGCTCGCCGCCGAGGGGGCGCCAGAGGTCAAGGAGATCAGCGTCTTCCGTCTCGACAGGGCGTTCGACCCGACCCGGCCGATCAGGATCGAGGTGGTCGCCGAACGGCCGGCGGCGGCCGGCGGCACCGTGGCCTTCACGATCGCCGTCGACTACGTTCTCCCCGCCGCCTTCCGCGCGCCGCCGCCGCCTTCGCCCGAACCGCTGTGGCAGGAGATCTGGGCGGCGAAGCGGCCGGCGACGGCCTTCGTCGCGACCATGCTCGCCGCCCTGGCGCTGATCCTGTTCTTCCAGGAAAGCATCGTGCGCCGGCCGCGGCTGTGGCGCGGCGGGCGCACTGCTTTCCTGCTGGTCACGCTCGTGGTGCTCGGCTGGGGCGTCAACGGTCAGCTGTCCGTCGTCCAGGTCGTCGCCTTCGTGCATTCCCTGCTGTCCGGCTTCCGCTGGGAGACGTTCCTGATCGAGCCGGTGATCTTCCTGCTGTGGTCCTTCGTCGCCCTCGGCCTGCTGTTCTGGGGGCGCGGCGTCTATTGCGGCTGGCTGTGCCCGTTCGGCGCGCTCCAGGAACTCCTCAACACCGGGGCGCGGAAGCTCGGCATCGTCCAGGTCGCCGTGCCGCAGGCCCTGCACGAGCGGCTGTGGGTGATCAAGTACACCCTGTTCGTGGCTATCCTGGCATTGTCGTTCCAGTCCATGCACGACGCCCTGGTGTTGGCGGAGGTCGAGCCGTTCAAGACGGCGATCTCCATGCGCATGATGCGGGCCTGGCCGTTCGTGCTGGTGGTGGTCGCGATCCTCGCCGCCGGCCTGTTCATCGAGCGCTTCTACTGCCGCTACCTGTGTCCGCTCGGCGCCGGGCTCGCCATCCCGGCCAAGCTGAAGATCTTCGACTGGCTGCACCGGCGGCCCCAGTGCGGGCGCGAATGCCGCCTGTGCGAGACGAAATGCACGGTCGGCGCCATCGATCCGCTCGGCCGCATCAATCCCAACGAATGCGTCCTGTGCCTGCGTTGCCAGGTGATCTTCCACGATCCCGCCACCTGCATCGTGCTCAAGCGCAGGGCGCGCCCGGGTGCGGGCGCGTCTGTCCCGGCCAACCAAGGAGCAGCGCCATGATGGCCCCCTTCAAACGCCTGTTCGGCGAAGGCTTCCGCGTCTTCTTCCTCGCCGCCGGCCTCTACGGCGTCTTCGCCGTCCTCGTCTGGACCGGCTGGCTGGGCATTCATGCCGCCGGCGGCACGCTGCGGGCTGTTCCCTTCGCCATGGCTCCGCATCTGTGGCACGCCCACGAGATGGTGTTCGGCTTTCCCGCCGCGGCGCTCGGCGGGTTCTTCCTGACCGCTGTACCGAACTGGACCGGCGCCAGGGCCGTCCGTCACCTGTTCATCGCCACCGCCGCGGGCCTGTGGCTCGCCGGTCGGCTCGCGATCTGGTATTCCGGCGCCCTCGCGCCCGCCGTCGTCGCCGCGGTCGATCTCGCCTTCCTGCCGGTGCTCGGCGCCAAGATCGCGACCCAGCTGCTGCGCAGCCCGAAGCCGCAGAACCTGATGTTCCTCGCCCTTCTGGCGCTGATCTGGACCGGCAACCTGCTTGTCCATCTGGAGTGGACGGGCCTTGCCGCCGACACGCTCGACGCCGGGTTGCGCGTCGGCCTCGCCGGCACCTGCGCCATGATCGCCGTCCTCGGTGGCCGGGTGACACCCGCCTTTACGCGTAACGCGATGGTCCGTTCGGGCCGCGAGAACGGGCTGCCGGTGTCGCGCAAGGGCGTCGAGATCGTCGGCGTCGCCAGCGCGATCATCCTGCCGATCGCCTATCTCGCGGGCCTGGCCGATTCCGTGATCGGCGCCCTGGCCCTTGTCGCCGGACTCGCCCAGCTTGTCCGGCTCGCCGGCTGGCGCCCGGCCTGGACGGCCAGGCAGCCGATCCTGTGGTCGCTGCATATCGCCTTCGCGTTGCTCGGCCTTGGCTACCTTCTGACAGGTCTCGCCGCCTTCGGTGTCGGCAGCGCGGTCGGCGCGTTGCACGTGCTCGGTATCGGCTCGGTCGGCGGCATGACGCTCGCGGTCATGAGCCGCGCCTCGCTCGGCCATAGCGGACGGGCGCTGGTCGCCCCGGTTCCTGTCGCCGTCGCCTATGCGCTGGTGCCGCTCGCTACCGGACTGCGCTGGCTCGCCTCGGAAATCTCAGGCGCCTGGTACTGGCCGGGCGTGTTCGGCTCGGGCCTGCTGTGGACCCTCGCCTTCGCGCTCTTCACTGCCGCGCTCTGGCCCGCCTTCTGGAGGCCGCGAGTCTCCGGCGTTGCGGCGAACTAGAGGCGGCGCACCGTCAGTCATGAATTTAATTAGCCGTCTAACTGACTCTCGGCTCTGTTCCCGCCAGCCCTGGCATCGAGCCACGTTCGCCCGGCTCGATGCCAAGGCTGGCGGGCGGAAGACCGATAAGTCCGGACGGTTGACTTTCGTTAAGGAGAATGCCCGCCCGTAAGTCAACTGTGCCGTCATCTTCAACCGCTCCGCGAAGGAGGGCGCAATGCGCGAAGTCATGACCAAGAGCATGGCCCGCAACATATTCTATGGCGGATCCCTGTTCTTCATCGTCATTTTCGTCGGGCTGTCGGTGCACAGCCATTATTACATCGTCAACACGTCCACCGATCGCGCGGGGCTGACCGACAGCGTCGCTGCCGGCAAGCACATCTGGGAAAAGCACGCCTGCGTCAACTGTCACACCATCCTTGGCGAGGGCGCCTATTTCGCGCCCGAGGTCGGCAACGTGATGACGCGCTGGGGCGTCGCGGACGACCCGGATGCCGCGGCCGAAACGCTCAAGGCGTGGATGGAGGCGATGCCGACCGGCATCGAAGGCCGCCGTCAGATGCCCTCTTTCCGCCTGTCCGATGAAGAATACCGCCAACTCGCCGACTTCCTGCTGTGGACCAACAAGATCCGCACTCAGGACTGGCCGCCGAACGACGCGGGCTGAGGAGAGAACCATGAAATACGAGACTCAGAAAATCGCGCTGGCGTATTTCGTCGTGGCGATGGCCTTGTTTGCCGTGCAGGTGACCATGGGGCTGGTGCTTGGCTACATCTATGTCCAGCCGAACTTCCTGTCCGAACTGCTGCCGTTCAACATCGCCCGCATGCTGCATTCGAACAGCCTGGTGGTTTGGCTGCTGACCGGCTTCTTCGGTGCCGCCTATTTCCTCGTCCCCGAGGAGGCGGAACGCGAGATCCATTCGCCGAAGCTGGCCTATCTCCAGCTTGCCATCCTCGTGCTGGGCACGGCCGGCGTGGTCGTCACCTATCTGTTCAACCTGTTCGAGGGCAACTTCCTGCTCGGCAAGGAGGGACGCGAGTTCCTGGAGCAGCCCAAATGGGTCAAGGTCGGCATCGTCGTTGCGGCGCTGATCTTCCTCTACAACGTCACGCTCACGGTGCTGAAGGGCAAGAAGACCGCGATCAGCAACATCCTGCTGCTCGGCCTGTGGGGCCTGGCGCTGCTGTTCCTGTTCGCCTTCTACAACCCGTCCAACCTCGCGCTCGACAAGCAGTACTGGTGGTACGTCATCCATCTTTGGGTGGAAGGCGTGTGGGAGCTGATCATGGCCTCCATCCTCGCCTACCTGATGCTGAAGCTCACCGGTGTCGACCGTGAGGTGGTCGAGAAGTGGCTCTATGTCATCGTCGCCACGGCGCTGTTCTCCGGCATCCTGGGCACCGGCCACCACTACTACTGGATCGGCACCCCGCCTTACTGGCAGTGGATCGGCTCGATCTTCTCGTCGCTGGAGGTCATACCGTTCTTCGCCATGATGGCCTTCGCCTTTGTCATGGTCTGGAAGGGCCGGCGCGACCATCCCAACAAGGCGGCACTCCTTTGGAGCCTCGGCTGCGCCACGCTCGCTTTCTTCGGCGCTGGCGTGTGGGGCTTCCTGCACACGCTGCACGGGGTGAACTACTATACCCACGGCACGCAGATCACCGCCGCCCACGGTCACCTCGCCTTCTTCGGTGCCTATGTCGCACTCAACCTGGCGATCTTCACCTACGCCATGCCGATCCTGAAGGGCCGCGATCCCTACAACCAGGTGCTCAACATGGCCTCGTTCTGGCTGATGTCCGGCGGCATGGTGTTCATGACCTTCACGCTGACCTTCGCCGGCACGGTGCAGACGCACCTGCAGCGGGTCATGGGCGAGGGCTTCATGGACGTCCAGGACCAACTCGCCCTGTTTTACTGGATGCGCTTCGGCTCCGGCGTCGCCGTCGTCCTCGGCGTCATCCTGTTCATCTATGCGGTGCTGGTCCCGCGCCGCGAGGTGATCGAGCCCGGCCCCGCCCAGCGGGTTGCAGCGGAGTGAGTGCCATGAACGCCTTTTCGAAGATCGGGGAGGGGGCAGATGCCCCCTTCTACCTGGCGCAGGGCCACGAATGCGACGTGTTCGCGGCGGCCCACGCCAATACGCTGCCGGTGCTGTTGAAGGGGCCGACGGGATGCGGCAAGACCCGCTTCGTGTCGCATATGGCGGCACGGCTCGGCCGGCCGCTCTACACGGTGGCCTGTCATGACGACCTGTCCGCCGCCGACCTGATCGGGCGCTACCTGCTCAAAGGCGGCGAGACGGTCTGGGTCGACGGTCCGCTGACGCGGGCGGTGCGCGAGGGCGCGATCTGCTATCTCGACGAGGTCGTCGAGGCGCGGAAGGACGTCACCGTGGTCCTGCATCCGCTGACCGACGACCGCCGCATCCTGCCGATCGACCGCACGGGCGAGGAACTGGAGGCCGCGCCGGGCTTCATGCTGGTGGCCTCCTACAATCCCGGCTACCAGAACATCCTGAAGACGCTAAAGCCGTCGACGCGCCAGCGCTTCGTCTCTCTGCAGTTCGATTTCCCCAGGCCGGAACACGAGGTCCCGGTCGTCGTCCGCGAGAGCGGGCTGTCGGAAGAACGGGTCAAGTCGCTGGTGCGGCTGGCCAACAAGCTGCGGGCGCTCAAGGGGCAGGACCTCGAGGAAGGGGTCTCCACCCGTCTCGTGGTCTATGCCGCGACCCTGATCGCCCAGGGCATGCCGGTCGAACGCGCCGTTCTGGCGGCGATGATCGAACCGCTCACCGACGACGGGGATGTGAAATGCGGGCTCCTCGATCTTGTCACGGCCGTATTCGGGTGAGGCAGGCCGTGTCCGGGATCGACTTCGAGCCATGGGAACCCGAAGAAAGCGTCGGGAAGCTGTGGCACGCCTTCGCCAGCCGTCTCGATGCGCCGATCGCGCATGTGGGAGCCCGCGTCGACCTCGCCGAGGTTGGGGGGCGGCTGGCGGTTTTGTTCCGGGGGCTGGGCGGCAGTCCCGCCATCGAGGTGCGGTCGGCCGCTGACGCGGAAAGCCGCCATAGGCTCTCTTTTCTGCGTCGGCTCGGCACTGCCGTTGAAACGGTTCCGCGCGCGAGCCTCGACGGGGAGGTACTGCGCCTGCCGCAGAGCCTGTCCGTCCTGCCGACGCGCGACGCCAACGCTGCCCTCTACGTCTGGCTCGCCGCCGCCGCCGCCCATGCCGGCGGCAGGGTCGTCCAGGACGATCCGCTGCGGGCCGACCTCGCCGCGATTGCGGCAGCCGACCGCATGACACGGGAAACGCTGACGCAGGCGCCCGGGCTTGTCGGCCTGTATCGCGATCTGTGCCGCGCCTGCCTGATGATGCGGCCGAGGATGGACCTACCTGCCCGGGAAGCGGCGGTAGAGGCCGTCGTCCGCCATCTGCTCGGCGATCCAGAGCCTCTCGACGGTCCTGCCGGAGCGGTGCTCGAGGCGCTTCGCGCCGAGGATGTCTCGGCCTTCCGGGCGCCGCGCGGCTATCGCCCGTTCCGCCCGGTCCTGCTGTGGCCGGATCTGCGCGTCGTGGTCGCCTCGGCCTCCACCGAGGTCGAGAGCCGTGACACCGAGGGCGCGCCCGAGGAGGGCAGCGGCGGCACGCGCCGGGCGCGCCGGCGCAAGTCCGAACAGGCGGAGCGCACCGACAGCTTCATCCTGCACAAGTTCGAGGCGATCCTCAGCTGGGCCGAGTTCCTCAACCTCAACCGGCGGATCGAGGACGACGATCACGACAACGCCCGCAAGGCGGCCGACGACCAGGAGGAGATCGGCCTCGGTCAGGTGTCCAAGGCGCCGGCGACGCGGCTCAAGCTGCATCTCGACCTGGCGCCCGAGGACGTCGACCGCGAGGCCCTGGCCGGCGTGCACACCTATCCCGAATGGGATGTGCGCACCGGCGCCTATCTGCCGGCTCATGTCCGCGTGCTCGCCAGCACGGTCGAGCCGCGTGGCGAGACGCCGTCATTCCTCGACGATCCGCAGACGCAGCGCCGCATGCGGGCGGTCCGGCGCCAGTTCGAGGCGTTGCGTCCCGGCCGGGTCACCACGCCCGGCCATCTCGACGGCGACGAACTCGACACCGATGCGGCCGTGCGGGCGCGGGTCGAGCTGCTGGCAACCGGCGAGGCGCGCGAACGCGTCTGGCGCCAGACGCGCCCGCTGGCGCGCAACCTCGCGGTATCGATTCTGCTCGACGTCTCGCGCTCGACCGAAAGTGCGGTGACCGGGCGGGCGGTGATCGATATCGAGCGCGAGGCGTTGACGGCGCTGGCGTGGGGGCTGGATGCCTGCGGCGACGATTTCGCCATCCACGCCTTTTCGTCGCTCAAGCGCAACCGGGTCTACCTGATGGGCTGCAAGGCGTTCGACGAGGCGATGGGAGCCGAGGTTGAGGCCCGCATCGCGGCCCTACGGCCGGGGTTCTACACCCGGCTTGGTGCTGCTGTCCGCCACGCATCGGCAGACCTGGCGCGCCAGACCAGCAAGCGGCGGCTGCTGCTCGTCATCACCGACGGCAAGCCGAACGACCTCGATCACTACGAGGGCCGGCACGGCATCGAGGACAGCGCCATGGCGGTGCGCGAGGCGCGCCGGGCAGGTCACGCGGTTTTCGGCATCACCGTTGACAAGGACGGCAAGGCCTGGTTTCCGCGCCTGTTCGGGCGCGGCGGCTACGCGCTGGTGCCCCACCCCGACCGGCTGACCACTGCCCTGCCGGACATCTATCGCCACCTGGTGGGAGTGTGACGGTGGCCGGCGACGCCCGCAGCCCGCTCGAGCATCTGCCGGGCGACCTGATGATGTGGGTGCTGATCGTCTCCGAGCTGCTGGTCTTCGGCGCCGGGCTTGCCGCCTTCCTCGCCGTACGCCTCGCCGATCCGGCCGGCTTCGCCGAGGCGCAGGATCATCTGTACCGGGCTGCGGCCGGCTTCAACACCCTTGTCCTGGTCACCTCCGGACTGCTCGCGGCCCTCGCCGTGAGGCTGCGCGAGACGGGGCGGCGGGCGCCGGCACGTGGCCTGCTCGCCGGAGCGGCCGGCCTCGGCCTGGTCTTCCTTGTGGTCAAGGGGCTGGAATATGCTGATGCGGCCGGCGCCGGCCTCGGCGTCGAGAGCCATGCCTTCTTCACCTTCTACTACCTGCTCACCGGCTTCCACGCCGCCCATGTCGCCGCCGGCATGGTCATCCTCGGCCTGGTCGCGTGGAAGGACGAGCCGCGCGCGGTCGAGGCGGGCGCCGCCTTCTGGCACATGGTCGACCTCGTCTGGGTTCTGCTGTTCCCGGTCATCTATCTGCTGAGGTAACCGATGCTCCGCGATCCCCTGCTGCGCGCCTGGCTCGGTCTGATCGGCCTCAGCCTCGCCTCCACCGTCCTGGCGCTGGGCGTGGGCCATCAAGCCTTCGTCGGGCTCGCGGCAACGGCGACCGGCGCGGCGATCCTGGCGCTCGCCTGGCTCAAGGCGCGTATCATCCTTGCCGCTTACCTCGGCCTCGCGACCGCCCCGTTCTTGCGGCGCGGCTTCGATCTCGTGCTCGGGCTCTACGCCCTGCTGCTGCTAGCCCTTTATCTGGCCCCGGCGCTGTAGCGGACCGTCAGTCCCTGAACGGCGCCGCGAAGGGCGCGGGCAGGTCGAAGTCCTCGAGCGCCCGTGCGCGCGCCTCCACCGACATCTTGCGCGCCGTCTTGGCGACGATGCGGGCGAGATCCTCCGCATCGCGCCTGGCGGCGAAGGCCGGGAAATACCAGCGCAGGAACACGAAGCAGATAACGTCCTCCAGCCGCTGCGCGCCGGCGTCGCGCTTGAGACCTTCCTTGCGCAGCATCCGCCCGGCGCGCGCGGCATCTTCAGGGGCGAAGCCCGCTTCGGCCATGATCTCGGCGACGCGCGCGCCATGGCGGCGGCCCTGTTCGCGTCGCCAGGCGAGATAGCCCTCGCGTCCGTCCGGATAGGCGTTGCGCGGCAGGGTCCAGCGTTCGACATGCTGGCCGCGCGCGGCGATGCGCAGCACCTCGTCGGCGTCGGGAAACAGCCGCTCGAGTTCGGCGCTCATGCGCTCGCCGTAGACGAGAGCCGCCGGCCGGCCGTCCTCCAGGGTTGGGTCGGCGGCATTGGCGGCATCGATCGCCGCCAGCGCGCGTTCCAGTCGCGCCGACCGTTCCTTCACTGGCTGCGGCCCCAGGTCATGGCGGCATCCTCTTCGGCATAGTCGCGCAGACGGTTTATGTCGCTGATCTCTGCGTGGTACTGGCGGATCGTCACGCCGTAGTCGCGCAGCTTGGCGAAGGCGCGAGACAGGCTCTCCGGCTTCAGGCCGAGCCGGCCGGCGATCAGCGCCTTGTCGTAGGGAAGCACGACCGTGCAGGTGCCGCTGTCGCAGTCGCACAGTTCGAGCAGGAACTCGGCGACCCGCTGCGCGCCGGTCTGGGCCTTGAGCTGCTGCACCTGGGCGACGAGGTTGTGGAGGTGGACAAAGGTGGCCGACAGGATCGATACGGCGATCTCCGGACGCTCGGTGATCATGCGCAGAATGGCGTCGGCCTCGATGCGGATCAGCGTGCAGTCGGTGACCGCTTCCGCGCTGACCGGATAGACGTCGTGGCGGAACGCCACCGCCTCGCCGAAGCTGCTGCCCTTGGTGAACACGCCGACCACGGCCTCCGTGCCGTTGGGAGCGATGCGGAACAGCTTCACCCAGCCGTCGGCGACGATGTATATGGCATTGGCCCGCTCGCCCTGCAGGAAGATCGTCGCGCCGCGGTCGAAGCTGCGGGTGCGCGCTCCGGTGAGCAGGGTTTCGCGGACCGGGTCGGGAGCCGCCGCGAGAAGCAGCGACTTGCGGGCGATCTCGGCATATTCGGGCTTCATCGTCAGCTCCTTCTGATGTCGGCATTCTTGCCACAGGGCTCCATGAAGCGCCACCACCGCGACGGGCCTGCGTCGCAACGGCACGGCCGCGTGCCGCTTCGCCGTGGCGGCCTTTCGCCCGGGCGAAGCCAGCTTTTCGCAGCCGTTCTCGTCGTCGGCACTCAGCCGCCATCGGCCGGGGCGCCGAGCGCGCGGTTCGGCACGGAAAGAGGTGCGGTGGCACGCAGTCATTTCACCGCAGGCGCACAAGGATACTGGACAGCGCCGGAAAAAAGCTGGAATTGTGGGGCCCTGCCGGGGGGTGGGACAGAAGTGCAATTCCAGATCCGTACCGAATCGCGGACGCTCCCCACAGCCGTTGAATGGACCGGGAAAGGAAGACGGACGCATGAAGATCGGGGCACCTAGGGAGATATTCGAGGGGGAGGCCAGGGTGGCCATGACCCCGGACAGTGCTGTCCATCTTCAGAAACTGGGGCACAGCTGCGTGATTGAGGCCGGCGCAGGAACGCTTGCCGGGTTCTCCGACGCGTCCTACCAGGCGGTTGGCGTGGAGGTGGTGGCGAGCGCCGAGGCGCTGTTTGACGCCGCCGACGTCATCGTCAAGGTGCGTCCGCCGACGGAATCTGAAGCCGGCCTGCTGAGCCCCGGCAAGACGCTGATCAGCTTCTTCTATCCGGCGCAGTCGGCCGAGTTGCTCGAGCTTTGCAAGGCGAAGGGTGCCAACGTCATTGCCATGGACATGGTGCCGCGCATCTCGCGCGCCCAGAAGATGGACGCCCTGTCCTCCATGGCCAACATCGCCGGCTACCGTGCCGTGATCGAGGCCGGCAACAACTTCGGCCGCTTCTTCACCGGCCAGGTGACGGCTGCCGGCAAGGTGCCGCCGGCCAAGGTTCTGGTCATCGGCGCCGGCGTCGCCGGCCTTGCCGCGATCGGCACGGCGACATCGCTCGGCGCCATCACTTATGCCTTCGACGTGCGCCCCGAGGTGGCCGAGCAGATCGAATCCATGGGCGCCGAGTTCGTCTTCCTCGAATTCGAGGAGACGCAGGACGGTGCGGCGACCGGCGGCTATGCGGCCCCGTCCAGCCCCGAGTTCCGCGAGAAGCAGCTGGCGAAGTTCCGCGAGCTTGCCCCGGACATGGACATCGTCATCACAACGGCGCTGATTCCAGGCCGTCCGGCGCCCAAGCTGTGGCTCGCCGACATGGTCGCGGCCATGAAGACCGGCTCGGTCGTCGTCGACCTCGCCGCCGAGCGCGGCGGCAACTGCGACCTGACCGTGGCGGACCAGAAGGTCGTCAGCGACAATGGCGTGACGGTCATCGGCTACACCGACTTCCCGAGCCGCATGGCCTCGCAGGCGTCTACGCTCTACTCGACCAACATCCGCCACATGCTGGCCGACCTGACGCCGGGCAAGGACGGCGTCCTCGTCCACAACATGGAGGACGACGTCATCCGCGGCGCCACCGTGACCTACGCCGGCGAGATCACGTTCCCGCCGCCGCCGCCCAAGGTGCAGGCGATCGCGGCGGCCAAGCCGAAAGAGAAACCGAAGGAACTGACGCCGGAAGAGAAACGGGCGCAGGAACTGGCGGCCTTCAAGGCGCAGACGCGCCGTCAGGCCGCCCTCTTGACCGTCGGCGGCGCCGCGATGCTGCTCGTCGGCCTGGTTGCTCCGGTCAGCTTCCTCCAGCATTTCGTCGTCTTCGTGCTGGCCTGCTTCGTTGGCTTCCAGGTGATCTGGAACGTCTCGCACAGCCTGCATACGCCGCTGATGGCGATCACCAACGCCATCTCGTCGATCATCATCCTCGGCGCCCTGATGCAGATCGGGTCGGGATCCATCCTCGTGATCCTTCTGGCCGCGCTGGCGGTCTTCATGGCCGGCATCAACATCTTCGGCGGCTTCCTCGTCACCCGGCGAATGCTCGCCATGTTCCAGAAGTCGTAAGGAGACGGGGGCAATGGCTTACGGATTCACCACCGCCGCCTATGTGGTCGCGGCTGTCCTCTTCATCCTGTCTCTGGGCGGCCTGTCGGGCCAGGAGAGCGCGAAGCGCGCCGTCTGGTACGGCATTGCCGGCATGGCGCTCGCGGTGTTCGCAACCCTGATCGGTCCAGGCGCCGGCAATTGGGCGCTGTCGGTCGTGCTGGTCGTCGCGGGCGGCGCCATAGGCTGGTTCGTGGCGCAACGCGTCCAGATGACCGAGATGCCGCAACTGGTCGCGGCCATGCACAGCCTGGTCGGCCTCGCGGCTGTTTTCGTCGGCTTCAACGCCGACCTTGAGCTTGGCCGGGTGCTCCGGCTGGACGAGGCCGGGCGCGCGGCGCTGGAGGGCTTCGCCGCGGTGATCGCCAAGAAGGACGCCGTCGAGGTCGCCATCCTGCGCGTCGAAGTGTTCCTCGGCGTCTTCATCGGCGCGATCACCTTTACCGGCTCCGTCATCGCTTTTGGCAAGCTTGCCGGCAAGGTGGATGGTAAGGCGAAGAAGCTGCCCGGCGGCCATGCGCTCAACGCGGGCGCGGCCCTCGCCTCGCTGACGCTCGGCGTGATGTATTTCAACGGTGCCGGCGTCTGGACGCTGGTGCTGATGACGCTGCTGGCGTTCTTCATCGGCTATCACCTGATCATGGGGATCGGCGGGGCCGATATGCCCGTCGTGGTCTCGATGCTGAACAGCTATTCCGGCTGGGCGGCAGCGGCGATCGGCTTCACGCTCGGCAACGACCTGCTCATTGTGGTGGGTGCGCTGGTCGGCGCGTCGGGCGCGATCCTGAGCTACATCATGTGCAAGGCGATGAACCGGCACTTCGTCAGCGTCATCCTGGGCGGCTTCGGCGCAACCACGGGACCGGCGATGGAAGTGGAGGGCGAACAGATCGCCATCGATGCCGAGGGCGTCGCCTCCGCGCTCAACGATGCCGACAGCGTCATCATCGTGCCGGGCTACGGCATGGCGGTGGCTCAGGCACAGCAGTCGGTGTCGGAACTGACCCGCAAGCTGCGGGCCGCCGGCAAGGAAGTGCGCTTCGCCATCCATCCGGTTGCCGGCCGCCTGCCGGGACACATGAACGTGCTCCTCGCCGAGGCCAAGGTGCCGTACGACATCGTGCTGGAAATGGACGAGATCAACGAGGACTTCCCGAGCACGGACGTGGTCATCGTCATCGGCTCCAACGACATCGTCAATCCGGCCGCTCAGGAGGATCCCAACAGTCCGATCGCCGGCATGCCGGTTCTCGAGGTCTGGAAGGCAAAGCAGGTCTTCGTCTCCAAGCGCGGCCAGGGCACCGGCTACTCCGGCATCGAGAACCCGCTGTTCTACAAGGACAACACGCGCATGTTCTACGGCGACGCCAAGGCCAGCATCGACAGTCTGCTGCCGCTGATCCACTGACGCGCGTCTGTCCTGGGGGCGTGTGATGCCTCTCCCACCGCCGTCGCCACGGACCATCACCGCGAGAGCCGGGCAACGGCAGTGTAAGGGGACAGCCTTTTGGCAACGCTTCTGGGAAGTCATCCCGGGCGAACGCAAGGCAGGGTCGGAGCAGTCCTCCCCAGGTCACCCCCGGGAGCGCCTCGCGAGACCCGGGCCCTGCACGTCGCCGGAGGGGCGTTCGTTTGCCGGCCCGCGCCGCCGCGCGTCGTCCAACACCACGTCCCCTCGCAGCTGAGTCAGCGGCCGGTCGTTGCGGCTCGCGGCGATCTGGTGTCTTCCGTCGAAACCGTGAGTGGGACCTCCGGACCGGTCAGCGGGTGAAGACGATGGTCTTGGTGCCGACGATCATGACCCGGCTTTCCAGATGATACTTAACCGCCCGGGCGAGCACGCGCGCCTCGATGTCGCGACCGCGGGCCGCGAAGTCGGCGGCCGAAAGCGAGTGGTTCACCCGTTCCACATCCTGCTCGATGATCGGCCCCTCGTCGAGATCGGCGGTGACGTAATGGGCAGTGGCGCCGATCATCTTGACCCCGCGCTCGTGCGCCTGGTGGTAGGGGCGCGCACCCTTGAAGCTCGGCAGGAATGAGTGGTGGATGTTGATCACCTTGCCGAACAGCCGCTTCGACAGCGAATCCGACAGGATCTGCATGTAGCGGGCGAGCACGACGAGGTCGGCGCCGGTGTCCTTGACCAGCGTCAGCAGCTTTTCCTCCTGCTCGGCCTTGTTGGCCTTGGTTACCGGCCAGTGATGAAACGGTACGTCCTCGTAGTCGGCGGTGCGCCGGCTGTCCTCGTGGTTGGAGACGATGGCGACCACCTCCGCCTCCAGCCAGCCGACGCGGATCTGGTAGAGCAGGTGCAGCAGCGCGTGGTCGAACTTCGACACCATGATGATCATCTTCGGCCGCACCGACCGGTCGACCAGCGTGGTCTTCATGTCGAATCGGGCGATGGCCGGCGACAGCGCCTTCTCGATCGCCTCGCGGCCGACACCCTCGGGCGCGATGAAAGCGATGCGCATGAAGAAGCGGTTGGTGACCTGATCCCAGAACTGGTCGCTCTCGGCGATGTTGGCGCCCAGATCCGCCAGTTCCGTGGTCACGGCGGCGACGATGCCCGGACGGTCTTCGCAGGACAGGGTCAGAACAAAGGATTTCGTGGTCACGCGGTCACTCCGGATGATGGGCCTGCGTCGGGACGGGATGCCGCGCCGGTTCGGCGCGGATCGGGTTTTAGCACATGGCTGGCGCGGGGAAAGTCCGGTCGGCATGCGACCTTGGCACTGCGATCCCGGTCGGCGGGGCCGGCGATATCACGGCAAGGCCCGGGTCCTGAGCCTGCCGACCAGCTCGCGCACGCGCTCGGCATTGTCGCGCGCGAGCGAACCGTCGGCGTTCCACAGCGAATTCTCGAAGCCGATACGCGCCTTGCCGCCGCGCGCGACGGCAGAGACCAGACACTCCGTCTCGTGGCGGCCGAAGGCGCACACGGCCCAGTCGAGCGCCGGAAGCGCGCTCGTAGCGCGCGCCGTGTCGAGCACGGCGAGGAAGGGGTCGAGGTCGGCGGGTGCGCTCTGCTGGTCGACGGCGTAGCGGCCGAGCACGAACAGCACCTGATGCGTAGGTCCCGGAACCACGCCGGCTGCGGCAAGCGCCAGGAAGCGGCGGAGGTCGGCGACGTCGTACAAGATGTGCTGGACCGCAATCCCTGCCTCCCGGGTCTCGGCATAGAAGGTGCCGGCGGCCGGTTCCTCTTCGACATCCGGCACCATCTCCCGCAGGGCAACCGACACCGCCGCGGGCCGTACCGCGCGCACCAGGGCACGCTGCTGCTCCGGGGTATAGATATCCACCGCCTCGGTGGTGATCTGGACCAGCATTTGCGGCACGGTCCTGCCCAGTTCCGACATCAGTTCCAGATAGAGGCCGGCGTCGAGCACGTGGCGGCCGGCGGCGTCGCGGACATGGGCATGGATCGCGCCGGCGCCCTCGGCATGGCAGGCCGCGGCGGTGGCGACGATCTCCGGGATGGTCACTGGCAGCGCCGGATGGTCGGCCTTGGTGCGGCGGGCGCCGTTGGGGGCGACCATGACGGTCGGCAGCGGGATCATCGCGCGGTCCTCCTTGTCCGGGGCGCAGGTTCGGGACGGCGGACCGGCGACTGGCATCGCGCCGGCCGGGTCCGTACCCCGTGCGATAGCACATTCGGGGCCACCGGGAAGCCCCTTCGGGCGCGCGCCGGCCGCACCTCCGGCGCCGACAGGTTTGCCAACGAGAAATAGAAGAAATTCGGCGATCTTTTCCATAATTGAAAAAGAGATAGTTTTCGGAACAGCGAAAAAGCCCGGCGTCGGCGGGCGTTTTAGCTTGCCATACCCCGTGCCGCGCATACACTTGGGCCGTCTCGTGGGAGGAAACCACACGATCGAGACACGGATTTGCATTCCATAGTGCGTCACAGAATGGGGAGGAAACCATGACTGCCGCAAAGACAGAAACGCCGACTCCGGCGGTGACCCGCCGTTCGTTCCTGCGTACCGGCGCCCTCGCCGGCGGCGCCGCGGCCGGAACGGCCCTGGCCGCTCCCGCGGTGCTCGCGCAGGCTCCGCTCGTCGTCAAGATGCAGACGTCCTGGCCGTCGTCGGACATCTGGATGGACTTCGCGCGCGAGTACACGACCCGCGTCGAGGAAATGTCCGGCGGCCGTCTCAAGATCGACCTGATGCCGGCCGGCGCGGTTGTCGGCGCCTTCCAGGTGATGGACGCCGTCAACGACGGCGTCATCGACGCCGCCCACACCGTTCCGGTCTACTGGTACGGCAAGAGCAAGGCCGCCTCGTTCTTCGGTACCGGCCCGGTGTTCGGCGGTTCGGCGACCACCATGCTCGGCTGGTTCTACCAGGGCGGCGGCGCGGATCTCTACCGCGAACTGACCCAGGACATCCTCGGCCTCAACGTTTACGGCTTCATGGGCTTCCCGATGCCGGCGCAGCCGTTCGGCTGGTTCAAGGGCGAGGTCAACACCGCCGCCGACCTGCAGGGCTTCAAGTACCGTACTGTCGGCCTGGCCGCCGACCTGCTGCAGGCCATGGGCATGAGCGTCGCCCAGCTGCCCGGCGGCGAGATCGTGCCGGCGATGGAGCGCGGCGTGATCGACGCCTTCGAGTTCAACAACCCGTCCTCGGACCTGCGCTTCGGTGCCCCGGACGTGGCCAAGAACTATTATCTGTCGTCCTACCACCAGGCCTCGGAGAGCTTCGAGTTCCTGTTCAACAAGGACTTCTTCGACGACCTTGATCCGGACCTGCAGGCGATCGTCAAGTACGGCGTCGAGGCCGCCTCGACCTCCAACACCGCGCTGGCGATGGAGAACTACTCCAACGACCTGCAGAAGATCCAGAATGAGCTGGGCGTCACCGTGCACCGCACGTCGAAGGATATCCTGGCCGCGCAGCTCGAGGCCTGGGACAAGATCATCGCCCAGCTCGAGGAGGATCCGTTCTCCAAGAAGGTGATGGACAGCCAGCGCGCCTGGGTCGACAAGGTCGCCTATTACGAGCTGATGAACGCCCCAGACCTGGCGCTCGCCTACGAGCACTACTTCCCGGGCAAGCTCAAGCTCTGACCGGCTGCGGACACCGTCCCGCCAAACCAGGGGGCGCCGCCGGCGCCCCCTTTCCCCCGTGCACCCCACCGTGAATGGAACGACCGATGCTCCGGTTCATCCAGTTCGCCGACCAGTTGTCGGCCATGTTCGGCAAGGTTTTCGGCTGGCTGATCGTGCTGATGACCCTCGGCATGAGCTACGAGGTATTCTCCCGTTACCTGATCAACCGGCCGACGCCCTGGGCGCTCGACGTGTCCTTTATCATGTACGGCACGCTGTTCATGATGGGCGGCGCCTACACGCTGTCGCGCGGGGGGCACGTGCGCGGCGACTTCGTCTACCGGCTGTGGAAGCCGCGCACCCAGGCGGCAGTCGACCTGGTGCTCTACGTGCTGTTCTTCTTCCCGGGCATCCTGGCGCTGATCTTCTCGGGCTGGAAATACGCCTCCCGCTCCTGGGGGTATGCCGAGGTCAGCGTCAACAGCCCGGCCGGCGTGCCGATCTACCAGTTCAAGACGGTAATCGTGGCCGCCGGGATCCTGCTGTTCATCCAGGGACTTGCCCAGGTCTGCCGGTGCATCCTGTGCCTGCGCGAAGGCCGCTGGCGCGCCGCCGCCCACGACGTCGAGGAGACCGAGGCGGTGCTGATCCAGCAACACGGCGACCTGCCGCACTCCCGCTAGACAAGAACAACCGTCGGGCAGGCACAGCCTGCATGGAGGACTGAGCGTGACCGACCCTCAAGTCGCCCTGATGATGCTGGGCATCTTCATTCTTCTGGTGTTTCTGGGCTTTCCGATCGCGTTCACCCTGATGGCCCTGGGCATCGGCTTCGGATACTACGCCTATTTCGACGGCGCGCGCATGTGGCGGGCCTTCAACCGGCTGTCCGAGGACGCCGACGCCTGGACCTCGACCACGACATGGATCGAAGGCTTCTACAACAACCGCATCTTCGACCTGTTCATCAACCAGACCTACACGGTGATGTCCAACGAGGTGCTGACCGCGGTGCCCCTGTTCCTGTTCATGGGCTACGTGGTCGAGCGCGCCAACATCGTCGACCGCCTGTTCTCGACCCTCAACGTCGCGTCGAAGAGCATTCCCGGGTCGATGGGTGTCGCCGCACTGGTGACCTGCGCCCTGTTCGCCACCGCCACCGGCATCGTCGGCGCGGTGGTCACCCTGATGGGCCTGCTGGCCCTGCCCGCGATGCTCAAGGCCCGCTACGACCCGCGCTTCGCCAGCGGCATCATTTGCGCCGGGGGCACACTCGGCATCCTCATTCCGCCCTCGATCATGCTGATCGTCTATGCGGCCGCATCCGGCGTCTCGATCGTGCGCCTCTATGCGGCGGCGCTGCTGCCGGGTCTCGTGCTGGTCGGCTTCTACCTGGTCTATGTCGTCGGCCGCTCGATCCTGCAGCCGAGCGTGGCGCCGAAACCGACCAAGGAGGAGGTGCCGGACGTCCCCCTCGCCAGGGTGCTGTGGATGCTGGCGACGTCCTTCTTCCCGCTGGCGTTCCTGATCCTGGCCGTGCTCGGTTCGATCCTGTTCGGCCTGGCGACGCCCACCGAGGCGGCCTCGATCGGCGCGCTCGGCGGCATGATCCTGGCCTTCGCCTACCGGGCGATGACCTTCGACCGGCTGCGCGAATCGGTCTACCTGACCGTCCGCACGACCGCGATGGTGTGCTGGCTGTTCGTCGGCTCCTACACCTTCTCGTCAGTGTTCTCCTATCTCGGCGGCGAGCACCTGATCTCGGAATTCGTCAGCGGCCTGAACCTGACCCCGCTGCAGTTCCTACTGCTGGCGCAGCTGATCATCTTCCTGCTCGGCTGGCCGCTGGAGTGGTCGGAGATCATCATCATCTTCGTGCCGATCTTCCTGCCGCTGCTGCCCATGTTCGGGATCGATCCGCTGTTCTTCGGCATCCTGGTCGCGCTGAACCTGCAGACTTCGTTCCTGACCCCGCCGATGGCGATGTCGGCCTATTACCTGAAGGGCATCGCCCCGCCCCAGATCAAGCTGACGCACATCTTCTCGGGCGTGATGCCGTTCCTGTTCATGGTGTTCATGGCGATGGCCACGATCTACATCTTCCCGCAGGTCGTGTTCCATCTGCCGGAGGCCTTCTATGGCCGCTAGAGCAAACGCGCGGACGGACAGCCTGCTCGCCCTCGACACGCTGACCTTGCGCGACAGGCTGGCCAGCGGGGCGGTGCGTGCCGGCGAGTTGGCGCGTGCCTGCATATCCCGCGTCGCCGAACGTGAAGGCGAGGTGCAGGCCTGGGCTTGGCTGGACGAGGAGCACGTCATGGCGGAGGCGGCCCGCCTCGACGCGCTGCGGACATCCGGGCGCCCGATCGGCCCGTTGCACGGCCTTCCCGTCGCCCTCAAGGACGTTATCGACACGGCGCGCATCCCGACCGAGAACGGCACGGCGCTCGACGCCGGGCGCGTTCCAGTCGAGGACGCAACCGTGGTCCGACGCCTGAAGGCGGCCGGCGCCCTGATCATGGGCAAGACGGTAACGGCTGAGCTTGCCTTCCTGCATCCGGGCAAGACACGCAACCCGCACGATCCGGGCCACACGCCGGGCGGATCCTCGTCCGGCTCGGCCGCCGCCGTCGCCGCCGGCATGGTGCCGCTGGCGCTCGGCACCCAGACCGGCGGCTCGGTGATTCGCCCGGCTGCCTATTGCGGCATCGTCGGCTTCAAGCCGAGCTTCGGCGCGATTCCGCGCACCGGCATCCTGCAGCAATCGCCGACGCTCGATACGGTCGGCGTCTTCGCGACCAGCGTCGAGGCCGCCGCCCTGCTTGCCGAGACGCTGTTCTGCGATGACCCGGCCGACCGCTCGACTCGGCCGACCCCTCCGCCCCGCCTCCTCGACACCGCGCTCGCCAGGGCGCCCGTGCGCCCGACACTGGCCCTGCTGCCGAAGCTTCCGGTCGACCCGCTGCCGGACCAAGACACCGCCGGTGCCTTCGCGGAACTGTCCGGCCTGCTCGGCGAGGCGGGATTCGAGATCGCACTGCCGCCGATGTTCGGCGATGCCCTGCGCCAGCGCGAAATTATTAATTTCGCCGAGATGGCGAAGTGCTATTATTCCTACGAGCGGCGCGGCCGCGACGCCCTGTCGGAGGAGACGCTGGCGGCGATCGATGCCGGCAAGGCGATCCCGGCGCGCGACTATCTCTCCGCGCTCGACTGGCCCGGCATCCTCAACAGCGCGCTGGACGAGATCTTCGACCGCTGCGACGCGATCGCCATGCCGTCGACACCCGGCGCCGCACCCAAGGGGCTTGCCTCGACCGGTCCCTCGGCCTTCAACGGCCTGTGGACGCTGTGCGGTACGCCGGTCGTCACGCTGCCGCTGTTCGCTGCTCCGAACGGTTTGCCGATGGGGCTGCAACTGATCGGCCGGCGCGGAGACGATGCGCGGCTGCTGCGAACGGCACGTTGGCTCGGCGCCCATCTCGCGTCAGGACAGGAGGGATAAAGCCATGCTCGATCGTGTTCTCGCCGTGCTGGCCGTTGCGCTTCTGGCGGCGTTCCTCGGCATCCTCGCCTGGAAGCTGCAGCGACTGGATCTCGGGCTGCTGGTCATCGGCACCCTGGTCCTTGTCGTCTGGGACTTCTTCGTGGCGCCGCAGGAACCCCAGTAGCCGACGTCGCGCGCCTAAACCCAAGGCCGTTCCAGCAAACAGCCCGGCTGCGCCTTTCCTCGTCCCGTCACGGCGGCGCGGGCGATTGCACGCTCTTGGACTTCGATGCCTTTGACAAGGCGGGCGCGCCGGGAAATAAGCTTTTGACCGCCATGCTGGCGGGCGGAGACGACGGGGCGATGGCATTCTGGACGGCGCAACCTGACAAGGCGCGCAAGGCGAAGGCGGCCTGCGACCCGCGCCGCGCGGATTATGCCGTCTTCGACGCCGTCCGGGTCACGCGCGGCGGGCGCACCGTGCTCGCCGACCTGTCGCTGACCCTCAGCGAGCGCCGGGTCGCCGTGGTCGGCCTCAACGGCTCGGGCAAGTCGAGCTTCGCTCGCCTGCTCAACGGCTTGCTGCTGCCGGAGGCAGGCTCGGTGCGCGTCTTCGGCGCCGAGACGCGCACCGTACGCGAGACCCTGCCGCGCCACGTTGGATTTGTGTTCCAGAACCCGGACCACCAGGCGATCTTCCCGACCGTGGAGGAAGAGATCGCCTTCGGCCTGACCCAACTTGGGCGCGAGCGAAAGGCCGCGCGCGCCGAGGCGCTGGCCTTTCTGGAGGCGCAGGGCTGTGCCGGGCTGGCGCAGAAGCCCTTCCTCGATCTGTCCGAAGGCCAGAAGCAGCTCATCTGCATCCTCGCGGTGGTGGTCATGCAGCCGCAACTGCTCGTCCTCGACGAACCGTTCTCCAGCCTCGACGGCCTGTCGACGCGGCGTCTGATGGCTCGGCTCGAGGCGCTGCCCCAGAAGATGGTCATGATCAGCCACGACCTGCGCCTCGTCCAGGCCTTTGACCGGGTGCTGTGGCTGGAGGACGGGCGGCTGCGCATGGATGGCGTGCCCGGTGAGGTGCTGCCAGCCTATCTCGCCGACATCGAGCGACGCGCGGCGCTCGACGACGGGGCGGCGGCATGATCTCTCTCTATCTGGCGCGCCGGTCCTGGGCCCACCGGCTGCCGCCGCGGTTGAAACTGGTCGGGCTGGCCGCCGCCGGCATGGCGCTGCTGCCGGCCTCTGATCCGCTGGTGCTGGCAGCCCTGCTCGCCGGCGTGCTCGGCCTCTATGGGGCGCTCGGCCGCGACGGCCTTGCCCAGGTCGCGGCGGTGCGTCCGCTCGCCCTTGTGCTCGCCGTCATCCTCGCACTGCACTGGATCGGCGGTTCGCTGACGGATGGCGTCGTCGCCGTGCTGCGGCTCCTGGTCATGGTGCTGCTGGCCAATTTCGTCAGCGTGACGACGCGCATGGACGACATGCTGGACGCGGTCGCGCCCCTGTTTGCGCCGATGCGGCTCATCGGCCTGTCGCCGCGCAAGCCCGCGCTTGCCGTCACCCTTGTGCTGCGCTTCGTGCCGGTGTTGCTGGCCGTCTTCGCCGGACTGCGCGAGGCCTACCAGGCGCGCACCGGCGGGCGCACCAGTTGGCGCCTCGTCGCCCCCTTCGCCCTTCAGGCGCTCGCCCTGTCCGACCACGTTGCCGAAGCCCTCACCGCCCGCGGCGGTGCCGATGGGCTCAAAGACTAGGGGGCGAGCTCTGCGCTCGCCCGGGAAAACCTCCGAGAGTGTGGCGGACGTTCGTCCCGAGGAACCCTGAAGGTCTGTCTCGAAAGACGGATCCCAGGCACAGGCGCCTGCTGCTCCGGCTCCAGACGGACCTTGCGGCCTGCGCCGTCCTTAGGTGTCGGACCGGCGCGACAGGACGAACACGGCGATGCGGAAGCCGATCGGGCCGATCACCAGCGAGGCGCAGAAGGCGATCGGCCAGGCGGTGACGAAGGCAAGGCCCCAATGGCGCAGCCATTCGGTGCTAGGGCCTGACTCGAGAAGGCTGAACAGCCCGGTCATGAACAGGGCCATCAGAAGGGAAATGAAGATCTGGGCGACGACGACGAGTTCCTTGCTCTGCATGAGCGCTCCGTGCAATCGATCGGGGGAGGCCGCAGACCTGCAGATACGCCACGGCCATGCCCCGGGTTGGGGTGAGGCTGCCGTGGGTTCGAAAAATCGACTAATTCCCGCTTGCGCGAGGACCGGAATGAC